>DASYDR010000121.1:0-20613 GCA_036499545.1 Roseomonas sp. | reverse complement strand
GCAGTCGAACGGCCACATCAAGATCTACAGCGAGCCGGACGAGGGCACCACGATCCGGATCTACCTGCCGCGCGTGCACCAGCCGGAGGATGTCGCGACCGAAGTGGAGACCGGGCCCGTCCTCGGCGGCACCGAGACAGTGCTGGTCGTCGAGGATGATGAGGATGTGCGCGGCACGGTGGTCGCCATGCTGTCCGGCCTCGGCTACCGGGTGCTGAAGGCGAGGGATGCGCAGGGTGCGCTGGCCATCATCGAAAGCGGCATCCCGGTCGACGTCCTGTTCACCGATGTCGTGATGCCGGGGCCGCTGCGCAGCCCGGACCTCGCGCGGCAGGCGCTGCAGCGTCTGCCGGACCTCGTGGTGCTCTTCACCTCGGGCTACACCGACAACGCGATCGTCCATGGCGGCCGGCTCGACCAGGGCATCGAGTTGCTCAGCAAGCCGTATTCGCGGGAGGCGCTGGCCCGACGGATCCGGCAATTGCTGCGCAACCGGCCGGGCAAGGCGGATGCGGCGCAGACGCCGGCCCGGCGGCCGACCTGGTCGCAGCGCAGCCGGCCGGAGACGCTTTCGGAAGGCCGGACGATCCCGCCGATGACGATCCTGTTCGTCGAGGACAACGTGCTGATCCGCATCGCGACCGCGGACATGCTGACGCGCATGGGCCATTCGGTTCTGGAGGCCGGCAATGCCGAAGAGGCTTTGCGCCTGCTGGATGCGAGCGTCGCGGTGCTGATCGCCGATATCGGCCTGCCCGGCATGTCCGGCAGCGAACTCGCGGCCGAGGCGCGGCACCGCTTCCCCGCGTTGAGGGTCATCTTCGCCACCGGGCGAAACTTTCCGCCGGGAGACGAGGCCGATGGGCAGCCTTCGGGCACGGTGCTGCTGCGCAAGCCTTACGACACGCGCTCCCTGATCCGCGCGCTGGGCGCTATCCAGGACGGATAGGCTCCGCCTCTCGTCACAGCCGCGGCACATCCCGGCGTGACTGACCAATGCGGGGACGACAACCGATCATTCAGGCTGTCTGGGATGTGTTGATCCGCTGGACGATCCGCCGCACCTGTATCGGGAACCACTGGCCGCCACGAGGGGCCCGCACCCCTCGCCGATTCAGTTCGGCAGCTATCTGGTGGTAAGATGTCGCGCCGTCCCTTCGGATGTCATCGATGGTGCTGCGAAGGGCGTCGGCCAATCGCGTCGCCCGCTTGATATTCCGCTGCCGGCCAAGGGCGCGGCCCTGCTCACGCGGGTCCTTGAGATCGCTGTTAAGCATCATCCCGATCCTCCCGAGGAGGAACGTTCGTCGAGCAGCGCGGTTGGCCCTTGATGTCGCGAGCTGTGCCGGAAACCGGGCGCCTGTGCCGGTGTTCATTGCGGTGGAGTGGTGGTCAAAGGGACGCCACGAACGATGAAGGAATACGATATTGCATTCCATGGGCCGCACATCGGTATTGACGTGCCTGGGCGTGATGCTGTTCGGCGGCGTCGCGGTTGCGCAACAGGCCGGCCCGCCGAATATCGCGCCCCGGGAGTCGCCGACGCAGACCCAGACCGGGACGACGGCACCGGTGCCGATCCCGGGCGTGCCAGGCGTCGCACCGACGACGCAGCCGATGATGTCGACGCCGAGACCCGCCACGTCGGACACGACACCGGGCAACGCTCCCTCCGCGGGCACGCAGGGATCGGGCGCGACCTCGCAATCGCCGGCGCAGACCACCCCGCGCTGAGCCTGCGCCGCTGGGTGACGGCAACGGCTGCCGCCCAGCGGCCGAGGATAGCGATGGCCATCCAGCTTCGACGTGCCATCGGACGCAGGTCGTGGCGGGAACAGGCACTACCGTGGTGCCTGAGCCCTCTTGCGGGCGTGGATCGGCCCTTGCCGCCGATACCAGCGGCTTTGCCCGGCGTGGAGGCGTGAATGCGTCAGTTCGATGCGATCCCTGCCGTTCCACTGAGCTACTGCCGCTTGAACCTGCTGCCCCCCGCCGAGATCGAACAGGCGCGGGCGGCGGCCTATGTCGCCGATGCGGCGACGGTGGTTCGGGATGGTCGGGAAGAGGTCGGCGCATCGTCGGACCACGCCGATATCCATGGCTGGCGCGCACGCATGTACGCGATCTGGTTCTGCTATGTGTTCGGGAACTTCAGGCAGATCGGGGAGCCGCTTTACGCGATCGAAGAGCCGATCCTCGAGTTTCGCCGCAAAATCTTGGCTCCGGCGGGTCCATGCGGCGCCCCGTTGGAGACAGGCGGGAGAGGGCCATAACCGGAAAACGACTTGGCCAGGAGGCTTACGAGGCCTTGCTGGCTCGCCAGGGAATGGCCGAAAACACGCCACGAACGGAGAGGGTGGGATTCGAACCCACGGTAGGCTTGCACCTACTTCGGTTTTCGAGACCGACGCGATCGACCACTCTGCCACCTCTCCGCAGCGTGGGAGCCGCCGTATAGGCAAGGCGCGCCGACCGCGCAACCACCCTGACGGCAGATATTGACGGACGGCCCCGCACGCGGCTATACGCCCCTCCTCCCGGCGGCGCCTCTGCGTCGCCGGCGGCCGTTTGTGGTCGCCGTGCGCGTGAAGCTCCCCGGAACCAGATCCAAGACCACCCCCGGCGCAAGCCGGAGCCCAGCACAAGTCCGACGAAGGGCCGCATGACCTACGCAGTGATCCGCACCGGCGGGAAGCAGTACCGCGTCACCCCCGACGCCACGTTCACCGTGGAGCGCCTGGAGGCTGAGCCGGGCGCGACCATCACCTTTCACGACGTGCTCGCCATCGGCGGTGAGGCGGGGCTGACCATCGGCGCACCGACCGTGCCGGGTGCGACCGTCACCGCCACCGTCGTCGAGCACGACCGTGGCGACAAGGTGATCATCTTCAAGAAGCGCCGCCGCCAGAACAGCCGGCGCAAGAACGGCCATCGCCAGCACCAGACGGTGCTGAAGATCGCCGCCATCACCGCGGCCTGAGGCAAGGAGCGCAGCCATGGCACACAAGAAGGCAGGCGGTTCGTCCCGCAACGGCCGCGACTCCGAAGGCAAGCGCCTTGGCGTCAAGCTGTTCGGCGGCCAGGCCGTGAAGGCCGGCAACATCATCGTGACCCAGCGCGGCACGAAGATGATCCCGGGCACCAACGTCTATGCCGGCCGCCAGCACAGCCTGCATGCCCTCGTCGCCGGCCGGGTGAAGTTCATCCGCCGCGCCGAAGGCCGCGTGCATGTGACGGTGGAGCCGGTGCCGCAGGCCGCCGAGTAAGCGCGCGCCCCCGGACCGAGCTTTCGCACGGGGGCCTTCGGCCCCCGTTTGCATTTCGCCGCCATCATCCCAGCGGCGTGGAACCACCCCGATGAAATTTCTCGATGAAGCCAAGGTCTATGTGAAGGCCGGCGACGGCGGCGACGGCGTCGTCGCCTTCCGGCGCGAGAAATACATCGAGTTCGGTGGGCCGGATGGCGGCAATGGCGGCCGCGGCGGCGATGTCATCATCGAAGCGGTCGAGGGCCTGAACACCCTGATCGACTACCGCTACGCCCAACATTTCAAGGCCCGCAAGGGCGGCAACGGCGCCGGCTCCGACCGCACCGGCGCGGCGTCCGAGGATGTCATCCTCAAGGTTCCGGTCGGCACCCAGATCCTGGGCGAGGACAAGGAGACGCTGCTGGCCGACCTCGATACCCCCGGCAAACGGGCGGTGATCGTGACCGGCGGCGATGGCGGGCATGGCAATGCCCATTTCAAGACCAGCACGAACCGCGCCCCGCGCCGCGCCGACAAGGGCTGGCCAGGCGAGGAACGCTGGCTCTGGCTGCGGCTGAAGCTGATCGCCGATGCCGGCCTGGTCGGCCTGCCCAATGCCGGCAAGTCCACCTTCCTCGCCGCCGCTTCCGCGGCGCGCCCGAAGATCGCCGATTACCCCTTCACCACGCTGCATCCGCAGCTGGGCGTCGTGCGCCTGAGCCATGCCGAGGAATTCGTGCTGGCCGATATCCCGGGCCTGATCGAAGGCGCCGCCGATGGCGCCGGCCTTGGCACCCGCTTCCTGGGTCATGTCGAGCGCTGCGCGGTGCTGCTGCATCTGATCGACGGCACCGCCGCCGACCCCGCCGATGCCTACCGCACGGTGCGGGAGGAACTGGTGGCCTATGGCGGCGGCCTGTCGGACAAGCCCGAGATCGTGGCGCTGAACAAGCTCGACGCCATGACGCCGCAGGCCAAGGCATCGCGCGTCAAGGCGCTGGAGCGTGCGGTCGGCCGCCCGGTGCTGCTGATCAGCGGCGCGACCGGGGAAGGCGTGCCCGCCGCGCTGCGGGCCCTGGCCGACAAGGTGGCCGAGGCGAGGGCGGCGGAATGACCGCCCTGCCCTCCCTGGCCACCGCGCGGCGCATCGTCGTCAAGATCGGCTCCGCCCTGCTGGTCGATGAGGCGACCGCCGCGCCCCGCGCCGCCTGGCTCGCCGGCGTCGCCGCCGATGTCGCGGCGCTGCGCGCGCGCGGCGTCGAGGTCGTGCTGGTCTCCTCCGGCGCCATCGCCCTCGCGCGGCGGGTGCTGGGCCTGACCCGCAAGAAGCTGAAGCTCGAGGAGAAGCAGGCGGCCGCCGCGGTCGGGCAGATCCGCCTCGCCGGCGCCTGGGCCGAAGCGCTGGCGGCGCATGGCCTCAACGCCGCGCAGCTGCTGCTGACGCTGGAGGACAGCGAGGATCGCCGCCGCTACCTGAACGCGCGGGAGACCATCGGCACCCTGCTGGCGCTCGGCTGCATTCCGGTGATCAACGAGAACGACACCGTCGCGACCACCGAGATCCGCTTCGGCGACAATGACCGGCTGGCGGCCCGGGTCGCGGCGATGATCTCGGCCGATGCGCTGATCCTGCTGTCGGATATCGATGGGCTCTACACCGCCGATCCGCGCAAGGATCCCGAGGCGCGCCATCTGCCGGTGGTGGAGCGGCTGACGCCCGAGATCATGGCCATGGGCGGTGATCCGCCGCCCGGCTATTCGTCGGGCGGCATGCGCACCAAGCTGATCGCCGCCGAGGTCGCGACCGCGGCCGGCTGCGCCATGGCGATCGCGCTCGGCAAGCCGGAACGGCCGCTGCAGGCGCTGGAGCAGGGCGCCCCCTGCACCTGGTTCCTGGGCGCCGAGGAAGGCCGGTCCGCCCGCAAGCGCTGGATCGGCGGCAGCATGGCGCCGCTCGGCGCGCTGGTGGTCGATGCCGGTGCCGTCCGGGCATTGGCCCGTGGTTCTTCCCTGCTGCCGGCCGGCGTCAGGCGGGTGGAAGGCGGCTTCCACCGCGGCGACCCGGTGTCGATCCGGGACGAGATGGGGCTGGAACTGGCCCGCGGCCTGGTCGCCTATGACGCGGCGGATGCCGCCCGTATCGCCGGGCACCGCAGCGAGGCGCTGGAAGCGATCCTCGGCTGGCGCGGCCGGGACGAGATGGTGCACCGGGATGATCTGGTGGTGCGCCCAGGTTGATCGCGGGCAGATCCTGCCTGGGCGGAATCGCCCGGGCAGGTGAAGATGCCCGCCGCAGTCTTGCCTGTCATTCGGCGCGGATCCCGCCGGCCTGATGGAAAGCTCCGTCCCAGGATCCATATGGGGCGCAGGAGTATACGCCGTGACGATCGTCGATGGGGATGTCGCCGCCAGCCTGAATGCCGCCGCCCGCGAGGCGCGCGCGGCATCCACCCAGCTTGCCGCCGCCCCGCGACCGCAGAAGGACCAGGCGCTGCACGCCGCCGCCGCCGCGCTCCGCGCCACCGGTCCCGCGATCCTGGCCGCCAATGGCGAGGATCTGGCGGCCGCGACCGGACTTTCCACCGCCTTCCAGGACCGGCTGACGCTGACCCCCGCCCGGGTCGAGGCGATGGCGCAGGGGCTGGAGGAGATCGCGGCGCTGCCCGATCCGGTCGGGCGCACGCTGTCCGAATGGACCCGGCCGAACGGCCTGGTGATCCGCCGCGTCGCGCAGCCGATCGGCGTCATCGGCATGGTGTTCGAAAGCCGCCCCAATGTCGGCGCCGATGCCGCCGGGCTCTGCCTGAAATCGGGCAATGCGGTCATCCTGCGCGGCGGGTCCGACAGCGCCCGCAGTTCGGCCGTCATCAATGCCGCGATGGTCGCGGGCTTGCGTGAGGCCGGCCTGCCGGAAGCCGCGGTGCAGATCGCACCGACGTCCGACCGTGCCTTCGTCGGCGCCATGCTGCGCGCGGCGGGGCTGATCGACCTGATCATCCCGCGCGGCGGCAAGTCGCTGGTGACGCGGGTGCAGGACGAGTCGCGGGTGCCGGTGCTGTCGCATGCCGAAGGGCTCTGCCACACCTATGTCCATGCCGCCGCCGATCCCGCGATGGCACGGTCGATCCTGGCCAATGCCAAGATGCGCCGGGTCGGCGTCTGCGGTTCCACCGAGACGCTGCTGATCGATGCCGCCGTCGCGCCGGCGCTGCTGCCGCTGCTGGTCGGCGACCTTGCGGCGCTCGGCTGCCGCTTCCGCGCCGATGCGCGCGCGCAGGCGATCCTGCCGGCACTGCCGGCCGCGACCGAGGCGGATTTCTCGACCGAGTGGCTGGATGCCAAATTGTCGATCGCGGTGGTCGATGGCGTCGACGCGGCACTCGCGCATATCCGCCGCCATGGCTCGGAGCACACCGAGGCGATCGTGACCGAGGATGCGGAGGCCGCCACCCGCTTCCTGAACGGCCTCTCCTCCGCGGTCGGGCTCTGGAACGCCTCCACCCAGTTCTGCGATGGTGGCGAGTTCGGCTTTGGCGCGGAGATCGGCATCGCGACCGGCCGGATGCATGCGCGCGGCCCGGTCGGGCTGGAGCAGCTCTGCACTTATCGCTACCAGGTGATCGGAACCGGCCAGATCAGGCCCTGACGGCAGCAGGAGAGCGGGGCCGATGCGGCGGGTCATCTTCGCGGCGATGCTGGCGGCGGCGGCTCCGGCGCAGGCCGCCTGCCCGGACGTGCCGGCCGTGGCGCGCTTCGCCCAGGCCATCCTGGAACGCCGCCCGCCGGCGCCCTTCCCTGACTTGACGCCGGAGGATGGCGCCTGCGTGCAGCAGCGCCTGGTCGCGGTGTTCGGGCAGGCGATGGGCGACCCGGTCGGCTGGAAGCTCGGCCTGACCAGCCGGGAGGTGCAGCAGCGCTTCGGCGTCGACCAGCCGCTGCGCGGCACGATCTTCTTCGGCACGCTGCGGGCCCGCTCGGGCAGCGAGATCGAGGCCGGCTTCGGCGCGGTGCCGGTGGTCGAAGCCGATCTGCTGGTCCGCATCGGCCGCGACGGCGTCGAGACGGCGGGTGAGGATCATGTCGCGATCCTGCGCCATATCGATCAGGTGATCCCGTTCATCGAACTGCCCGACCTGGTCTATGCCGGGGATTACCGCCCGGGCCATGGCGACCTGCTGGCGATCAATGTCGGCGCCCGGCTCGGCGTGGTCGGCACGCCGATCCCGGTTGATGCCAGCGCCGGCTTCGCCGCCCGGCTCGGCGCCATGCAGGTGGCGCTCGAGGAGAATGGGCGGGAGGTGTCGCGGGCGCCTGGCAGCGCCATCCTCGGCCACCCGCTGAACGCCGTGGCCTGGCTGGCGCGGGACCTGCTGCGGGAAGGGCGGCGGCTGCGGCCGGGGGAATACATCTCCCTCGGCAGCTTCTCGGCGCCACAGCCGGCGCGGCCAGGGCAGGAATGGCGGGTGACCTATCACGGGCTGCTGCCGGTCGAGCCGCCCTCGGTGACGGTGCGACTGCGCTGATGGCGGCACCCGGGGCCTGGGGCGATCGGCGCCGCGCGCGCATCGGCCTGCTCGGCGGCAGCTTCAACCCGGCCCATGCCGGGCATGCGCATGTGGCGCGGCGGGCGCTGGCGGCGCTGGGGCTGGACGAGGTCTGGCTGATGGTCTCCCCGGGCAATCCGCTCAAGCCGCGCGCCGGCATGGCGCCGCTGGCGGAGCGGCTGGCCACCGCGCGCGGCATCGCGCGGTCGCCGCGGCTGATCGCGACCGATATCGAACGGCCGCTGGGCACCCGCTACACCGCCGATACGCTCGCGGCGCTGACGCGGCGGTTCCCGCGCGCCCGCTTCGTCCTGATCCTCGGCGCCGACAACCTGCGCCAGTTGCCCCGCTGGGGTCGCTGGCGGCTGATCGCCCGCGGCACGCCGATCGCGGTGCTGCCGCGCCCGGGCTTCACCCGGGCGGCGCTGCGCGGCCAGGCCGCAGCGGCGCTGGCGCGGCACCGCCGGCGCCCGCGTGCCCTGCTAGCCGGATCGGCCGCCAGCCATGCCCCCTGGTGCCTGATTCCGGCCCGCGAAATGGCGGTGAGTGCCACCGCGATCCGGCAAAATGGCCATAAGGGTAGCGCCGCGCCGCGCGCTGCGGCATGAGGAGTTTTATGAACGATAGGAGGCTTCCATAGCCCGCACGCCCAAGGCCAGCCCGCCCACGACCGGCGACGCGGAAGCCCCGCGCCCGAAGCCGGCGCCGAAGCGCGCGCCGAAGGCGGAAGCGGCCGCGAAGAAGCCCGCGGCAGCCAAGCCCGCGGCGGCCAAGGCGACCAAGCCCGCCGCCCCGCGCAAGCCGGCCGCGGCCAAGGCGCCGAGCGCCGCCGAGAAGAAGGCGGCCGCGCCGCGGCCCTCGACCCGCGTGACCGCGACGCCGAAGACCCGCGGTGCCGCCGCGAAGGCGCCTGCGGCAAAGGCCCCGGCCGCAAAGGCGAAAGCCCCCGCGGCCGCGAAGCCCGCCGCCAAGGGTGCCGCCGGAAAGGCCACTGCGGGGAAGGCCCCCGCCGCGCCGCGTCCGGCGCGCCGCAGCCGGCCGCCCAAGGTCTCGCCGGACCGGCTGGCGCTGCTGGTCGAAGCCGCGCGCAAGAGCCTGGAAGACGACAAGGCCGAGGATGTCCTGGTGCTCGACGTCACCGGCCGCGCCGACTACGCGGACCGGCTGATCATCGCGACCGGCCTGGTCGATCGCCAGATCCAGGCGATGGCGACCCATGTCGTGGAAGCGCTGGAACTGGCCGGCCTGCGCCTGCGCCGCGATGCCGTGCAGGCCTCGCCCGACTGGGTGCTGATCGACGCGCTCGACCTCGTCATCCACCTGTTCAAGCCGGATGCACGGGCGCTCTACGGCCTGGAACGCATGTGGGGGCCTGATAGCCCGGCGCCCGAGACCAGCACCTGAAGCCGCCCCGGCTGATCGCGGTCGGGCGTCTGAAACCTGGCCCTGAGGCCGAGCTCTTCGCCCAGTACAATGCCCGGCTGCGGCCGCCGCTCACCGTCACGGAAATCCCGGAGGCGCGTGGCGGCGCCGCGGAAGTGCGCCGCCGGGAAGGCGAGGCGATCCTGGCCGCGCTGCCCGAAGGCGTGCTGGCCGTGGCGCTCGACCTTGGCGGCGCGGCGCCGGACAGCGAAGGCTTCGCGCGGCTGCTGACGCGCTGGCAGGAAAGCGGGCGTGGGCTGGCCTTCCTGATCGGCGGCGCCGAAGGCCTCGATCCCGCCGTGCAGGCGCGCGCCGAGGCGAAGCTGGCGCTGGGCCCCATGACCTGGCCGCATTTCCTGGTGCGCGGCATGCTGGCCGAGCAGCTCTACCGGGCGCAGGCCATCCGTGACGGCCATCCCTATCACCGCGCCTGGCGGCCGTGACCGCCGGGAAGGAGACACGCGACCTTGTCGAGCCGTGAGGCTGTCATCCCTGTCGTCGCCGCCCGCTGCCTCGCGGTGCTGTTCGTCCTGGCCCCGCTGGCGCTCGCACGGCCGGCCGCCGCCGCCGACCAGCACGCCGCCGCCTGCACCGCCACGGATGCGCCGGCGGGACCGCGGCTGGCCATCACCGTCACAGGGGCGCGCAACGCCACGGGCGAGGTGGTGGTGACGCTGTATGGCGCCGATCCCAGGGCCTTCCTGGAACAGCGCATCGCGGTCGCCGAGACGGCGATCCGGGGCACATCGGCGCAGGTCTGCTTCGCGCTGTCCGCGCCCGGCGACTACGCGGTCTCGGTCTTCCACGATGAGAACCGCGACCACGTCCTCAATCGCAGTTTTCTCGGGCTGCCGGAGGAGGGCTTCGGCTTTTCCAACGATGCGCCGGTCCGGCTCGGCCCGCCTTCCTTCGGCGATGCGCGGGTCGCGGTGCCCGCGGCCGGGGGCAGCATCAGCATCAGGCTGCGCTACTTCTGAGCCTGCGCTTGCCCGCCGGTCGGGAAACCTTTCAGCGGGCCGCCAACCTGGCATGGGTGTCGTACCAGCGCCCGCCGAGGCCGAGGCGGCGCAGCACCCGGACCAGGGTGCGGCTGCCGAGCAACGGATCGTCGCCGGCCAGGTGGTAGAGCAGGAAGATGCGCTTATAGGCCTCGATCGCTGCCTCGGCGGAGATCCAGCCGCCTGGTGCCTCTTCCCCGAACAGCCCGCTCGCACCGGTCTCGAAGCGGTGTGCGACGGCACTGCCTTCGCGCGGCGGATCGGGCGGACGCTGCCAGGCCACGCGATGTTGCGGCACCACCTTGAAGCGGTCGTAGCCCAGTGCCTGGAACGTCTCGAATTCCTGCCGCAGCCGGCTGAAGGATACCTTCTCGGCCTCGATCGAGACGTAGCGCGGCCGCTCCGAGGTGGCGGCGAGCGATTCCAGCGCCACCCGGTCCATGCCCTCGATATCGATCTTCAGGTAATAGGGCGTGCCATAATTCGCGATCAGGTCGCCGAGCGGCAGCGCCTCCACCGTGATCTCCCGCGACGGCGCGCCAAGCCGGCGGTTCCGCTCCGCCCAGACCGGATCCGCTGTGCCCCAGACCGATTGCACATCATTGATGAAGAAGGTGATGGGCCCGCGATGCAGCGCGACGGCCCGGTTGACGACAACGAGTTGCCCGGTCGCGATCGCCGAGGCGAATCTCGCCTCCGCCGCCTGGCAGAGTGCCGGATTGGCCTCCACGCCGACGACGCGGAAGCCCTTCTTCAGATAGAATTCCGTGTCCTGCCCGTCATGAAGGCCGAGGTCGTAGACCAAGCCGGACGCGTCGGACATCTCGCTGCCCCCGCCGAATTGACATATTTCCGCAATCCGTAACGATGGCGGACCGTCTTGTCCAGCAACCTTTCAGAGAAATCCGACCGGATCCACATCTACCTGGACGCGCACGGCATTCGGCACGGTGACGCGCGCCAGCCATTCGCGCAGCAGCTTCTGCACTGCGATGTCGCGCCGCGTCTTCAGCAGCAGCCGCCGCCGATGGCGCCCGCGCAGCAGCGCCAGCGGCGCCGGCGCCGGCCCGAGCACTTGCACGCCGTCGCCATGCGGCGCCGTAGCACCGAGGTCACGCGCCGTGCGCTCGGCGGCACGCTCATCCTCGCTGCTCACGATCAGGGCCGCGAGCCGGCCGAAGGGCGGCCAATGGCCTGGCCGGCGCTGCGCCGATTCGGCCCGCATGAAGCCATCCAGATCGCCGGAGACCAGCGCCTGCATCACAGGGTGCTCCGGGCTGAAGGTCTGCAGCAGCACGCGGCCGCGTGCGGCTTCCCGCCCGGCCCGCCCGGCGACCTGGTGCAACAGCTGCACGGTGCGTTCCGCCGCGCGGAGGTCGCCGCCGGCCAGGCCGAGATCGGCATCCACCACGCCGACCAGCGTCAAATGCGGGAAATGCCAGCCCTTGGCCATGATCTGGGTACCGATCAGCAAGTCGTATTCCCGCGCCGAAATGGCGCGCGCCGCTTCCGCCGCCGCGGCCGGACCGGGGATGGTATCGGACGCCATCACCAGGCGCCGCGCTTCGGGCCAGAGCGTCGTCGCTTCCTCCAGCACGCGCTCCACCCCCGGGCCGATCGGGACCAGCGAATGCGGCGCGGCGCATTGCGGGCATGTCTCCGGTGGCGCTTCGCTGTGGCCGCAATGGTGGCATTGCAGCCGCCGCTGCGCCCGGTGCTCCACCAGCCAGGTCGAGCAGTTCGGGCATTGCATGCGATGGCCGCAGGTGCGGCAGAGCGTCATCGGCGCATAGCCGCGGCGATTGAGGAACAGCATCGCCTGTTCCCCGCGCGCGAAGGTGGCGGCGACCGCCTCGATCAATGCCGGCGAGAGGAAGCGGCCACGCTCCGGCGGATGTTTGCGCAGGTCGATCGCCACGACATCCGGCATGGCGGCACCGCCATGGCGTTGCGCCAGGTGCACATGCGCGTAGCGCCCGTTCTCCGCATTGGTCAGCGTCTCCAGCGACGGCGTCGCGGAGACCAGCACGCAGGGCGCGGCGGCGAGGCGCGCCCGCACCACCGCCATGTCCCGCGCGTGGTAGACGACGCCCTCTTCCTGCTTGAACGCCGTCTCATGCTCCTCGTCGATGACGATCAGGCCGAGATCGGGAAACGGCAGGAACAGCGCGGAGCGTGCGCCGACCAGCACCTTCGCCTCCCCTTCCGCGACCGCGCGCCAGGTGACGCGGCGGGTGCGGGAGGTGAGTTCGGAATGCCAGAGCGCCGGCGCGACACCGAAGCGGGCGCGGAAGCGGTCGAGCCATTGCGCGGACAGCGCGATCTCGGGCAGCAGCACCAGCGCCTGGCGACCCTGGCGCAGCGCTTCCGCGACCGCTTCGAAATAGACCTCGGTCTTGCCGGACCCGGTGACGCCGGTCAGCAAGGTCACGGCGAAGCCGCGCGCGGCGACGGTGGCCGACAGCGCATCGGCCGCGGCGCGCTGATCCTCGGCCAGTGCCGGGCCGGGATGGTCCGGATCCGGCCAGGCGAAGGGGCGCGCATGCGGCAGCGCCGCCGGGCGCAGGAAGCCGGCATCGGCAAGGCCGCGCACCACGCCGGCCGAAACCCCCGCCGCCTCGGCCAGCGCGGTGCCCGCCATCACCGCCCCTGGCGCCAGCAGCGCCAGCACGCGGCGCCGCGCCTCGGTCAGGCGCGCGCCCTCCGGCGGTTCGGACAGCGTCCAGCCCGCTTGCAGCGGCTGGGCTTCCAGCGCCGAAGGGCTGCTCAGCGCCATGCGCAGCACGGCCCCCGGCGAGCTCAGCGTGTACTGCGCCACCCAATCGACGAAGCGACGCAGGCTTGCGGTCATCGGTGGCACATCGAGCCGCCCGGCGATGTCGCGCAGCTTGCGTTCGGGCAGGCCAGGATCGGCATCCCCGTCCCAGACCACGCCCAGTTCCTCCCGCTTGCCGAGCGGGACCAGCACGATATCGCCCGGCGCGGCCTGCAGCCCGGCCGGCACGCGATAGTCATAGGCATCGGCGAGGGGCAGCGGCAGCAGCACGCGCACCCGTGGTCTGGCATTCATCTCTCGCGACTTCCGCGCGGCATGGCGCATCGGCTATGCTGCTTCGCGAACAAAGGCGCAACAGCGCCATCGTCGCTTCCGCCAAGGATCCCCCGCATGAAGTTCTTCGTCGATACCGCCGATGTGGCCGAGATCCGTTCGCTGGCGGATACAGGGCTGCTCGACGGGGTGACCACCAACCCGAGCCTGATCGCCAAATCCGGGCGCGACATGAAGGAGGTGATCGCGGAGATCTGCGACATCACGCCGGGCCCGGTCTCGGCCGAGGTCACCGCGACGGAATTCGAGGGCATGCTGGCCGAAGGCCGCTTCCTGCGGAAGATCGCGGCCAATGTCTGCGTGAAGGTGCCCCTGACCGAAGCCGGGCTGAAGACCTGCAAGGCGCTGTCGTCCGAAGGCACGCCGGTCAATGTGACGCTCTGCTTCTCGGCCGCGCAGGCGCTGCTCGCCGCCAAGGCGGGTGCGACCTTCATCTCCCCCTTCGTGGGCCGGCTGGACGACATCGCGCAGGACGGGATGGGGCTGATCGCGGACATCGTGCAGATCTACCGCAATTACCCCGCCCTCACGACCGAAGTGCTGGTGGCCTCCATCCGCCATCCCGTGCACCTGGTGCAATCGGCCAAGCTCGGCGCGCATGTCGCGACCCTGCCGCCGGCGGTGATCCGCCAGCTCATGAAGCATCCGCTGACCGACAAGGGGCTGGATGCCTTCCTGGCGGACTGGAAGAAGACCGGGCAGAGCATCCTTTGATGGATGATGGCGCTGGTGGCCGCGCGGACGATCCGAACCCGGGGGCCATTCGGTCCGCCGGCGACCGGCCGCCCGAACCCAGCGCCGTCTCCGTCGAGGCCTGGCTGCGGGCGCATCCGGATTTCCTGGCGGAACGCCCGGCGCTCTATGCCGCGCTGACGCCGCCGAAGCGCGTGCATGGCCCGATCTTCGCCGACCACATGGCGGCGATGCTGGCCGCCGAGCGCGCCCGCATGGCGGCGCTGGAGGCGGAGGTGGAGCGCGTGCTGGCGCTGGGCCGCGCGAGCGACGGCTTCACCGCCCGCGTCGCGCGCGCGGTGCTGGCGCTGATGGGCACGCGCGATCCGATCGAGGCGGTCACGCAGGAGCTGCCGGCGCTGCTCGGCCTCGAAAGCTGCAGCCTGGCGGCGGAGGCGCCGCCGCGCCGCGGTGTCTTCGCGCTGCCCGCCGGCACCGTGCACCGGCTGATCGGGGCGGGACGCGAAGCGCTGGTGCGCGCCGAACCCGCCGAAGCCGCCCTGCTGCATGCCGAGGCCGCGCCGCTGATCGCGCGCGATGCCCTCGCCCGCGTGCCGCTGCCGGGCGGCGCGCCGATGCTGATCGCGCTCGGCGCGCGCGAAGCCGCCGCGCTGCCCGACAGCCACGCCGCACCGCAACTCGCCTTCCTCGGCCGTGCCGTCGCGGTGGCGCTGGCGCGATGATGCCCGTCCGATGCACGGCCGGGAGAGATGAATCGGGCGGGCCAGCATCATGACCGGTGAAGCGGCGCTCCTGGCCTATCTCGCCTGGCTGGCCGACGAACGCCGCGCCAGCCCGCACACCACCGATGCCTATCGCCGCGATATCGCGGAATTCCTGAATTTCCTCGGCCGGCATCTCGGCGGGTCGCCGGATATCGCCGCACTCGGCACGCTGCGACCGGCGGATCTGCGCGGTTTCCTCGCCAGCCGCGCCGGTGACGGGCTCGGCCCCGCCTCCCGCGCCCGCGCGCTCGCGGCCGTGCGCGGCTTCCTGCGTTTCCTGACCCGGCGGCACGGCATGGCGGCGCTGCCGCTGGCCGGGCTGCGCGGACCGCGGCCCAAGCCGCCGGTGCCGCGCGCCCTGCCGCCCGAGGATGCGCGCGACGTCGCCGCCAATATCGGCAGCCGCTATGAAGCCGGGCGCCACCAGTTGGCGCCGATGCAGGCGGCGCGCGACACCGCCCTTTTCACCCTGCTCTATGGCTGCGGGCTGCGCATTGCCGAGGCACTTTCGCTCGACATGCGCGACGCGCCGCTGCCGGGCAGCGAGGCGTCGCTCCGCGTGCGTGGCAAGGGGGACAAGGAACGCATCGTGCCGGTGCTGCCGGCGGTACGCGCCGCGATCGCCGCCTGGGTCCCCTGGCGCGACGGCGCCGGGCCCGGCGACCCGCTGTTCATCGGCGCCCGCGGCGCCCGCCTCGATCCCGCCGTGGCGCAGCGCTCGATCCGCGAGTACCGGCGCCTGGCCGGCATCCCGGAACACGCGACCCCGCATGCGCTGCGGCATTCCTTCGCGACGCATCTGCTGGGCGGCGGTGCCGATCTGCGCGCGATCCAGGAGTTGCTGGGCCATGCCAGCCTCTCCACCACCCAGCGCTACACCGCGGTCGATGCCGCGGCGCTGCTGGAGACCTGGCGCCGCGCGCATCCCCGCGCCGGCTGAACCCTCGGACGGAGCGCCCCGGCAGGCCGTCGCTGTATACCGGACTGGCGCGGCTTGGTTCTTGCTGACACCATTGCGAACCCGTTCGAAGGAAATCCCGATGGATGTCCGTCCGCTCTGCCGTCGCCTCATGGCCGCCGGCCTTGCCGCGCTGCTGCTCAGCCCGCCCGGCGCCGCCGCGCAGAGCGTCACCCGCGACGTGCGGCTGATCGTGCCCTATGCGCCGGGCGGCAGCGTGGACATCCTCGGCCGGCTGCTGGCCGAGGTGCTGCCGGCCGCCATCGGCCACAATGTGGTGGTCGAGAACCGCTCCGGCGCCGGCGCCTATATCGGCCTGCAGGCGGTCGCCAATGCCCCGGCCGATGGGCATACGATCGGCCTGGCACCCGATCTCGGCCTTGCCGTCACCCCGGTCATCCCCGGCACCACGCTGCCGATCAACCCTGACCGCGACCTGGCGCCCATCATGTCCCTGATCCGGGTGCCGACCGTCCTCGTCGCGCGCAGCGACGCGGCGTTCCGCGACCTCGACAGCCTGCTCAGCCGCGCCCGCACCAGCCCGACCGCGGTGACCGCCGGCATTTCGGGCAACGGCACCATCCCGCATCTGCTGATCGCGCGCCTCAACGGCCTGGCCGGCACGCGCATGGTCTATGTGCCCTATCGCGGCGGCACCCCGGCGCTGCTCGATGTCCTGGCCGGCAATGTCGATCTCTACTTCAGCCTGCTGCCGGAATCCCTCGGCTATATCCAGGGCGGCCAGATGCGGCCGCTGGTCTTCGCCTCCCCCACCCGCAATGCCGGCTTCCCCGATGTGCCGGCCCTGACCGAGCGCTGGCCCGGCTTCACCGGGACCGCGGATTATGGCCTGGTCGGGACCGCCGGCCTGTCCCCCGCCTGGATCGCCTATTGGAACCGCGTCGTGAACGCCGCCCTGGCCCGTCCCGAGGTTCGCGCCCGCATCGCCCAGATGAGCAGCGAGGCGACCGGCGGCACCGCCGAGGATTACCGCGCCAAGCTCGCGAATGACCGCGCGGTCTGGGGCGAGGTGGTGCGCGCCAACAATATCCGCGCCGGCGACTGACCCGCGGCCTGGCAGGAGCGGGACCGCCACCCTGGGCAACGCGCGCATGGTCACGTCAGTGACACGCGTTAACCCTTCGGTCTTCCGAACAATGCATTCTATGCGGGATGCTCCTGCTCACCGACCGGCCTGATGAGAGCCTTCGGTTGTGGCGCGACCTTTGTCTCGTCCGGCCCTGCCGCGTCATGCCCTTGCATGCCAGCGCCCCGGTCGATCGGCCATCCGCCATCACCGTCTGCGACGTCGCCCTGGACAACACGGCCGCGGTCACGCAGCTGCGCGGCGCCCTGTCCCGGCATCATCGGCGCGGCGCGCCGCTGTTGTGCCTGGTGCGGGAGAAGAGCCACCACCTGATGACCCAGGCCAAGGCGATCGGCGCCACCGACATCCTGGAAGCCAATGCACCGCGGGAGGCGCTGTGCGCGCGGTTGCTCGCGCTGATCGGCCTTGGCGATGGCGGCGACCCGGCGGCGGCGGAACGTCGCGCCTTGGCGCAGGACGGCGTCCTGCGGACCGGCCTGGTGCTGTCGCGCCTGTTCGACGTGGCGACCCTCGGGCTGGCGGTCGAGCCCGATATCCTCGAACAGGGCAGCCACGCGGTGCTGGACGCGGTCCGGCAGACGGATATCCGCAGCTGGCTCGACGTCGTCTGGCAGCATGACGACGCCACCTACCAGCATTGCCTGCTGGTGGCCGGGCTCGCCGCCGCCTTCGCGCAACGCCTCGGCTTCCGGGAGAAAGACCAGCATCTGCTGTCGCAGGCGGCCTTGCTGCACGATATCGGCAAGGCCTGGATCCCGCCCGCGATCCTCAACAAGCCCGGCAAGCTGACGGCGGAGGAGATGCAGGTGATGCGCACCCATGCGACGATCGGCCACCAGCTCCTGGTCCGCCAGGGCAAGCTCGACCGCCGCCTGCTCGATGTCGTGCGGCACCATCATGAATATCTCGACGGCAGCGGCTATCCGGACGGGTTGCGCGACCCCCAGATCGGCGATCTCGTCCGGCTGACGACGATCTGCGACATCTACGCGGCGCTGATCGAACAGCGGCCCTACAAGCCGGCGCTGCCGCCGCAGAAGGCCTTCGAGATCATGGTCGAGATGGGCGGCAAGCTGGACCAGGACCTGCTCGCCGCCTTCCGCCGCGTCGCCGAGGCGGCCGGGTCCGCGCCGGCCGATCCGTGACGGCCCGGCCGTACCGCCGGGCCCCTGCGCTCAGATATGCAGCGCCCGACCGTCGACCGCGAGCGCCGCTTCCTTCACCGCCTCGTTCAGCGACGGATGCGCGTGCGAGGTGCGGGCGATGTCCTCGGCGCTGGCGCCGAATTCGATCGCGGTGACGATCTCCGCGATCAGGGTGCCGGCATCGGCGCCCAGGATATGGGCGCCCAGCACGCGATCGGTGGTCTTGTCGGCCAGGATCTTCACGAAGCCGTCGGTCTCCGCCATCGCGCGGGCACGGCCATTCGCGGTGAAGGGGAACTTGCCGACCTTGTATTCGACGCCGCGGGCCTTGAGCTGCTCCTCGGTCTCACCCACGGCGGCAACCTCGGGCCACGTGTAGACGACGCCCGGGATCGCGGCGTAGTTCACATGGCCATGCTGGCCGGCGATGATCTCGGCGACCGCGACACCTTCTTCCTCCGCCTTGTGGGCGAGCATCGGGCCGGCGATGACGTCGCCGATGGCGTAGATGCCGGGGATATTGGTCGCGAAATGGCCGTCGACGGTGACGCGGCCGCGATCATCGAGGGCAACGCCGGCCTCCCTGGCGCCAAGGCCCTCGCTATAGGCGCGGCGGCCGATGGCGAGCAGCACGACATCGGCGCGCAATTCCTCGGGCGCGCCGCCGGCGGCAGGTTCCATGGTCAGGGTGACGCCCTCGGCATCGAGCCTGGAGCCGGTGACCTTGGTCTTCAGCTTGAACTTGATGCCCTGCTTGGCCAGCACACGCTCGAACTGCTTGCCGAGTTCGCCATCCATGGTCGGGATCAGGCGGTCGAGGAATTCGATCACGGTGACGTCGGCGCCGAGGCGCTTCCAGACGCTGCCGAGCTCGAGGCCGATGACGCCGCCGCCGATGACGACCAGGTGCTTCGGCACCGCGTCCAGCTCCAGCGCGCCGGTCGAGGTGACGATGCGCGTCTCGTCGACCTCGAGGCCCTTCAACGGCACGCTCTCGCTGCCGGTCGCGATGATGATGTTCTTGGTGTCGTAGGTCTGGCCGGCGACCTCGACCTTGCCGGGGGCGGCGATGCGGCCCGTGCCCTTCAGCCAGGTGACCTTGTTCTTCTTGAACAGGAACTCGACGCCCTTGACGTTGGCGCTCACCACCTCGCCCTTGCGGGCCTGCATGCGGGCGAGGTCGAGGGACACGCCGCCGATGACGACGCCGTGCTGGGCGAGCTTGTGGTTGGCTTCCTCGAAATGCTCGCTGCTCTGCAGCAGGGCCTTGGAGGGGATGCAGCCCACATTGAGGCAGGTGCCGCCGAGGGTCTCGCGGCTTTCGACGCAGGCGGTCTTGAGGCCGAGCTGGGCAGCGCGGATGGCGGCGACATAGCCGCCGGGGCCGGCGCCGATCACGATGACATCGAAGCTATCCGGCATCTGCCTGCCTTCCTCGGATTGAAATACGCGGCGGAAACTGCCGCCCTATGGCCGCCCGCGCAAGCCTTGGAAAGCTTCGCGCCGGCCGGGCGGATGGGGTTAGGGTGCTCATGTAAGCCCCGGCAAAGGGGCAGCCAAGCTTGGGAGGAATGCGATGGAGAGGACCCTGCCGGGATGCGGGCCGGGGCTTGTCATGCGCCGGCGCGGGGCGCTGGCGCTGGGGGCCGGGCTGCTGGCGGCGCCGGCCATCGCGCAGGGGCGCTTCCCGGACCGGCCGGTCAAGCTGATCATCCCCTGGCCGCCAGGCGGCAGCGCCGACAGCCAGCTGCGCTCGATCGCGGAACTCTGCGGCCGGGCGCTGGGGCAGCCGGTGGTGGTGGAGAACCGCTCGGGCGCCGGCGGCACCTTGCATGCGCTGCACCTGGCGCGGGAAGCGCGGCCGGACGGCTATACGCTGGGGCAGATGCATCTGTCGGTGCTGCGCCGCCCCTTCCTGGTGCGGACGCCGCAATGGGATCCGGTCAACGACTTCACCCATATCATCGGCATGACCGGCTGGCTGTTCGGCGTCGCGGTGCGTGCCGACAGCCCGCATCGGACATGGGCGAACTATGTGGCCTTCGCCAAGGCCAATCCCGGCCGGCTGACCTATTCGACCAGCGGTATCGCGACGTCGAACCACATCGCGATGGAGGATATCTGCCAGCGGCTCGGCATGCAGCTGGTCCACGTGCCCTTCCGCGGCGCCAATGAAGGGGTGACGGCGGTGCTGGGCGGCAATGTCGACAGCATCGCGGACAGTTCCACCTGGAGCCCGCAGGTCGAAGCCGGGCGGATGCGGCTGCTCTGCGTCTGGTCGGCGGAACGGGCGCCGCGCTTCCCGGATGCGCCGACGCTCAAGGAGCTGGGCGTCGATGTGGTGGTGACCTCGCCCTACGGGGTTTCGGGACCGCCGCGCATGGACCCGGGCGTGGTGAGGGTCCTGCACGATGCGATGAAGACGGCGCTGTTCGACCCGCAGAACGCGACGGTGCGGGCGCAGTTCGACATGCCGCTCGTCTATCTGGATACCGAGGGCTTCCAGAGCTTCGTCGCCCGGCGCGTGGTCTATGAGCGGGAGATGGTGCAGCGCCTCGGCCTGCGGATGGAGTGACGGCGCCAGAGCGTGATCGGTTGAGGTGGACTCGCCGAAAACCGTGAAT
>DASYDR010000120.1:0-1694 GCA_036499545.1 Roseomonas sp. | reverse complement strand
GATTACCGCCTGAATCCAGCCGTCCGCGGGCTTCGCGGTAGAGTTCCTCGACCGGTATTCCGGTGTAGAGGCCGCGCTCGAGGCAATGCCGCGCCAATTCGAACAGGGAGATGCCGGGCTTCACCACCGCCGGGTCGAAGTTGAAGCAGGCGATGTACTGCCTGTTGCACACGAGCAGGCGCTCGTCGGCGCCATACATGGCAATCCCGCCGGACATGGTATCGAGCGCCAGGCGGAAGCGGGCCACCTGCTCGTTCAACTCGCCGTCCAGGCGGTGCTGCTCGGTCACGTCCTCGACCGTGACGACCCATCCGCCATTGATCGCCGGCCGGTAGCCGATCGTCACCACGCGGCCATTGGTCAGCACCTGGCGTGCGCTGAAGGCCTGGCGGCGGCCAAGCCGTTCAGTGCGGTCGCGCCAGATATCCTCGAAATCCAGGCCGGCGAAGTTGCCGAGTTCGGTGGCGTAACGCAGCAGGTCGCGCAGCGGCAGCCCGATCCGGATAATGTCGCGCGAGAAGCCGAGGAGATCGAGCAGGGGCTGGTTGAACAGCGCGACGCGCAGTTCGGCGTCGAAGACGCAGAGGCCATGCGCGACGGCGTCGAGGGCGGCTGCATACAGTGCGTGCGGGCTGCGGTCCGGCCCATCGGGTTCCGGACCCGCTTCCAAGACGCCGGCCTTCGCCATCCCCCACTCCGTCATTTGCCGCCCTTCGCGGATGGCCATCCTGGCCATCTTGGCCTCGCCCGCGCCAGTACCTCGTTTGGAAGGCCATTCCGTCCGCGACGGGGGCCGGCGCCTGCTTCGTCCAGCTCCGGCGGGCGGGCGCCTCCCGGATCAGCCATGGCGACCTCGGCGGACATCTCGCCCGGGAAGCGGATTGCCGACAGGGAAATTGCGGCCAGTCCTTCTAATCGACGGTTAAGCGGGCATCAGGCGGCGGGCAGCCAGCTTTTCCCGGCGCCGGCATAGGCGGCGCCGGGATTGCCGCTGACCGTGGTGCGCCACATCACCCGCGCTTCCTTCGCCGCGTCGAACCAGGTGGCGGCATGGACGAGGCAGCGGTTGTCCCAGATCACCAGGTCGCCCGGCGCCCATTCATGCTCATGGACGAAGCGCGGCTGGGTGAGATGGGTCATCAGGGCATCAAGCAGCCTGGCGCCTTCCCCGTCGGCGCCCGGCTCCAGGCCGAGGATCGGCCCCTCCAGCCAATCCATCTGGCCATGCTCGCAGAGGTAGAGGGCCGGCCTGCCGGTGACCGGATGGATGCGCACCAGAGGCTGCGGCTGCGGCCTCTCGGTCGGCGCCAGCGGCTTCGGCGGCGTGCCGGCGCGCACCGCTTCGCGCCGGCGGCCCGCCCCGGCGCTGACATGCAGCCCGTCCAGCCCGTCGATGCGGCGCCTGAGGTCCGCGGGCAGCGCGTCATAGGCGGCGGTGCCATTGGCGAAGAGGGTCTGGCCCTGGCCCCGCGGTACCGGCAGCACGGCAAGGAAAAGCGAGATGTCGGGGGGCGGGCGCCGAGAGCTCTGATCCGTGTGCCAGCCATGGCGATGCGGATATTGCACCGGCAGCTTGCCGTCCGCGGTCAGCGGCGGGTCGGGCAAAGCGGGTGGGGCGCGGCCGGCCGGCGGCGTGTTGGAGACGATGAAGATCTCCGGCACAGTCGGATGCACCATGTTCGGCGCCATGCCGG
>DASYDR010000119.1:0-7644 GCA_036499545.1 Roseomonas sp. | reverse complement strand
GGATACGATGACGCCTGCCACTGAGGCTAAGGACCGCTCATGCGACGGTCGTAAGAGTGGTGGCATGAGCGATGCCGGTGCTGCGGTGGAGGTGCGTGTTCGGGCCGAGCGTCGGCGGCCGTGGCCGGACGAGGATAAGCTACGGATTGTGCGGGAGACGTTGGCACCTGGCGCGGTGGTGCAGGCAGTTGCCGACCGGCACGGGATCAGCACCGGCCAGCTCTATACCTGGCGCAAGCAGATGCTGGCCATGGCCATGTCCGGTTTTACGCCGGTCGAGGTTCGCCAGGAGGTGCTGCCATCACCGGCGGATGCTCCCTGCTGGCCCCTGCATCTTCTGAATGCGTCAGAACACTGGTCGAAAAGGAAAGAGATTGACCTCCATCGATTGTGCACTCAGTCGACGATCAATGGCGTTGAGGGAACTGGCGGGGTCGAGCCATAATGCAGTAGCCCCTGCGCACGGCGGAAGTCGCCAAGCGACTTCGCCCACTGAAATGAGACTCCGAGCAGGACAGCCGACACGTTTCGAAGCGCATCCGGTGTGAAGTATGCGTCAGCCTCGCCGCTCTTCGACGCGACAAATTCGAAAATGTTTCCGTGACAAATATTGTTCCGCATCCGGACCACCTCGACATCGCGTCGTTGCCCCTTCGGACTTGCTAGCCTCTCGCGGAAGTCGCGCTCATCAGGAAAGGCCAGTGCGTACACCGGTATACCGGCCTCTGCCGCCGAAGACAATAAGACGTTGCTGAGCACCTTGTAAGGTGATGGCTCCGTCCTCCCAGTCGCATCTGCCGTAACTTGGTGCATCGTAACGCGTAAACTTGCTTCAATGCCGTTGAGCAGCGCCGAGACTCCAGGCAGGTAGAGTTCGGCCCGTAGCGCGGTCAAACCCTGGACGAAGAACCAATGGAACTCGGCAGCCGATAGCGCCTCGAAGAAAAAGTTGGCTTCAGAAGAAAACTGCTTTTGTGCAGTCCATTGGCGTGTGATGTAGTCAGCGGGAGTCGTCACCCGGCTGCACCTCTTGCAAAGGATTGATCCAGCGAAAAGCGGCGAATCCGAAATGACTTCCAGCAGACTGTCAATGGCCGCTTCGGGTCGAACCGGCGGTTCAGCCGACGAACGGAGAAGGTCTGGTGCTACCTCAGTAGCCCCAAAAGCCGCCGTTCCACATTCGGCCAAAGGCCGACATTCGCCGGCGCGACGTGAGACCGCCACAGCCGCTAGCAACCATCCTGAATTGGCTCGCCCCCTACCCCTTTCGCCCCACCGCCTCCGGCCCCGCCATCTTCAGCACCACCTGTAGGATCGCCGCCCGGCTCGCCACATCCAGCCGGCGATAGGCGCGCAGCAGCGCCTCCTCGTCGCCGGCCAGCAGGCCGAGCGTGCCCTGGTCCTCTTCCAACAGCTCCGGCGGCGGCGGGGCATCCGGGTCCAGGCCGACGAGATAGGCCACCGAGGTGCCAAGTGCCTGCGCCAGCCGCACCAGCTTCTGCCCGCGCGGCGGCAGCGCCTTGCCCTCGACGAGTCGCTGCAGGAAATCGCCCGGCAGGCCGGCCCGGGCGAAGACCTCCTCCGGCGTCAGGTCGATCCGGTCCAGCCGGATGCCGATCCGCTCCACCATCGGCGAAACCGCGTCGTCCATGCAGTGCCCCTTACCCACCATCACCCAGCAGCGCGCCGACCCGCGCCGCCGCCGCATCCACCCAATCCGGATCGACGCGCGCGATGCCGAACAGCAGCCCCGGCCGCGGCGTGCCGCCATAGAAGCGCGACATCGGCCGCAGCGCGATGCCCTGCGTGCCCAGCCGCGCCACGGCGGCGCGGTCATCCGTGGCGGGGTCGCGGAACCAGGTGGCGAGTTGCAGGCCGCCGGCACCCTCCCCCACTTCCAGCACCCGGCCGCAATGGCGGCGCAGCGCGGCGACCGTCGCCGCCATGCGTGCGGCGTAGAGCGCGTTCATGCGCCGCAGATGCGCGCGCAGCCGGCCTTCGCGGATGAAATCGGCCAGCGCCGCCTGGATATGCACCGGCACCACCGCGCCGCGCAGCCGCGCCGCCGCCGCGGCCTCCTCCGCCAGCCAGGCGGGCAGGATCGCGTAGGCGACGCGCAGGCCCGGCGCCAGGATCTTCGAGAAGGAGCCGAGATAGGCCACCACCGCCCCGCGATCGATGCCCTGCAGCGCGGCGATCGGGCGGGACGCGTATTGGAAGTCGTTGTCGTAGTCATCCTCCAGCACCAGCGCGCCGCCGGCATGCGCGATCTCCAGCAGCGCCAGGCGGCGCTGCAGGCTCATCGTCGCGCCGGTCGGATAGTGGTGCGACGGCGTGACGCAGATCAGCCGCGGCGGCGGGCCGGCGGCGCGGGCGACATCCATGCCCTGCGCGTCGCAGGGCACCGGCAGGATGCGGGCGCCGGCCGCCTGCAACAGCGCCCGGGCGGTCGGGTAGCCGGGTTCCTCCACCCAGGCGGCATCCTGCCCGGGGCGCAGCCGCAGCCGCGCCAGCAGGTCGATGGCAGCGCCCGTGGTCGGCAGCACCAGCACCTGCTCCGGCCGCGCCGCGACGCCGCGGGTGGCGGCGACATGGCCCAGGATCGCGTCCTGCAGGGCGCGGATGCCGCCGGCGGCGCCGTAGCCCAGGTCGTGCACGCGCAGCGCCCGCGCCCGGGCGCCGAGGCAGCGCGCCCAGGCGGCATGCGGGAAGGCGGACAGGTCGGGCTCCCCGGGTTCGAACAGCCGGCCGGCCGGCACCTCCTCCGCCGGCCGCGCCGCCGGTGGCGGCAAGGGGCCGCGCCCGGCGGCGGGCGGCGGCGCCAGCGCCGCGACGCGGCTGGCGGTGCCCATGCGGGAATCGAGGTAGCCTTCCGCCTTCAGCCGGTCATAGGCGGCCACCACGGTGGCCCGCGCGATGCCGAGTGCCGCCGCCAGGCCGCGGGTCGGTGCCAAGGACTGCCCGGCGGCGAGCTGCCCGGCCAGGATACGGTCGCGCATCGCCCGGTAGAGCTGCCCTTCCAGATCGCCGGCCGCCCGGTCCAGGGTCAGCCAGACCGGTGCTGC
Organism: Roseomonas sp.; assembly: GCA_036499545.1. Classification (GTDB taxonomy): domain Bacteria; phylum Pseudomonadota; class Alphaproteobacteria; order Acetobacterales; family Acetobacteraceae; genus Plastoroseomonas. The sequence goes on along the minus strand of DASYDR010000119.1, from coordinate 4,579 downwards.
CGTCGCCATGCGCGCCCGCGAAGTGGTCTGCCGGGTTTCCCGGAATTGGCAGCTTCCAGCCTTCCTCCAGGGCGCGCAAGCTGGCGGCGGGGACAGGGACCGGCATCGGGCATGGGATTGGATCAGATCGCGCTCATTTTCCTGGGCGCGCTGGCGGGCGGCCTGGTCAATGGCCTGACTGGCTTCGGCACCGGCATCACCGCGATGGGCATCTGGCTGCACGTGATCCCGGCGCCGATCGCCGCATCGCTGGTGATCGTCTGCTCCGTCGTCTCGCAGCTGCAGACCCTGCCGATGATCTGGCGCGCCATCGCCTGGCGCCGCGTGCTCCCCTTCGTCATCCCCGGGCTGCTCGGCGTACCGGTCGGCACCTGGCTGCTGCCGATGATCGACCAGGCGAGCTTCAAGGCCGGGATCGGCGCCTTCCTGGTCGCCTACCCGAGCTACGCGCTGCTGCGCCGGCCGGGGCCGGGCAGCGCCATCGGCGGATCGGCGGCCGATGGCACGGTCGGCCTCTGCGGCGGCGTGCTGGGCGGGCTCGCCGGGCTGTCCGGCGTGCTGCTGGTGGTCTGGACCGATATCCGCGGCTGGGACAAGGCGCAGCGGCGCAGCGTTCTGCAGGCCTTCAACCTGACGATCGTGGTCGCCGCGCTGGTCTCCCACGCCGCGTCCGGCCTGTTGACCGGGCCGGTCGGGCTCGCGACCCTGGCGGCGCTGCCCGGCACCATCGGCGGCGCCTGGATCGGCACCCGGATCTATCGCCGGCTCGGCGACCGGCAATTCCAGCAGGTGGTCATGGGGCTGCTGCTGGTCTCCGGCCTGACCCTGATCTGGAGCAGCCTCTAGGCGCGGCCAACTGGTCTGCCGGAAATCGCAGAACTGGCCGTTCCCGCCTGACCTCTTGCGCGCCCAGGATGGGCGCATGCCCGAAGCCATGCCGCCAGCCCCGTCCGCCGACTACCCGACCACCGAACGCAGCCGCGTGCGCCGCCTGCATGAACGCGGCAGCCACGCCCGGGCGGATGTGCATGCGGTGCTGGATGCGGCGCCGCTCTGCCATGTCGGCTACGTCATCCATGGCGCGCCCTACGTCACGCCGACCCTGCATTGGCGGGTCGGCGACCGCGTCTATTGGCATGGCTCGGCCGCCAGCCGCTTCCTGCGCGCGGCGGCGGGCATGCCGGTCTGCCTGACCTGCAGCCTGATGGATGGCTATGTGCTGGCGCGATCCGCCTTCAACCATTCGGCCAACTACCGATCCGCCATGGTGTTCGGCCGCGCCCGCGTCATCGAGGATGCCGCGGAGAAGACCGTGGCGCTGCGGCATTTCACCGAAGGCCTGTTCCCCGGCCGCTGGGACAGCCTGCGCCCGATGACGGGGCAGGAGCTGAAGGCGACCGCGGTGCTGTGGATGGAGATCGAGGAAGCGACCGTGAAGACCCGCAGCGGCCCGCCCGGCGATGCCGACGAAGCCGATATCCCGGTCTGGGCCGGCGTGCTGCCGATGCGCACCAGCCTGGCCGCCGAGCCGGCACCGGAACTGCCGGCATCGCTCGCCCTGCCAGAACCGCTCGCCGCCCTGCTCCGCTCCGGCCGGCTGCGCTGACCGCCATGATCAAGGACATCGCCATGGATCTCTCGACCTGGAAGGGCGTGCCGCGCCCGGAACGCCTGCCGCTGGAAGGCCGCTATGCGCGGCTGGAACCGCTCGACCCCGCGCGCCACGGCGCCGACCTGCTCGCCTCCGCGCAACAGCCGGGGGCGGAGGATCGCTTCCGCTATCTGTTCGAGGACGTGCCGGCCGATGCGGCGGACCTCGCCCGCTGGATCGACAAGGCCGCGACGGGCGCCGATCCGATGTTCTTCGCGGTGATCGACAAGGCGACCGGCCGCGCCGAAGGCCGCCAGGCGCTGATGCGCATCGATCCGGTGCATGGCGTGATCGAGATCGGCAGCATCCTGTGGGGCCCCGCCATCGCGCGCAGCCGGATCAGCACCGAGGCGCTGTACCTTTTCGCGACCCATGCCTTCGACACGCTCGGCTATCGCCGCTTCGAATGGAAGTGCAACAGCCTGAACGCGCCGTCGCGGCGCGCGGCGCTGCGCTTCGGCTTCCAGTATGAGGGGCTGTTCCGCCAGCACATGGTGGCCAAGAGCGCCAACCGCGACACCACCTGGTTCGCGATGACGGATGCCGACTGGCCGCGGCTGAAGGCGGGCTACGCGGCCTGGCTCGACCCGGCGAATTTCGACGCGGCGGGGCAACAGAAAACCCCGCTGCGCTTCACGTGATCCGGAGGCGCCGCGCAACCCTTGCGGCGCTTCCCCATTGTCCTTGCCACGGCGGGCATCGCCGGCGGGAGGAAACCCATGAACGGCGAAGACCTGAAGCGCCGCGTCGTCCAGCAGCGGGCCGAAGCCCGCATGCAGTCCAAGCTGCACGAGGTCGAGCGCCATCGGCCGGACGGCAAGCCCGCGACCGGGGCGGATTGCGCCCAGGCGGCGAAGGATCCGGGGCGCCGGCTGGAACCGCTGCGGCGCCAGGCGGGCTGACCGCTCACCCCTGCGCCTGGTCCTTGAGGAAGGTCTCGCTGTGGGCATGGCATTGCCAGCCATCCTGGCCCCGGATCCAGGTCGAGCTGTCGGCCGCCTTCAGCGTCTGCTGCTTGCCCTTCATCGTCATGGTCTGGCGGACGGTATAGGCGATGATGGCGACGTCGGCCGTCGGCGATGAGACTTCGACATCGTCGAATTCGAAGGAGTCCAGCGACCAGTCGCCGTCTTCCGTCATCTTGCCCATCCTGTCCTGGGGAATGCGCATCACGCCATGCACGCCGGTGACGAGGCTGACGGCGCCCGAGAGCGCGGCGGTCCGGCGGCCATCCTTCGCCTTCATCGCGTCCCAGTAGGCGGTCTCCAGCGCAAGGATCGCGTCCTTGGTGGGCTTCTGCGGACTGGTCATGGCCGTCTCCGGTTCGGGGGTGGATTCCTGGCTTCCCCGGGGAACGCCGGGTGGCGCGTCACGTTGCACCGCCGGGCCGCGCCCCCGGCATGGCGCCGCCACCTGCCCGGCGCACGACGCCCCTGGCGCAATCGCCGGCTTGCCGCATGATGTGTCTTCGTGGGCCGAGTGGCCGATTCAGACCTGCGGGCCATTCGGCCCTTCGGTCATCGGCCGCTCCAGCAGGGGACATCGCGGCAGTGGCGACGGAACAGCAGACCAATTCCCGCATCGTGGCGGCGTTCCGCGAACGCACGCCGGGCTCGGTGGGTTTCGCCGAACAGGCCGCCGGGCTGTTCCCCAGCGGCATCACCCATGATTCGCGTCACCAATATCCCTACGGCATCTACGTCACGCGCGGCGACGGCCCGCGCAAATGGGATGTCGACGGCAACGAATACATCGATTTCTTCGGCGGCCACGGCTCCCTGCTGCTCGGCCACCGCAACGCGGCGGTGGCGGCGGCGGTCGCGGAGGCGGCGGCGGAAGGCACCCATTACGGCGCCAGCCACCCGCGCGAGATCAGTTGGGGCCGCGCCGTGCAGCGGCTGGTGCCGGCGGCGGAGCGGATCCGCTTCACCTCCTCCGGCACCGAGGCGACGCTCATGGCGGTGCGCCTGGCGCGCGCCTTCACCGGCCGGACCGCGCTGATCCGCTTCCGCGGCCATTTCCATGGCTGGCACGACCACATGGCCGCCGGCTACAGCAACCACTTCGACGGCACGCCGACGCCGGGCGTCCTGACGGGCATCGCCGACCAGACCGTGCTGCTCGACGCCAACGACCTGGCCGGGCTGCGCGCCGCGCTGGCGGGGCGCGACGACATCGCCGCCGCGATCATCGAGCCGACCGGCGCCAGCTTCGGCCAGGTGCCGGTGGAACCGAGCTTCCTGCATGCGCTGCGGGAGGAGACCGCGAAGCACGGCGTGCTGCTGATCATGGACGAGGTGGTCACCGGCTTCCGCGTCGCGCGCGGCGGCGCCCAGGCGGCGCTCGGCGTCACGCCCGACCTGATGAGCTTCGCCAAGATCCTGGCCGGCGGCCTGCCGGGCGGCGCCGTGGCCGGGCGGGAGGATGTGCTGGCACTGCTCGATTTCGATGCCACCGCCAAGGCGGGGCGGGAGAAGATCGCGCATCAGGGCACCTACAACGCCAACCCGCTCTCGGCCGCCGCCGGCGCCGCGGCGCTCGAGGTGATCGCCACCACCGACGCCAATACCCGCGCCAACGCCACCGCCGCGTCGCTGCGCCAGGCAATGAACGCGGTGCTGGCCGAGGAAGCCGTGCCCTGGGCGGTCTATGGCACCTTCTCCGGCTTCCACCTGTTCATGAACCCGGATGGGCTGGCGATCGACCCGCAGCGCTTCGACCCGCAGGCGGTGCCGGCCGCGGCGCTGAAGAACCAGCCGAAGCAGCTGGCGGCGAAGCTGCGCCTGGCGCTGCAGATCCATGGCGTCGACACCAATGGCCGCATCGGCGGCCTGCTGTCCTCCACCCATGGCGCGGCGGAGGTGACGGGCACCGCCGATGCGCTGCGCGCCGCGGTGCGCATGCTGCGCGCCGATGGCGAGATGGCCT
>DASYDR010000118.1:0-6166 GCA_036499545.1 Roseomonas sp. | reverse complement strand
GTTGAACAGCAGCGCGATGTTCGCGAACCAGCCGAGCAGCCCGTAGGCGAGGCCCATGTAGAGGAAGACCAGCAGGGCGCCGGCGGCGAGCGAGATCACGCCGGCGCGGATCGCATCGGCGCCGAGCTCCGGCCCGACGCTGCGTTCCTCGACCACCGTCAGCGGCGCCGGCAGGGCGCCGGCCCGCAGCAGCACGGCCAGGTCGTTGGCGGTGCGGGCGGTGAAGCTGCCGCTGATCTGGCCGCGGCCGCCGGTGATCGGCTCCCGGATCACCGGGGCGCTGATGACCTTGTCGTCCAGGACGATGGCGAAGCGCCGCTGCACATTCTCCCGCGTGATCTGCGCGAAGCGGCGGGCGCCGATGGAATCGAAGGTGAAATTCACCACCCATTCGCCGTTGCGGCTGTCCTGGCCGGCGCGGGCATCGCTCAGATTGGCGCCATCCACCTCGACCCGGCGGCGGATCGGGTAGCGTTCGTTGCTGGTCTCGCCGGTCATGAAGACCACGCCCGGCGGCGCCACGGCGGCCGTCGGGTTGGCGCTTTCATCGAGCAGATGGAAGGTCATCCGCGCGGTGCGGCCGAGCAGTTCCTTGATCCGGTTCGGATCCTCGACGCCCGGCAACTGCACCAGCACCCGGTTGGCGCCCTGGCGGGCGACGAGCGCTTCGGAGACACCGGTCTCGTCGACGCGCCGGCGCACGATCTCGAGCGATTGCTCGACCGCGTTGGTCGCCTTGGCGCGCAGCCCGACCTCGCTCAGCGTTGCCGTGACGGTGCCGTCGGGGGCGGCCGCGACCTCGATGTCCGGGGTCTGCGCGCCGGCGGCGCCAGGGACCGAGATCGCCAGCTCCCGCAGCGCCGCCGCGGCCGCGCCGGCCTGGGCCGGGTCGGTGACGCGCACGCTCATGCGCCGGTTGGCGGCATCGGCGGCGAGGCCGGTATAGCGGATATTGGCGGTGCGCAGCCGGGTGCGGGTGCTGTCGACCAGGCCTTCGAGGCGTTCCCGCACCACCGCGTTGATGTCGACCTCGAGCAGCAGGTAGGAGCCGCCACGGAGGTCGAGGCCGAGGCTGATCTGCCGGGTTGGCAGCCAATCCGGGAAGGCCGAACGCGGGATCAGGTTCGGGATGCAGAGCAGCACCCCGAGCGCGAGGAAGGAGATGATGGAAACGGTCTTCCATCGGGCAAAATGCAGCATCGGGCCGGATCGGTCCCCTGATTAAAGGCGGCGGAGAATGACGACGGCTCCCCCCCGATGCAAGGGTGGGAAGCGCGCCGCCAATTTAGCCCTTTTGTCCGGACCATGCACGGCTATCCGTTCCGGGGCGCGAACAGGCCCGCCGGCTGCCATGCCTGGCTGGCGGTGCTAGAGCATCTTCCGTTCGCCTTGGCTCACTTCAAATGCTCCAGCCTATTGTTTTGTCGAGCATCTTCACCCGCTCCGGCGATTCCGCCTGCGCGGGATCTGCTCTAGAGGATGGGTATGACCGATTCCCCCGACAAGCTCGCGATCGCCGTGCTCGGCGTCGGCCATTTCGGCCGTTTCCACGCCCTCAAGGCCGCATCCGGCCCGCGGTCACGCCTGCTCGGCGTGCATGACGCCGATCCCGCGCGGGCGGCGGCGGTGGCCGCCGAGCTCGGGGTCCGGGCGGACAGTGCCCCGGCGCTGATCGCGGAGGCCGACGCGCTGATCGTGGCGGCCCCCACCCGGGCCCATTACGCCCTGGCGCGGGCGGCGCTCGAAGCCGGCAAGCCGGTGCTGGTCGAAAAGCCGATCGCCGCCACCGTCGCGGAGGCGGAGGCGCTGGTCGAACTGGCGGCCGGGCAGGGGGTGGTGCTGCAGGTCGGGCACATCGAGCGCTTCTCGGCCGCTTTCCGCGCGGTGATGCGGGCCCCTTCCGGCGGCCAGGCCCTGAGCTTCGAAGCGGTGCGGGCGGCGCCCTTCCGTCCGCGCAGCCTGGATGTCTCGGTGGTGCTGGACCTGATGATCCACGACATCGACCTGGTGATGGCGCTGGCCGGCGGCCCGCCGGAGACGGTGGATGCGGTGGGCCATGCCGTCGCGTCCGACCGGCCGGATTTCTCGGTCGCGCATCTGACCTTCCCGGGCGGGCGGCGGGCGACCATCACAGCCAGCCGGGTGAGCATCACCATGGAACGGCGGCTGCGCGTGCTGGGCACCCAGGGCGAGCTTGCTGTGAACTTCCTGGAGCGCAGCCTGGCGGTGCTCCGGCGCGGCGGGGCGGAGGCGGTGGCGACCATGCCGGGCAGCGGCGTCGACCGCCTGTCCTGGACCGACCATGACAGCCTGGAAGCCGAGCAGGCCGGTTTCATCGCCGCCGTGCGCGGCGAGGTGCCGCCAGTGGTGGATGGCGAAGCCGGGCTGGCGGCGCTGCGGGTGGCGCTGGCGGTCGAGGAGGCGATGGAGCGGAACCGGGATCAGGCCGCCAGCGTCTTGTAGAACAGGGTCGTCTCGGCCAGCCGCCCGTCCGGCGTGAGGGAATGGCCAGGCACCCGGCCGGCTTCGACCCAGCCGCAGCTGCGGTAGAGCAGCTCGCCGGCGCTGCCGCTCTCGGTATCCAGCAGCAGCAGGTGGCGCCCGCCCGCCAGTGCCGCCCGCTCCGCGGCCAGCAGCAGCCGGCGGCCGAGGCCCTGCCGCCGCGCCGTGGACAGCACCAGCATCTTGCCGATCTCGGCCCGGTGCGGCGCGTTCGGCTGGTGCGCATGCATCAGCAATACCGTCCCCAGCAGCCGTCCCTCGGCCTCGGCGACGAAAAGCCGGGTCCGGCCCTGGGCGATGGCCGGCAGCTGGCCGCGCCAGAAGCCCTGGCCTTCTTCCGGCGTGAAGCCGGCCATGAAATTGACCGAGGCGCCATGCGCCACGACATCGACCAGGAGATCGGCCAGTTCGCCGAGGCGCGCCTCCGCCTCGGCGGCATCGAGGCTGCGGATCGTGGCTTGGGTCATGCCCGTGTGGCTCCCTGGCAGATAATGACGGCGTAGCGGACGGGGCGCGCGCTGCTGTTGCGGAAACGGATCGGCTGGTCGAAGCGCATCATGAGGCAATCCCCGGCCTGCAGCCGGAACGCCTCCTCCCCGATCTCCAGTTCCAGCGTGCCGTCCAGCACCCAGACATGCTGGTCGCTGCCGCCCAGCCGCGGCGTGTGGAAGGCGACGCTGGCGCCAGCCGGGAATTCGACCTCGGTGATGTCGGTGGAGGACCCGGTGTTCGGCGGCGAAACCTGGCGGCGCTGGTAGCCGGTCCCCGGGTCGCGCCAGACCGGCTGGTCGGCAAGCCGGGACAGCGGGTTCGCGGGTGCCTCGGTTCCGGCGAAGAGGGCGGAGAGCGTGACGCCGAGGCCATTGCAGATCCGGTTCAGAAGCTGCGCCGTCGGGCTCGATTCGCCGCGTTCGATGCGGGACAACATGGCCCGGCTGACCTCGGCCTGCTGGGCCAGCCCATCCAGGGTCAGGCCCATTCCGGCGCGCAGGACGCGGATGCGCGTGCCGATGCGGGAATCGAGGTCAGGCTCCGTCGTGCTCATATAAGCATCATAGATTCCATTATCTTGGAATCAAGATGCCTCGCGCCATGTGGCCTGCCAGAGGATGCCGGCGGCGCCGGCCAGCATCAGCACGATGCCGCACCAGCGATAGAAACGCAGCGGCGCCAGCCTGGCCTGCCCTCCGGTCACCGGACGCCCAGGCTAGGAGGGTGAAGCAGCTTTCTCCAGCGCCTTGAGCACGGCTGCGGCTGCCGCGGCACTTGGCAGCCCTTCCGGTGGTCGCAGCCTGGCCAGCACTTCCGAAAAACCTGCCTGCTGGGCCGCGCGGGCGGCCGGGTCGGTCAGGAGCGTGTCCAGTGCCGCGGCCATATCCGCCGGCAGCGTGCCGTATTGCAGGAATTCGGGTGCCACCGCGCGGCCGGCCAGCAGGTTCACCAGGCTGGCGAAGGTCACCTTCACCAGCAGCCGGACGATCTGGTGCGTGGCGGGGTTGATCCGGTAGGCGACGATATGGGGGATGCCGGCGACCGCCATTTCCAGGCTGGAGGTGCCGGATTTGATCAGCCCGGCGCCGCCGCGCGCCGCCACGGCGGCGAAGGCGTCGTGCTTGTCGGCCAGGGTTTCGATCAGGATCGGGTTGCCCGGCCAGTTCCGCGCCGCGGCACGCACCTGGGCTTCCACGATCGGGCCGATGGCGATCACCGGGCGCAGGCCGGGATGGCGGGCATGCAGCGCGGCGATGGTGCCGCCGAAGCTGGGCAGCAGCCGCGCCGCCTCGCCGCGGCGGCTGCCGGGCATCACGAGCAGCGGCGTCTCATGCGGCGCGAGGCCGAACGTCTCGGCGAAGCGGGCGGCATCGCCGGTATCGGCCCCGGATTCCAGGACCGGATGGCCGACGAAATCCACCGGAATGCCGGCCTTCTCGAAGAAGGGGGCCTCGAAGGGCAGCAAGGCGAGGATGCCGTCCAGGATGGCGTGCAGCGTCTTCACCCGGCCGGGGCGCCAGGCCCAGACCTGGGGGGCGACATAATGGATCAGCGGAATGCCGAGCGGCCGCACCCGCTTCGCGATGCGGAAGGCGAAGCCGGGGCTGTCGATGGTGACGATCATCGCCGGGCGGCGGGCGGCGATGTCTGCCTCGGTTTCGGAGAGGCGGCGGGCGAGGCGGCGCAGGCTCGGCAGCACCTCCAGCAGCCCCATCAGCGCCAGCTCGCGATAGGGGAAGAGGGACGCCATGCCCTGTTCGGCCAGGCGCGGCCCGCCGATGCCGGCGAAGGTCAGGTCGGGCCGCCGCGTGCGCAACGCCGCGATCAGCCGGGCGCCGAGCACGTCGCCGGAGGCTTCGCCGGCCAGGATATAGATCAGGGTCACGGGAGGTTCACGCCGCCTCGAGGAATGCGTTCAGCCCGTTCTCGATCGTCTCCCGCGCCAGGTCGCGGACGATGAAGACCAGGCGGGAGCTGTGGTCATCGCCCTCGGGCCAGGCGGCCAGGCGCACCGGCGGGTGGAAGACGTGCTGCACGCCATGCAGCACCACCGGGCGATCCTCTCCCTCCAGGTTCAGAATGCCCTTCACCCGCAGCAGGCTGTCGCCGCGGGTGACCATCAGCATCTCCAGGAAGCTGGCGAGGGCATCGAGCTTGAGCGGCCGGGTGAAGCGCAGCGCGAAGCTGTGGATGCGGGCATCGTGGCGGTTGGGATCATGGTGGTGATGGTGGTGGTGCGCGTGCCGCGCTTCATGCCCCAGCCAACGCGCGACATCGTCGATCTTGCCGTTGGGCTCGAACGGCCCGGCGTTCAGCAGGGCATCGGGCGCCGCGTCCGGCATCAGGATGGGAGCACCCGGGTTCAGTGCCGCCAGCCGCGCGCGGAGTGCGGCGACCGTCGCCGCGGCGGCCAGGTCGGTCTTGGTCAGCACCAGCCGGTCGGCGACCGCGGCCTGCTTCACCGCTTCCGGCTGGCTGTCGAGCGTGGCGCTGCCATGGGCGGCATCGACCAGGGTCACCACGCCGTCGAGCCGGAAGCGCCGCAGCAGCGCAGGATCGCTCATCAGCGTGTGCAGGATCGGCGCCGGATCGGCGAGGCCGGTGGTCTCGATGACGACGCGGCGCACCGGGTGCCCGGCATCGATGCGCTGCGCCAGGCTGGTGAGCGCCCGTTGCAGGTCGCCGCGCACCGTGCAGCAGAGGCAGCCGGCATTGAGCAGCACAGTATCCTCGTCGAGCGTCCCGACGAGCAGGTGATCGAGCCCGACTTCCCCGAACTCATTGATCAGGACCGCGGTCTCGGCCAGGTCGGGGTGCCGCAGCAGCCGGTTCAGCAGCGTCGTCTTGCCGGCGCCGAGGAAGCCGGTGATCAGGGTGACGGGGATCATGCGTGGCTGTGGCCGGCATGGCCGTAGAGCTGCTCCGGATCGATTGCCGGCGCCGCGATCGGCACCAGGGCGTCGTCGCGGATCGCCAGGAAGAAGCAGTTGCGGCGGCCGGTGTGGCAGGCGACGCCGGTCTGGTCGACCAGGGCCAGGATCGTGTCGCCATCGCAATCGAGGCGCAGATCCACCAGGCGCTGCTGTTGGCCGGAGGTCTCGCCCTTGCGCCACAAGGCGCGGCGGCTGCGGGAATAATAGCAGACCCGGCCGGTCGCCAGCGTCTCCGTCAC
>DASYDR010000117.1:0-28100 GCA_036499545.1 Roseomonas sp. | reverse complement strand
TCCGTCTCGCACGCAGCAAGCAACGCCTGGCCCCTTCACCCGAGCTCCGGCTCCAGCGCCGCGATGAAATCCTGCGCCAGCCGTGATGGCGGGCGCAGCGTCGCGGTGATCAGCCGCGCGGTGCTGAGGATGGCCGGGCGGAACGGGCGGCTGGCCAGGTCGTCGGCGCGCGCCGCCATCAGGCCGAAGCCGTCCATCAGCGCCACGCCCACGCCGCCGCGGACCAGGGCACAGGCGGCGTGGGATTGCGACACCTCGACCGCGATCCGGAACGGGACGTTCCGCGCCGCGAAGGCGCGGGCCATCTCCTCGCCCAGCACCAGGTTGCGGCTGGGGCAGATCAGGGGATGGCCGGCCAGGTCGTCCGGCCCGATCGCCGGCAGCGCCGCCAGCGGGTGGTCGCGCGGCATCACGCAGGTCAGCTCGCTGCTCCGCAGGTCGCGCACCGCCACCGCCGCATTGCCGACCGGGCCGATGATGAAGCCGAGATCGTCCCGGTGCGACGCGATGCGCTGGATGACGTCATGCGCGCTGAAGGTCTGCAGCGTGATGGCACTCTCCGGCCGCCTGTCCCGGAACCGGCGGATCGCCGCCGGCAGGATCGAGCTGGCGACGGACGGGATGGCGGCGATGCCGAGGATGCCCGCCCGCCCCTCCCGCAGTTCCAGCGCCAGCCGCTGCACCAGCGCGATGGCGGTGAAAGCGCCGAGCGTTTCGGGAAACATCAGCTGCGCCTCCACCGTCGGGCGCAGGCGCCGCTTCTCCCGCACGAACAGCGCGAAGCCCAGCCGCGCCTCGGCCTTCTGCAGCATGCGCGTGACCGCGGGCTGGGAGATGTGCAGCGCCTGGGCGGCGGCCGTGACGGTGCCGAGTTCCATCACCCGCCGGAACACCTCCATCTCCCGCAGGTCGAAGATCATAACCGCCAGACATGAATGCTGCGCATAACGGCATTTGCGCACATGACCGGCGGCGCGACAAATTTCCTGGCAAGGGCGGGCGCCTCGCCGCGCCAAGGGGAAACTCGTCGTGAAAGTGGTGGAAATCCGCGGCCATCAGCTGGGCTTCGCGCCCGCGCCGCCGATCGGCAATGCCAGCCGCATGATCCGCCGCCGCGACTTCATGCTGATCGAACTCATCGCCGATACCGGCGCCCGCGGTTGGGGGGAAGTCTTCGCCTCACCGGCCGCGGCGGCGGCGATCATCCGGACCCGGCTGGCGCCGCTGGTCCTGGGCGCATCGCCGCATGGCCATGGGCGGGTCTATGACCGCATGCTCGGCACCCTCGGCTATGACCGGCGCGGCCCCGGCATGATGGCGATCTCGGCCGTCGACATGGCGCTGCACGACCTCGCCGCGCAGGATCGCGGCCTCAGCGTCGCCGAAGCGCTGGGCGGCGCGCTGCGCAGGCACCTGCCCGCCTATGCCAGCGCCCCCTTCATCAACACGGATGCCGCCGATCCCTATGGCCATTACGCGGCCGAGGCCGAGGCCATTCTCCGCCGGAACTTCCGCGCCCTGAAGCCGCGCGCCGGCGTTTCCCCGCGCGCCGATGGCGCCATGGCGCTGGCGCTGCGCCGGCAGGTCGGGCCCGACATCGCCATCATGGTGGACATCAACCAGGGCTATACGGCGCGCGCCGCGATCGATTCCGCGCGCCGCATGGAAGAGGCCGGGCTGCTCTGGATCGAGGAGCCGGTGGGGCCGGAGGATATCGCCGGCTACGCCACCATCGCCGCCGCCATCCCGACCGCGATCGCCGGCGGCGAGGCGCTGGCGAGCCTGGCCGCCTTCCGGGACGTGCTGGCGGCCGGGGCGATGGCCGTCCTGCAGCCGGACCTGACCGTCTGCGGCGGCTATACCGGCTTCCTGCGCATCGCCGCCCTCGCCGCCGCCCATGACCTGCCCGTCATGCCGCATGTCTTCGGCACCGCCGTGAACATGCATGCCGCGCTGCAGGCGGCCGCCCTGGTCACGCCGCGCCGCGGCGCGCCCGGCGACTATCCCTGGATCGAATACGACGCCTCCGCCAATCCGCTGCTCGACATCGCCGGCACGCTGCCGATCGGCGCCGATGGCCGCATCGCGGTGCCGGACGCGCCCGGCACCGGGCTCGACCTGCAGGCCGACCGCCTGGCGCCCTGGATCAGCGAAAGCTGGCGCTGCGGCGCCTGAACAGGAGCCACCGCATGCGTCCCCTCACCCGCCGCGCCGCCCTCGGCGGCCTCGCTCTCGCCACGACATCGCGGGCGAGCCGCGCCGCCGACTGGCCGCAGCGCCCGGTCATGCTGGTGGTGCCGTTTCCGCCCGGCGGCAGCAATGACGTGGTGACCCGGATGGTCGCCCAGTCGCTTTCGCAATCGCTCGGCCAGCCCTGCATCGTCGACAACCGCGCCGGCGCCAACGGCAATATCGGCGCCGCGCAGGTCGCGCGCGCCCCGGCGGACGGCTACACCGTGCTCGTCTCCGGCAATGGCCAGAACGCGATGAATCACGGGCTCTATCGCAACATGCCCTATGATTCGCGCACCGCCTTCGCCCATGCGGTCCACCTGGCCTCGGTCCCGAACGCCCTCGTCGTCGGCGCCGGCTTCGCGGCGCGCAGCCTGCCGGCGCTGATCGGGATGGCGAAGGCGAGGCCGGATCAGATCAGCTATGCCAGCCCGGGCAGCGGCTCCTCCGGCCATCTCGCGATGGCGATGCTGATGCGTGCCGCCGGGATCGACATGCTGCACATCCCCTATCGCGGCGCGGCGCCCGCCATCACCGATGTGCTCGCCGGCCAGGTGCCGGTCGTCATGATCAATGTCGACATCGCGCTGCCGCATGTGCGCGCCGACCGGCTGCGCGTGCTGGCGGTGACCAGCGAAACGCGCAGCGCCCTCTATCCGGACGCGCCGACCGTGGCGGAAAGCGGTTTTCCGGGCTTCTCCGCGGTCGGCTGGATGGGCTTCTCCTTCCCCGCCGGCACGCCGCCCGACATCGTCGAGCGGTTGCACGATGCCGCGGCCGCCGCGCTGCGGGAGCCGCAGATCCGGGAACGCTTCGCCGCCAGCGGCTATATCGCGGGCCAGGGCACATCGGCGGATTTCGCCGCCTTCATCGATGCCGAAATCACCACATGGGGCCGCGTGACACGCGACCTCGCCATCACGCTGGAGTAGCCGCGCCATGCACTTCCTCGATCGCCGTCCCCGCCGCGAGATCACCGATGCCATGCGCGCTGCGGTGCTGGAGGACCTGCCCGAGCTGGAGCAGATCCGGAATGCCGAGCTGCGCGGCAAATGCATCGAGGTCTGGTGCGTCGCGCTGGCGGAGACCAGCTTCGCCCGGATCAGCGACATCCCGGGGGAATCCAACCCCAACCACCTGGCGCTGCGGCGCGGCGACCAGGCGACACATCTGCGCGGCGTGACCCGCATCGCGCTGGCCATCGCGGAGGAATTCGCGGCCATGGACCCGCAGGTGCGGATCGACCGCGATCTGGTCATCGCCGGCGGGCTGACGCATGACGTCGGCAAGCCCTGGGAATTCGATGCCGCGAACCGCGTCCGCTGGACGCAGGATCCCTCCGCCTCCGGCCTGCCGTCGCTGCGCCACCCGGTCTATGGCGCGCATCTCTGCATCGCGGCCGGGCTGCCGGAGGAGATCGCGCATATCGCGCTCGCCCATTCCTTCGAAGGCGAGCACCTGGTGCGCAGCCTGGAATGCCTGATCGTGCAGCGCGCCGATCATCTGTGGTGGTCGGTCGCCGGCGGCTGCGGCCTGCTGCAGGCCAGTGGCGATGCGATCCTCGAAGCGCGGAAGATCACGCCGCGGCCGCTCGCCGGCTGAACCGGGGCAGGGAGGAGACCTGGCCGTGACGACGCTCCGCCGGCGCGCCGCCCTCGCCCTGCCCGGCCTGCTGCTGACGGCACGCGCCGCGCGGGCGGACTGGCCGGACCGGCCGGTGCGCATCATCGTCCCCTTCGTCCCGGGCGGCAGTTCCGACCTCATCGCCCGGCTGATCGGCACGGCGCTGCAGCCGCGGCTCGGGCAGCCCGTGATCATCGACAATCGCGGCGGCGCCAATGGCGCCATCGGCATGGCCGCCGCGGCGCATGCCGCCGCCGACGGCCATACCCTGGCGGTGGGCCATATCGGCACCCATGCCATCACCCCGGCGATGATGCGCGACCCGGGCTACGACACGCTGCGCGACTTCGAGACCGTGGCGCTGACCGCGACCTCCTCCAGCGTGCTGGTGGTGCCGCAATCCAGCCCGGCCCGGGATCTGGCCGGCCTGCTGGCGCTGGCCCGCGCGCGGCCGGGGCAGCTGAGCTACGGCTCGCCGGGGATCGGCTCGCCATCGCATGTCATCGTCGTGCTGCTCTCGCGCATGACCGGCATCAGCGCCCAGCACGTGCCCTATCGCGGCAATGGCCAGGCGGTCACCGACCTGATCCGCGGCACGCTCGACTTCATGTTCGCCGGCCCGTCCGAGGTGGCGGCGCTGATCGCCTCCGGCCAGCTGCGCCCGCTCGCCACCACGGGCGCGCGCCGGTCGCCGGGCTCCCCCGAGTTGCCGACGGTGGCCGAAGCGGGCGTGCCGGGCTTCCAGTTCACCGTCTGGCACGCCCTGTCGGCGCGGACGGGGACGCCGCCGCCGGTGCTCGCCCGCCTGCGGCAGGAGGTCGAGGGCGTGCTGGGCAGCGAGGCGATCCAGGCGCGGCTGCGCGATGTCGGGCTGGAGCCGGGCCCGGCCGGCGCGGCCGCCGGCGACGCGCTGCTGCGCGCCGATGTCGCGAAATGGGGGGCGCTGGTCCGCGACGCCGGCATCCAGGCGGAATAGCCGGGGCGGCGCCCGTCAGGCCGGCTCCGCTTCCCGGAGCCGCGCCGCCGCGGACAGGCGCTGCGGACCCAGCCCGGCCAGGGAGGTGCAGCCGATCTGCGCCAGGGTCGCGTCGATCTCGCCCCGCATCAGGCGCAGCAGCTTCGCCGCACCCGCCTGCCCTGCCCCGGCGACGGAGAACATCGCCGGCCGGCCGAAGGTGCACATCCGCGCCCCGAGGCAGAGCGCGATCACCACGTCGCTGCCGCGGCGGACGCCGCCATCGATGATCAGCTCCATGCCGTCGCCGATGGCGGCCCGGATATCCGACAGCACGTCGAGCGGCGCCGGTGCCTTGTCCAGCTGCCGGCCGCCATGGTTCGAGACGATGATGCCGTCCGCGCCGGCCTTGGCGCAGATCAGCGCATCCTCGGCGTGCAGCACGCCCTTCACCAGCAGCGGGCCCTTCCACAGGCGGCGCACGAGATGCAGCACCTCCCAGGTCTGGGCCGGCGCCGGCGTCTGCGCGCCATAGAGGTCGGCGACCGAATTCGCATCCTTGTTTTCGGCGTAGGGCTTCCAGTTCTCCATCATCGGCACGCCGCCGGTCTTGAGGAAGTCCAGCGTCCAGCGCGGCCGCATCAGCCCCTGCAGGATGATGGCCGGCGTCAGCTTCATCGGCCGGGTGAAGCCGTTGCGGATGTTGCGTTCGCGCCCGGCGATGACCGGCGTGTCGATGGTCAGCGCCAGCACCTTGACCTTCAGCGCGGTGGCGCGCCGCACCAGGTCCTCGACGATCGCCGGATCCCTGGTGCCGTAGATCTGGAACCAGGTCGTGTCCGGTGCCGCCGCCATGGCGCTCTCGATCGAATCGCAGCTCGCGCTCGACATGATGTAGGGGGTGTTGGCCTCGGCCGCGGCCCGCGCCAGCATCAGGTCGGCGCCGGGCCGGAAGAAGCCGGCGATGCCCATCGGCGAAATGCCGATCGGGCTGGCATAGCGGCTGCCGAAGATCTCCAGCGACTGGTCGCGCCCGCTGACATCGACCAGGTAGCGCGGCACCAGCCGGTGACGCCGGAAGGCGGCGCGGTTCTCGGCCAGGCCTTCCTCGTCCGCCACGCCGCCATCAATGAAGTCGAAGGCGATCTTCGGCAGCGCAGACCTGGCCAGGTCGCGCATGTCCTCCGCATTCACCACGGCCTTGAGATTCATGCTGTCCTCTCGTCGCGGCGCGCCCAGGCCCGCATGCTCAGGGAAGGTCGAAGCGGACCGCGATCGCGGCGGCGGCGATCACCGCCATGTCGTGGCTGCCTTCTTCCGGCACATCCAGGCCGCCCTTCACCGCCCTGGCGGTGACGACGCCGTAAGGCAGGGACCGGCGCACCGCCTCGATATCCACCTTGTCGGGCTGCTGCACGCCGATGGTGACCTCCACCTGCATGGTCCTGATGTCGAGGCCGAGGGTGCGGATGAAGGCCAGCGAGGAATGGTGCAGCGCGTCCTGCACCGCGCGGAGCGCCGCCTTGGTGTAGTCCCCGCCATGCAGGTCGTTGCCGCTGCCCATTTCCAGGATGATGCGTTTCAAGGCCATCGCCGGCGCTCCCTAGACGTCCAGCCGCACGATCGCGCAGCAATTGGCGATGACGGTGGACGCGGTGCCTTCGTCATTGGGGATTTCGAGCCCGCCTTCCACCACCGTCACGCTGCCGGTGCCGTGCGGCAGGACGGCCAGCACCGCCGCCTTGTCGACCTCCTCCGGCTTCGGCACCCCGATCAGCACCTCGACCTGCATCGCGTCGACCGGCTGGTCGACGACGGCGCCGATGGTGAGCGAATTGTGCCAGAGCGCGTCGCGCAACGCGCGGATCGCGGCCTTGGTGTGGTCCGTGCCGCGGATATCGGTGCCCATGCCGATTTCGAGCACCATACGCCTGAACGCCATGATCGCTTCTCCGACGCCCTCCCGTCGGCCTCCGACAGATGGTCCGCGGGAAAGGCTATGCGCCCCTGCGCGCCATGTCCACGCCCGGCCATCCCGCCCGCACCGGCGCGGCGGTACCGGCCGCGGCTTCGCGGGCGGGATGCCGCGGCGTGCCCTCCACCGCGCCTAAGCGGCGGGCAGCCTGTCGAGGTATTTGTCCAAGGTGATCGGGTAGTCGCGCACGCGCACGCCGGTCGCGTTGTAGATGGCGTTGGCCACCGCCGCGCCGACGCCGCAAAGGCCGAGTTCCCCCACGCCCTTCGCCTTCATCGGCGAGGAGGTGGCGTCGGTCTCGTCGATGAAGATCACCTCCTGGTGCGGAATATCGGCATGCACCGGCACCTCGTAGCCGGCCAGGTCGTGGTTCACGAAGAAGCCGCGCCGCGTATCCACCGCCAGTTCCTCCATCAACGCGCCGCCGACGCCCATCGTCATCGCGCCGATGACCTGGCTGCGCGCCGTCTTGGGGTTGAGGATGCGCCCGGCGGCGCAGACCGCCAGCATCCGCCGGACCCGGGCCTCCCCCGTCGCCGCATCGACGCCGACCTCGACAAAATGGCCGGCAAAGGTGGATTGCTGGAACCGCTTGGCGAGATCGCCGAACTCGATCGTATCCTCGGCGGTGATGCCGGCTTCCCCCGCGACCTCCGCCAGGGAGACGTGCCGATTGCCCCCCCGGATTTCGCCATCCGCGAAGGCCGCGTCGGTGGAGTTCATGCCGATCCGGCGCGCGATCTCCTCCCGCAGCTTCACGCAAGCCGCGTAGACGCCGGCGGTGGCGGTATTCGCACCCCACTGCCCGCCGGAGCCGGCGGACGCCGGGAAGCTGGAATCGCCTAAGCGCACGCGCACCCGGTCGACGGTAAGGCCCATCATCTCGGCGGCCGTCTGGGCGATGATGGTGTAGCTGCCCGTGCCGATATCGGTCATGTCGGTTTCGACGGTCACCACCCCGTGCTTGTCGAGCCGCACGCGCGCGCCTGACTTCATCACCAGGTTGTTGCGGAAGCCCGCCGCCACGCCCATGCCCACCAGCCAGCGGCCGTCGCGGTGCCGCCCAGGCCGCGCATCGCGCCGGCCCCAGCCGAACCGCCCGGCGCCGAGGCGGAGGCAATGTACGAGCTGGCGTTGCGAGAAAGGGCGCTCCGGATGTTCCGGGTCGACCGCCGTATCGTTGATCGCGCGGAACTCGATCGGGTCGAGGCCCAGCTTCTCCGCCATCTCGTCGATGGCGATCTCCAGTGCCATCAGGCCCGGTGTCTCGCCCGGCGCGCGCATGGCATTCCCTTCGGGAAGGTCGAGCTCGGCCAGGTGCATCGCCGTCATCCGGTTCGCACCGGCGTAGAGCAGTTTCGTCTGCTGCGTTGCCGTCTCCGGCCCGCCGCCAGGCAGGTCGCCGGACCAGCTCTCGTGGCCGATGGCCGTGATCCGGCCGTCCGGCGTGGCGCCGAGGCGGATGCGCTGAATCGTGGCAGGCCGGTGCGTGGCGTTGTTGGCCATCATCGGCCGGGCGAGCGCGACCTTCACCGGCCGGCCTGCAGCGCGCGCGCCCAGCGCGGCCAGCAACACATCGGCGCGCAGGAAGAGCTTGCCGCCGAAGCCGCCGCCGACATAAGGCGAGATGACCCGCACCTGCTCCTTCGGCATGCGAAGCGTCTTCGCCAGGTCGGTCGCGGCCCAGTTGATCATCTGGTTGGAAGTCCAGACCGTGAGCCGGTCGCCATCCCAGGCGGCGATGCTGGCGTGCGGCTCCATCATCGCGTGCGACTGGTCGGGGGTCGTATAGATGGCATCGAGCTGGACCGGCGCGTCGGCGAATGCCGCGGCGAAGTCGCCGACATGGCTCTCACTCGGCTGCCCCTGTGCGGGGGGCGCGATCGGCGCACCCTGCCGCGCGGCGGCGAGGTCGAACCGGCCCCGCTCCGAAGCATAGACGACGCGGATCAACTGCGCGGCGGCCCGGGCCTGCTCGAAGCTCTCCGCCACGACCAGCGCGATGGCCTGGTGATAGTGCTCGATCTCCGGGCCGCCCAGCAGCCTGGCGGTGTTGCGGTCGCCCTTGTCCAGACGGCCGGCATTCCCGGCCGTGACGATGGCGACCACGCCCGCGGCCTGCCGTGCGCGGGACAGATCCATGGATTGGATCCTGCCCTTGGCAATGCCGGCCCCGAGCACGACGCCATAGGCCTGGTTCGCGGCCACATCGTGCCGCTCATAGGCATAGGCGGCCGTGCCGCTCGTCTTGAGTGGACCGTCGATGCGGTCCAGCGCCCTGCCGACCTGCTTGAGCTGGTCGATCGGGTTGGAGGTGGCGGGGGCGTCGAAGCGCATGTCTCAGGCCCTCGCTTCCGTCAGCACCGCGGCCAGCGTGCGCTCGGCCAGCGGGAGCTTGAATGCGTTGTGGCGGGTGGTCCGGGCGCCGGCAAGAAGCCTGGATGCAACGGCCCGGGCGCCCTGCGGCAGTTCCGCCTCGGCCGCCTCCGCGCGCCAGGGCTTCTGGGCCACGCCGCCGAGCGCGATACGTCCCGTCCCGTCGGATTGAATGACGGCGGCCACCGAGACCAGCGCGAATGCGTAGGACGCCCGGTCGCGCACCTTGCGATAGACCTGCGTGCCGCCGATCGGCGCCGGCAAGGTGACGGCGGTGATCAGGTCGCCGGGTTCAAGCGTGTTCTCCACCTGCGGCGTATCGCCCGGCAGGCGATGGAAATCGGCGATGGGGATCCGCCTTGCCGTGCCGTCGGGCCGCACGGTCTCCACCGTCGCGTCGAGGATACGCATGGCCACGGCCATGTCGCTCGGATGGGTGGCGATGCAAGATGCGCTGCCGCCCACCACCGCGTTGTGCCGGCTGAAGCCATCGAGCGCCGAACAGCCGCTGCCGGGCTGGCGTTTGTTGCAGGGCTGGTTGGTGTCGTAGAAATAGGGGCAGCGCGTCCGCTGCAGAAGATTGCCCGCGGTGGTCGCCTTGTTGCGCAACTGGCCCGAGGCGCCGGCCAACAGGGCACGGGAGAGCACCGCATAGTCGCGGCGCACGCGCGCATCGGCAGCGAGGTCGGTGTTGCGCACGAGCGCGCCGATCCGCAGCCCGCCTTCCGGTGTCGGTTCGATGCGGTCCAGCGACAGGCCGTTCACGTCGATCAGATGCGTCGGCGTCTCGATCTGCAGCTTCATCAGGTCCAGCAGGTTGGTGCCGCCGGCGATGAACCTGGCGCCCTGGTTCCGCGCCGCGGCGGAAGCCGCCTCCGCGGGGGTACGGGCGCGCTCATAAGTGAACGGCTTCATGCCCGGCCCTCCGCCACTTCGGCAATGGCGTCGACGATGTTGGAATAGGCGCCGCAGCGGCAGATGTTGCCGCTCATGCGTTCACGGATCTCGGCGGCGGTCACTTGCGGCCGGGCATTCAGATCCCCGCTCACATGGCTTGGGATGCCCGCCTCGATCTCATGCAGCACCGCGACCGAGGAACAGATCTGCCCGGGCGTACAGTATCCGCATTGATAACCGTCGTGCTTCACGAAGGCCGCCTGCATCGGATGCGGCTGCTCGGCCGTGCCGAGGCCTTCGATGGTCACGACGTGGTCGCCCTGATGCATTACGGCGAGGGTCAGGCAGGCGTAGATGCGGCGCCCCTCGAGCATGACCGTGCAGGCGCCGCATTGGCCGTGATCGCAGCCCTTCTTGGTGCCGGTGAGGTGGAGATGCTCGCGCAACGCGTCGAGAAGGGAGGTGCGCGTATCGAGATTCAGATCGTGGACCTCGCCGTTGACCTTGAGGGACACGCTGGTCAGGTGCGGGGCTGCGCCGTCCGGCGCGGCCCCGGCAACCGTCGGCGTCGCCGTCAGCGCCATGCCGGAGACGGCCGCACCGGAGAGAAGGCCGCGCCGGGACAGCTCGAGCTCGTCAGGAGGAAGCATGATGGAGTTCCGTCCTCTGTTGCTGTGAGGAGGATCGGCTACGCCGTGGCGTCAGCGCATCCGGCGATCCTGCAGCCGTATAACGAGCGACGGGCGCATCCGTTGTGTGCCGATCCGGCTCGGGCCATCGCGGCGAGCCTCTCACTTCGTCGTCGGCTCGCGGCTCCAGAAGCGCAGCGCGCAGCAGGCTTCCACGAAACCTCTGGCATCGGCGGGTGCTTCGAGCGGCAGGAAGCCCTTGTCCGTCCTGGCGATCCCGGCCCCCTTGAAGATCGCCTTTGCTGCCGGGCTGTGCGCGATGAACTTCGCATGGGCATGGGCGTCGCTGACGAAATCCTTCGCCGCCGCATTGCCGGCCAGGGCGACCGCGCCTTCCTCGGACGGGATGATCGCCACCGCATCGAAGAGGACGGAAGGCCCGCCTGCCAGCGCATGCTGCGCCGCCACCAGCTTGCCATCGCTCGCGGTGATCCCGCCGATCTTCGGTGCGATCAGCTCGAGCACCGCGCCCTCCGCCTCGATCGCTTTCTTCAGTGCCGCCAGGATATCGGCATCCGTCCCGTCGGTGACGAGCGCCCCGATCTTGCGGCCTTCGAAGCTCGGCGGCGGGTTCCGGAGGATGCTGAGCGCCGGGGAAGCCGGCAGCTCGACCACCGGACGCGCGGGGACAGACGCCGCGGGCACGGTCATGCCGAGCCCGTCCGCGATCGTCTCCGCCAACGCGTCGTCCACATTCCGCAGATTGGCGATGACACGCTCACGGATCGCGGGGGTTGCGACCTTGCTCAACTCGAAGGTGAAGGCGTCGGCGATATGCGACTGCTCCACCGCGGTCTGGCTGCGGTAGAATTGCCGGGCCTGGCTGTAGTGGTCGGCGAAGAGGGCGCCGCGCTCCCGGATCTTCGGGCCATCCTCCTGCGCCGGAAAGGTGCTGAAGCCGGTTTCGGATTCGCGCGGGCCGCCGATGGCGCCACCCCATGAATTGGGCTCGTAATTCGCGCGCCCCTGCGGATTGCGGAAGGCCATGTGACCGTCCTGCTGGAAATGCGCGAAGGGGCATTTCGGCGCATTGATCGGCAGATGCGTGAAATTCGGTCCGCCGAGCCGCTTCAGCTGCGTGTCGAGATAGGAGAAGTTCCGCCCCTGCAGCAGCGGGTCGTTGGTGAAGTCCACGCCCGGGACGATGTTGTGCGTCATGAAGGCGACCTGCTCGGTCTCGGCGAAGAAGTTGTCGACCGCACGGTCGAGAACCAGGCGGCCGACCCGGCGGATCGGCACCAATTCCTCCGGGATGAGCTTCGTGGCGTCGAGGACGTCGAAATCGAACTTGTCCGCGAAGGCCTGATCGAACAGCTGCAGCCCGAGCTCCCATTCCGGGAAGGCCCCCATCTGGATGGCGTTCCACAGATCGCGGCGATGGAAGTCCGGATCGGCACCGTTCAGCTTGACGGCTTCGTTCCACACCACCGATTGCAGGCCCAGCTTCGGCTTCCAGTGGAACTTCACGAAGGTGGATCCGCCTTCGGCATTCACCAGCCGGAAGGTATGGACGCCGAACCCTTCCATGAACCGGAAGGAGCGCGGAATGGTGCGATCCGACATGATCCACATCAGCATATGCGTGGATTCAGGCATCAGGGACACGAAGTCCCAGAAATTGTCATGCGCGGTCTGCGCCTGCGGAAAGCCCCGGTCCGGCTCCTGCTTCGCGGCATGGATCAGGTCCGGGAACTTCATCGCGTCCTGGATGAAAAAGACCGGGATGTTGTTGCCGACGATGTCCCAGTTGCCCTGCCGGGTATAGAGCTTCACCGCGAAGCCGCGCACGTCGCGCGCCAGATCAGGCGAGCCCTTGTTTCCGGCGACCGTCGAGAAGCGGACGAAGGCCGGCGTCCTTTCTCCCGCCCGCTGGAAGATGTCGGCCTTGGTGATATCCGCGAGCGATTCATGCAGTTCGAAGAAGCCATGCGCCCCGAAGCCCCGGGCATGGACGACGCGCTCCGGAATGCGCTCATGGTCGAAGTGGAAGATCTTTTCCCGGAAGTGGAAATCCTCCAGCAGCGCGGGGCCGCGCGGGCCCTGGCGGAGGCTGTTCTGGTCATCGGAGACCGGCGCGCCCTGCGCGGTCGTCAGGATGGGGACTTCGCCGCCGGCGGCCTGATGGGTTTCGCCACCCGCCCCCTGATGCGTGGCGGGGCTCCGTGACGTCCTGGTGCGGCGGCTCGCGGGCATGGGAAATCCTCCTGATCATGAGCCAAACGGCCATCCGCTCCCAGCGTTGCCGGCGGTCGCCATGTGTCCCTGATCTTTGAGTTGACGCGGGCTTGCGCGATGCGGCGTCAATGGCCCGCGCCGGCACCGGCGGATGCGCGGGGGGGCGCCCGCGCCGACAGCGACGACAGAGGGAGGTGACCATGAAAATCGTGACCAGCCTGAGCTTCAATGGCCAGTGCCGTGCGGCATTCGAATTCTATGCCAAGGTCCTCGGCGGCCGGATCGCCGCCGCCCATACCTATGGCGAAGCGCCGCCCGGCATGCCGAGCGATCCCCGGTACAAGGATTGGCTGATGCATTGCTGGCTCGAGGTCGGTGACCAGGCGCTGATGGGTGCCGATATGGACGCCGCATGGGCGCGCAACATCGACAAGCCCAAGAACGGCTTCGACGTCACCCTGCACACGCAGGACAAGGCCGAGGGCCAGCGCTGGTTCGAAGCGCTGTCCGAAGGCGGCACGGTGGCGATGCCATTCAACGAGACCTTCTGGTCGCCCGGCTTCGGGTCCCTGATCGACCAGTTCGGCATTCCCTGGATGGTCAATGTCCTGCCCTCGCCCGGCTGGAAGCCGGCACCGGCGCAGGGCTGATCCGGCGGCGGAAAATCCGGCGGGGGATGTCGGCGCCGGCGGTGCCGGCGCGTCCTCGGGATGTCGACCGCGCCCGGCGCCCCATAGCGGGGTGGCGGGCGGCACGCGGTCCATCCCGGAGACTGCCATGCACCATTCCTATCGCTGGGTGATCGTCGCGGCCGGCGGCCTGCTGGGCTGCGTCGCGATCGGCGCCATGTTCTCCCTGCCTGTCTTCCTGCGGCCGATGTCGCGGGACACCGGCTGGTCCGTCACCGGCATCTCCATGGCGATGACGATCGGCTTCCTGGCCATGGCAGCGGCCAGCATGGTCTGGGGCGGGCTGTCCGACCGGTTCGGGCCGCGCCCGGTGGTGCTGGCCGGATCGGTGGTGCTGGCGGCGAGCCTGGCGCTGGCCAGCCGGGCAGGCTCGCTCCTGGAATTCCAGCTGCTGTTCGGGCTGCTGGTGGGCGCGGCGACCGCCGCCATCATGGCGCCGATGATGGCCTGCGTGACCGGCTGGTTCGACACGCAGCGCGGCCTGGCGGTCTCGCTCGTCTCCGCCGGCATGGGCATGGCGCCGATGACCATGGCGCCGCTCGCGGCCTGGCTGGTGACCATCCGTGACTGGCGGGGCGCGATGCTGGTCATCGCCGGCATCGCCGCCGCGCTGATGATCCCGGCCGCGCTGCTCGTGCGCCGGGCGCCGGCGCTGGCCGGGGGGCCGGCCGGGCCGGCGGCGGATGCGGCGCCATCCGGCATGACGGTCCGCCAGGCGGTGCGCTCGCCGCAGTTTGTCACCCTGATGCTGGCGAATTTCTTCTGCTGCGCCACCCATTCCGGCCCGATCTTCCACACCGTGAGCTATGCAGTGACCTGCGGCATCCCGATGATCGCGGCGGTATCGATCTACAGCGTCGAAGGGCTGGCCGGCATGGGCGGGCGCATCGCCTTCGGCGTGCTGGGCGACCGCTTCGGGGCGCAGCGCGTGCTGGTGATCGGGCTGGCGGCGCAGGCCTTCGGCGTGCTGGCCTATGCCTTCGTCTCGACGCTCGGGCCGTTCTACGCGGTGGCCGCGCTGGTCGGCTTCATCTATGCCGGCACCATGCCGCTCTATGCGGTGATCATTCGCGAGAATTTTCCGCTGCGCATGATGGGCACGATCATCGGTGGCACCGCGATGGCCGGCAGCCTCGGCATGGCGATCGGCCCGCTGCTGGGCGGCATGATCTACAGCCGCTTCGACAGCTACGCGCTGATGTATGTCGCCTCCTGGGGGCTCGGGCTCGGCGCCATGCTGATCCTGGCGATGTTCCGGCCGTTTCCGCCACGGGCGGCGGGGGCGGTTCCGGCCTAGCGATCGGTCCTAGCGCAGATCGGCACGAAGGTCGCGCACGCCCCGCCCCAGGCGCTGGCGCAGCAGCGTGCGCAGGGTGGCGCCGTCGACATAGCCGACCTCGGCCGCGATGGCATCAAGGTCGAGGCCGCTGCCATGCAGCAGGGATTGCGCGTGCTCGACGCGCAGGTCCTGGAAATAGGAGAGCGGCGATTTGCCCAGCACCGCCTGGCAGCGCCGCTGCAGGGACCGGGCGCTGGTCGCCAGGGCCTTGGCGGCTTCCTGCAGCGAGAAGCCTTCCTTCAGATGCGCCCGCCCCCAGCGCTCGAAGCGCAGCACCAGGGGGTCCGCCTGCGCCAGGTGGTTGGGGATGATGTAGGGCGCCTGCGAGGAGCGGATATCGGCGAGCAGATAGCGGGAGACGATGCCGGCCAGCTCCGGGCTGGCCTGGCGCACCAACCAGAGGGCGAGGTCGAGATGCCCCATCGCCGCCCCGGCGGTGACGCCGATGGCCGTCGGCACCAGCATCCGGGATTCGTCGAGCAGGACATGCGGGTAGCGCTGCCGGAACAGCGGCGCGAGCCACCAGCTCGTCGTCGCGTCCCGGTGGTCGAGCAGGCCGGTTTCGGCCACCAGGAAGGTCCCGATGCAGGAGGTGGCGATCCGCGCCCCCGCCTCCTGCCAGCGCCGCAATTGCTGCACGGCCTGCTTCACGTCCGGCCGCGCCAGGGCCGGGACCAGCAGGTCCGGCATCGGGGTGCCGAGCGCCGGGACGACCACCCAATCCGGCTTCAAGGCGGCTGTCACGGCCTGCACCGGCACGATCAGGCCGCCGCCGGAGCGGACCTTCCTCCGCATGCCCAGGATCGTGACCTCGAACGGTGCCGGCTGCCCGAGCCGGGCCGCGAGGCTGTTCGCGACCTTGAACGCATCGAGCACCGCGGTGAGCCCGGTGTCGAAAACGCCCTCAAGGGCGAGCACGGCGATGCGCATGGCGCGAACGACCCTGAAGCTGTCATTTATGACCATATTGCCGATACCGGCCCGAGGCTAGAATCCGCTCCTGCCGTCATCCATTGATGACGTAGCCGGCACCGCCGGGGCCGAGGCCGGCGGCGCCGTTCCGAGACACGAGGAGGTTCCATGTTGAAGCATGTCCGCATCGCGGCCCTGGCCGCGACGATGATGATCGCCGCCGCCCTGCCGGCGGCCGCGCAGGCGCCGCAGCCGCCGACGCCGACCACCCGGATCCTGGCGATCGGCACCCTGACCCCGAACGCGGACCAGCAGCGCGTCCGGGCGATCCTGCCGAGCGAGGCGCGCGAGACGGTCCAGCTCTACCTCGATGGCAAGATCGACCAATGGTACTCGCTGCAGGGGCGGCCCGGCGTCGCCTTCATCCTCAATCTCACCGATCCGGCGGCGGCCAGGGCGATGCTGGACGCGCTGCCGCTCGGCCAGGCGCATCTGATGACCTTCGAGCTGATCCCCCTCGCCCCGCTCAGCCCGCTGCGGCAAGTGCCGGGCATGGCGGCGGGATCGCCATAGCGGACCAGCACCGGCACCTGCCAAGCATCCGCCACGCGGGCAGAGGATGAAATTCCGGCAATGATGCGCGCGGGCCGATCACGGGCGCCGCGCGCTGATACGCTCCATGAATCGATAACAGGGCCGCCGGCGTTCGATCCGGATGCGGCCCTGAAAATTCTGGAGGACAGATGTCAGGTCGTTACCGGTTCGTCATAGCCGCGCTGCTATTCTTCGCCGGCACCATCAACTACATGGATCGTGCGGCCATCGGCCTGCTGGCGCCCTTCATGCAAAGCGACCTCGGGATCGATGCCGCGCAGATGGGCATCGTGTTCAGCACCTTCTTCATGGGCTATGCACTGTTCTCCTTCGTGGGCGGCTATTTCTCCGACCGTTCCGGCCCGCGCAAGACCTATGCGGTGGCCGGCGCCGCCTGGTCGATCTTCTGCGGCCTGACCGGGGTCGTCACCGGCTTCTGGCAGTTGCTCATCGTGCGGGTGCTGTTCGGCTTCGCCGAAGGCCCGATGGCATCGACCACGAACCGCACCTGCTCGAGCTGGTTTCCGAAGTCCGAGGCCGCCCGCGCCGTCGGCGTCACCTTTTCCGGCCAGACCCTGGGCAGCGCCATCGCGGCGCCGCTGGTCATCGGCGCCTATGCCGCCTTCGGCTGGCGCGCCGCCTTCCTGGCACTGACCGTGCTCGGGCTGATCTGGGCCGTGCTGTGGATGGTCTTCGCGGCGGATACGCCGGAAGAAAGCCGGCACACCAGCGCCGCCGAGGTCGCCTATATCCGCGCCGGCCAGCCCGCGGCCCCGAAGGCCCCGGCCGATGGCGGCGTGCCGCTGATGGCCTGCATCAAGCGGCCGAGCGTGCTGGCACTCGGCGCCGCGCTGTTCGGCATCAACTACACGCTCTACATCTTCATCTCCTGGATGCCGACCTATCTGCACGACGTCATGGGCGTCGACATGAAGCAGATGGCGGTGGCGGCGATGCTGCCCTGGATCGGCGGCTTCGTCGGCTATATCGGCGGCGGCTGGCTGGCCGACATCGTCTATCGCCGCAGCGCCGACAAGCTCGCGGCGCGCAAGATGTTCATCGTGACGCCGATGCTGATCGTCTGCGTCTGCCTCGTGGCGCTGCTCTTCGTCTCGGGCGTCGGCCAGGCGGTCGCCCTGCTGTCCGTGGCGCTGCTGACGATGACCTTGGCCACCCAGGCGGTCTGGGCATCGGTCTCCGAGGTGGTGCCCTTCTACCGGGTCGGCGGCGCCGGCGGGTTCATCCATTTCCTGGCCAACCTGTCGGGCGTCCTCTCCCCCGCCATCACCGGCTTCGTCGTGCAGTATCTCGGCGGCTACAACGCGGCCTTCCTGCTGGCCGCCGTGATCGGCGTGGTCGCGGCCCTGGTGGTCGTCGGCTTCGTGAAGCAGCCCCGCGCCGAAACGCCCGGTCTCCAGGGCGGCGCGGTGGCGCGGGGCTAAAGCGTGACCGGTTGAGGTGGAATCACCGAAAGCCGTGAATCACGCGACCAGACGAAAGTCCTGAAGCGGTCGCGCTTCAGGACCGGCCGCCGCCTCCCCGCCTGTAAACCCGGACCGCCCTGCAACGTTGAACAGGCTCCGGGCGGCGAGGAGGCGGCGATGGCGCTGAGGGCGAATTGGCGGGGCTTCCTGAAGGTGGCCGAGCTGACCTGCCCGGTCGCGCTCTACACCGCGGTCTCCACCTCGGACCGGATCTCCCTGCACACGCTGAACCGGGAGACCGGCCACCGGGTCCGCCGGCAATTCGTCGACAGCAGCACCGGCGACCTGGTGGAAGCCGACGACCAGGTCAAAGGCTATGAGGTGGCGCAGGACGAGTTCATCGTCCTGGAACCGGAGGAGGTCGCCGCCGCGGTCCCGGATTCCGACAAGACGCTGTCCGTCTCCGCCTTCCTGGCCTGCGGTGAGATCGACGACGTCTATTTCGACCGCCCCTATTACCTGGCCCCGGGCGATCGCCATGCCGAGGATGCGTTCAAGCTGATCCGGGACGGCATGCGCGCGAAGGGCGTCGCGGCGCTGGCCACCACGGTGCTGTTCCGCCGGGTGCGCACCCTGCTGATCCGCGCCCAGGGCGACGGGCTGATCGCCACGACGCTGAACTTCGACTACGAGGTGCGCTCCGCCGCCGATGCCTTCGGCGAGGTGCCGAAGCTGAAGATCAAGGGCGAGATGCTGGATCTCGCGCAGCACATCATCCAGTCCAAGCGCGGCACCTTCGACCCCGCCGCCTTCGAGGATCGCTACGAGGCGGCCCTGGCCGAACTGGTCAAGGCCAAGCTCGAAGGCCGGCCGATCGAGACCCGGCGCGCACCGAAATCCGCCAAGGTGGTGAACCTGCTCGATGCGCTGCGCGCGAGCGCGGGGGTGAAGGCGAAGAAGCCCGCGGCCGCCGCCAGGAAGAAACCCGCCGCGGCGCCGAAGAAGGCGGCCGCGCGCGCGAAGCCCAAGGCGGCGGCGGCCCGCAAGACACCCGGCGCCGCGACCCGGCGCAAGGCGGGCTGAGCCATGGCGCTCGAGACCTATCGCAGGAAGCGCGACTTCAAGGCGACGGCGGAGCCGCGCGGGCGGGCCGCGCGCAAGGCCGGCAACAGCTTCGTCATCCAGAAGCACGATGCCACCCGCCTGCATTACGATTTCCGGCTGGAGATGCAGGGCGTGCTGAAAAGCTGGGCGGTGACGCGCGGCCCCAGCCTGGTGCCGGGCGACAAGCGCCTGGCCGTGCATGTCGAGGACCATCCCCTCGAATACGGCGGCTTCGAGGGCACGATCCCCAAGGGCGAATATGGTGGCGGCACCGTGATCGTCTGGGATCGCGGCACCTGGGACGCGATCGGGGATGCCGAACATGGCTATGCCAAGGGCCATCTGGAATTCGAGCTGCATGGCGAGAAGCTCGCCGGCCGCTGGCACCTGATCCGCATGGCGCGGAAGCCGCGCGACAAGCGGGAGAACTGGCTGCTGATCAAGGGCGAGGACGCGGCGGCGCGCCCGGCCGATGCCGCCGATATCCTGGAGGAGCGTCCGGATTCCGTGCGGACCGGTCGCGGCATCGCCGATGTCGCCGGCGAAGCGCCCGGCTGGTCGTCCCGGACCGGCAGGATCGAGGCGAAGACCGCGCCGCGCGCCCGCAAGGCGCCCGCACCGAAGCCGGCGCCCGAGGTGCCTGCCGCCGCCACGGATCCCGCGGCGCTCAAGGGTGCGAAGAAAGCGGCGCTGCCGGATTTCGTGGCGCCGGCGCTGGCGACCCTGGTCGGCAAGCCGCCGGCGGGCGACCGCTGGCTGCATGAGATCAAGTTCGACGGCTACCGGCTGCAGGCGCGCATCGATGGCACCCGCGTCAAGCTGCTGACCCGCAGCGGGCTCGACTGGACGAAGCGCTTCGGCAAGGAGGTGCCGGCGGCGCTGCAGGCCCTGCCGGTGACCCGTGCGCTGATCGATGGCGAACTCGTGGTCGAAGGCCATGCCGGGGCATCCGACTTCTCCGCGCTGCAGGCCGATCTCAGCGAAGGCCGCAGCGACCGCTTCCTGTTCTATGTCTTCGACCTGCTCCACCTCGACGGCATGGACCTGCGCGCGGTGCCGCTGGCGCGCCGCAAGGCGGTGCTGGCGGGGCTGCTGCCGCAGGAGGGCGGCCTGATCCGCTTCAGCGAGCATTTCGCCGAATCCGGCAACATGGTGCTGCGCCATGCCTGCCGCCTCAGCCTCGAAGGTATCGTCTCGAAGCAGAAGGATGCGCCGTATCGTCCCGGCCGCGGCAAGGACTGGGTGAAGTCGAAATGCAGCAGTCGCCAGGAATTCGTCATCGGCGGCTATGTCCCCTCCTCCGTCTCGCGCAAGGCGATCGGCTCGCTCGTGCTCGGGGTCTACGAAGATGGAAAGTTGCGGCATGTCGGCCGGGTCGGCACCGGCTTCACCGCGACCGTCGCGGAAAAGCTGTTCACCCGGCTGGAGCGCCTCCGCATCCCGACAAGCCCCTTCGCGTCGCGCCTGACGGCAGAGGAGGCGCGGCTTGCCCGCCATGTCCGGCCGGAGCTGGTGGCGGAAGTGGAATTCCGCGCCTGGACCGCCGATCATCACCTGCGCCATGCCGCCTTCCGCGGCCTGCGCGAGGACAAGCCCGCGGAGGAGATCGTGCAGGAAGCCGCCGCCAGCCAGGCACCGCCCAAGGCGCCGCGCCGCACCTTGCGCCTGACCCATCCGGACCGGGTCTACTGGCCGGATGTCGGCCTGACCAAGGAAGGGCTCGCCGATTACTACGCGGAGGTCTGGCCGCAGATCGCCCCCTTCATCGTCGGCCGCCCGCTGGCGCTGCTGCGCTGCCCGGACGGGATCGACGGCCAGAGCTTCTTCCAGAAACACGCCTGGCGCGGCATCAGCCCGGCGATCGCCCAGATCCGCGATCCGGCCAACCCCGAGGACGAGCCGCTGATCGCCATCAACGACCTGGACGGGCTGATGGGCCTGGTGCAGTCGGCGACGCTCGAGATCCACCCCTGGGGATCGACGGTCGCCGATTGGGAGCATCCGGATACCATCATCATGGATCTCGACCCCGGCGAGGGCGTGGCCTGGGATGCGGTGATCGCCGCCGCGGTCGATGTGCGCCGGCGGCTGGAGGCGGCCGGGCTGGCGGCCTTCCTGAAGAATTCCGGCGGCAAGGGCCTGCATGTCGTGGCCCCGCTGACGCCGAAGGCCGACTGGGCGGCGGCGAAGGCCTTCACCAAGGGCATCGCCGAGGCCATGGCGGCGGAGGAGCCCGACCGCTACGTCGCGACCATCAGCAAGGCGCGGCGGCGCGGCAGGATCCTGGTGGACTACCTGCGCAACCAGCGCGGCGCCACCGCGGTGGCGCCGCTTTCGACCCGGGCCCGGGCCGGGGCACCGGTATCGATGCCGCTGGCCTGGGAGGAGCTCGCCCCCACGATCGGCCCAAACTACTTCACCGTTGCCAACGCGCCGACCCGCATCGCCTCGCTGCATCCGCAGCCCTGGGCCGGCTTCCGCAAGGCCGCGACGCCGTTGCCGGAGCATGGCGGTTCGAAGCGCAGCCGCCGAACAACCTGAACCGCGCGAAGGCGTGGCCCGACGGCGGACCGCAAGATCGGTCGAGCGCGCCCGGCGCGGCTGCGCTTAGCTGCCGCCGCCACGGAGGATGGAACGTGAAGGCGGCGCTTCGGAACCACCATGCCCGGATGCAGCGGGTGCTGGATCACATCGACCGGCACCTGGACGCGGATCTGGACCTGGACGCGCTGAGTGCCGTCGCGGCCTGTTCGAAGTACCACTTCCACCGGCAGTTCACCGCGACCTTCGGGCTGTCCGTGCATCGCTATGTCCAGCTCGCCCGCATGAAGCGCGCGTCGTACCGGCTGGCCTACCGCGATGCCCAGAGCGTCACCGATATCGCGATGGATGCGGGCTACGACGCCCCCGATGCCTTCGCCCGCGCCTTCCGGCGGAGGTTCGGGCAATCGCCGTCGTCGTTCCGGAAATCGCCCGACTGGCAACCATGGCTGACCGCCTTCGGGCCTTTCGACGATGCGAGGAGCAAGCGCATGCAGAAGAGCTTCACCGCCGATGATGTGACGATCCGCGACGTCCCGGCCACGCCGGTCGCGATCATGGAGCATCGGGGCGACCCGGCGATGCTCGGCGCCACCATCCAGCGCTTCATCGCCTGGCGCAAAGCCGCCGGCCTGCATCCCGACCGGAGCCCGACCTTCACCGTCTGGCGGTCCGAACGGCGGCCGGCATCGCCCGCCGATTTCAGCCTGGACCTCTGTGCCGGAACCGGCCGGCCGATCGCGGCGCATGGCGCGGCGATCAAGGCCGGCGAGATCCCCGGCGGGCGCTGCGCGGTGCTGCGCGTCACCGGCGACACCGACAACCTGGAGCCCGCCGCCTTCTTCCTCTACCGCGACTGGCTGCCGGCCAGCGGCGAGGCGGCGCGCGACTTCCCGATCTATTGCCAGCGGCTGCGCTTCTTCCCGGAAGTGCCGGAGCATGCCGCGGTCGCGGAGCTGTTCCTGCCATTGCACCCAAGCATGTGAACTGATGCGGTGAGCCTGGGCGAACGGACCATGCCCTGGCGCGCTACCGGCGCTTGCCCTTGCCTTCGGCCGACAGGCTCTTGCGCAGCGCGTCCATGATGCTGACGACGTTGCCGCCCGAAGCCGCCTCCGCCCGCGGCTTCGCGGCAGCGCGCGGGCGCCCCTTCTTCTTCGCGGCGATGATCTCCAGCAGTCGCTCCTGCACCGGGTCGTGGACCATGCGCGGGGTCCACGCTTTGGTGCGCTCGCCGATCAGGGCGGTGACCATCTGCTTCAGCTTCGTATCCGGCTGCTTGCCATCGATATCGCGGAAATAGGGTTCCGGATCGCGGACCTCATCCCCGTAGCGGAGCGTCCACAGCACGATGCCGCGGTCGCGCGGCTCCAGCAGCACCGCCCGTTCGCGGCGATAGATCACCAGGCGGGAGATGCCGACGGTCCGGCTGGCCGCCATGGCATCGCGGATGACGCAGAAGGCCTCCTCGCCCACCGGATCATCGGGCGTCAGGTAATGCGGCCTGTCGTACCAGATCCATTCCACGCCGTCGGCGGGGACGAAGCTCTCGATATCGATGGTGCGCGTGCTCTCCAGCGCGACCGCGGCCAGTTCGTCATCCTCCAGCATGACGAACTCGTCCTCGCCGCGCTGATAGCCGCGCACCTCCGCGTCCTCCTCGACCGGCTTGCCGCTCTCCGCGTCGACATAGCGGCTGACCACGCGGTTGCCGGTTGCCCGGTTCAGGGTGTGGAAGCGCACCTTCTCGCTGTCGGTGGTAGCCGGCGTCATGGCGACCGGGCAGGTGACCAGCGAGAGCTTCAGATACCCCTTCCAGAACGGCTTCAGGGCCATGGCGGCGTTTCCCGGCAGGTTCTGGCGCGTCAACGCCCCAGGCCGCGCAGGGTTCCGCCGCCCTGCCCCGCTACCGCAGGCCGGTCGCGAGCGTCGCCGCCACCCGGCGGGCGAAGGCGGCCGGGTCGCGCGGGCTGTCGCCATCCTGCACCCGGGCGAGGTCGAACAGGATGCCGGCGGCATCCGCCAGCCCGGCATCGGTGTCCGCCTGCGCCGCCAGGCCGCGGATCAGCGGGTGGCGCGGATTGATCTCCAGCACCGGCCGGTCCGCCCCGGAATTCCGCCCGGCACGCTGCAGCAGGCGCTGCTGGTGCAGGTCGGGCCCGCCGGCGGGCGCGGAGAGCACTACCGCGCTGTCCACCAGGCGCGCGGTCGCCCGCACGTCGGAGACATGGTCCTGCAGGGCATCCTTCAGCAGCGGCAGCAGCTTCGCGACATCGGCCGGGGCGTCCGCCTCCGCCTCCGCCGCGCCGATCGCGGCCAGGTCGATCTCGCCCTGGGTGATGCTGCGGATCGGCTTCTCCTCGAAACGGTCCAGCCGCTCCGGCCAGAAGGCATCGATCTGGTCGGAGAGCAGCAGCACCTCCACCCCGCGGGCGCGGAACCCCTCGAGCTGGGGCGACTTCGACAGCGCCTCCGCCGTGTCGCCGGCCAGCACGTAGATCGCCTCCTGCCCCGCCGGCATGCGCGCGACGTAGTCGGGCAGCGAGGTCCAGCCTTCGACCGCGGAGGAGCGGAAGCGCAGCAGCGGCGCCAGGTCCTTGCGGTGCTCGGTATCCTCCCAGAGGCCTTCCTTCAGGATGGTGCCGAAATTCTCCCAGAACGTCGCGTAGTCCTCGCTCTCCTTGGCGCGGGTCTTCAGCTCGGACAGGACGCGGCCGGTGACCGCGCGGCGGATGCGGGCCAGCACCGGCGTCGCCTGGAGCATCTCGCGCGAGACGTTGAGCGGCAGGTCCTCGGTATCCACCACGCCCTGCACGAAGCGCAGCCAGGGCGGCAGCAGCTCCGCCGTGTCGGTGATGAACATGCGCCGGACATGCAGGCGCAGCCGGCTCTCGCGCTCGCCCTCCACCACCTGGAAGGGCTTCATACCGGGGATGAACAGCAGCGCGGTGTAGTCGAGCGCGCCTTCCGCGCGCCAGTGCAGCGTCGCCCAGGGCGTGTCGAAGACATGGCCGAGATGGCGGTAGAGCTCGGCATAGCTCTCCTCGCTGATCTCGGATTTCGGGCGCCGCCACAGGGCGGTGCCGTCATTGGCCGGCTCGTCCTTGCCGTCGCGGGCGATGGTGATCGGGATGGTGATGTGGTCCGCCCATTTGCGGATGATCGCCTGCAGCCGGAAGGGTTCCAGGAACTCCTCGGCATCCGCCTTGATGTGCAGGGTGATCTCGGTCCCGGCCTCGGTGCGATCCGCCGGCGCCAGGGTGTAGTCCCCGCGCCCCTCGGAGGCCCAGCTCCAGGCCTCCTCCCCACCGGCGCGGCGGGAGGTGACCTCGACGCGGTCGGCCACCATGAAGGCGGAATAGAAGCCGACGCCGAACTGGCCGATCAGGCTCGGGCGGTCGCCGGGCGTCGCCTCCGCCAGGGATTGGGTGAAGGCGCGGGTGCCGGACCGGGCGATGGTGCCGAGATTCTCCGCCAGCTCGGCCTTGCCCATGCCGATGCCGGGATCGGTGATGGTCAGGGTGCGGGCCGCCTTGTCCGGCACGATGCGCACGGCGGCATCGGCGGGCAGCGCGGCATCCTGGCTGGTCAGCGCCTCGAACCGGCGCCGGTCGACGGCGTCGGCGGCATTGGCGACCAGTTCGCGCAGGAAGATCTCGCGGTCCGAATAGAGCGCGTGGACGACAAGGTCCAACAGGCGCCCGACCTCGGCTCCGAATGCATGGCGCTCGACCGTCTCAGTCACGCGGTATCTCCCAGGCCAGACGATGACGAGGCCCCGATATGCAAGGCCGCCGCGCCGGCTTCAAGGGAGGCAGGCAGATGGACTCACGCCGGGCACAGGCTGTCCGACGGCAATTCGCGGGCGGCGCCTGGGGCTACCCGCCATGGCGTCGGGCCGCCGGCGGCCGCCGCCTCCTCCATCGCGGCCTTGGCCGCCGCCGCGTCCTGCACGGTGTCATAGGCGCCCGGCAGGATCACGGCCTGCTGCCAGGCGGGGTCACGTTCCGCGATCAGATACCGGACATGGTCCGAGAAACCGTAGATCGGCACGAGCGCATAGGTCTTGCTCGCCATGAAGCGTTCCAGATCGGTCACGCCTCTGCCTTTCCGCCAAAGAATACAGGAATCGGGCCGCTCAGGAGAGCAGCGCACGGGTAACGAATGCTTAACGGGCGGCGGCAGCGGCGGGCAAAGCCGTTTCTGTCTGGATTTGTCGGCGGCCGCTTCCCCAGGCGTGACCACGGCCGCGGGCAACCCGGGCGCCGGCATCCGTGTTGACGCGGAACAGTCCGAGGGAGCGATGCGATGAAGCCCGTGCGAACAACCCTGCTTGGCCTTGCCATGGCCGCGCCGCTGCTGGCGCTGGCACCGCCGGCCGCGGCGCAGCCGGCGCCGGGCCTGAGCTATGTGCAGCCGCTGGCCGCGCCCGCCCTGATGCAGGTGCAGGAACGGCTGCGCCAGTCGGGCGCCTATACCGGCCGCGCGGATGGCGTCTGGGGCCCGGACAGTCAGGCGGCGCTGGAGCGCTTCCAGCAGCGGAACGGCCTGCAGGCGACCGGCCAGATCAACCAGGTGACGGCCAGGACGCTCGGCCTCAGCACCGCCGACCTGCTGGCGGCCGGCGCGCAGCCGGCGGCCGCGGCGGCGCCGGCGGATGCGGCGCCCGGCCCGCTCAGCCGCGTCGCGGTGCGGAACATCCAGACCCGGCTGCGCGCGCTCGGCTTCTATCGCGGCGGCGTCGACGGCACCTGGGGTCCCGGCACCCAGGCGGCGATCGAACGCTTCCAGCAAGGCCGCGGGCTGCAGGCGACCGGACAGATCAACCCGGCGACGGCGCAGGCCATGGGCCTGGATGCCAACAACCTCGAGGCGCCGATGCGGTGAACGCGACCGTCGCGGCGGAATCACCGAACGCCGCGCATCACGCGACCCGGCGAGAATCCTGAAGCGGTCACGCTTCAGGATCTGCCCGGACACGGCGGTGGCGATCGCAAGCCGTCATCGGCCGAGGCAGATCGTCTTCGCCTAGCGACCGCTGCCGCAAGGGTATGGATCGTCGCGTCCCACATGGTGGGCGACAGCCCGCCGCCGCGCCGCGCGCATCCTGACAAAGGCGCGGGCCGAACGGAGTGACGACATCACGCAGGCACATCTCCGGCGCTTGCCTTGCCGCGCATCGGCTGGCCTAATGCCTGCGGAAACGGGGCGACATCGATCGCACCGGCCGGAGGAAATGTCGTGATGCCGCAGGGCAGACCGCGCCCATGGTGACCTATCTGCTGCGCCGGCTCGGGCTCGCGCTCATTACCTGCGTCTTCATCTCGGTGCTCACCTTCATCATCATCCGCCTGCCGCCCGGCGATTTCATCGACGCCTATATCGCCAACCTCGCGGCCAGCGGCAGCACCGTGTCGGTCGAACAGGCGCAGGCGATGCGCCATGCCTATGGGCTCGATCGTCCCGTGGTGGTGCAATACGCCTTCTGGATCGGCCGCGTGCTGCAGGGCGATTTCGGCGTCTCCATGATGTGGCGGCGGCCGGTGACGGAGGTGATCGGCGACCGGCTCTGGCTCACCATGCTGGTCTCGGTGTCGGCGCTGTTCCTCACCTGGATGATCGCGCTGCCGATCGGCATCTACTCCGCCATGCGGCAATATTCCTTCAGCGACTACCTGTTCACCACGCTCGGCTTCATCGGCCTCGCCATCCCGAATTTCCTGCTGGCGCTGATCCTGATGTATCTCGGCTTCCGCTATCTCGGGCTGAACGTCGGCGGGCTGTTCTCCGCCGAATACCTGCAGGCGCCCTGGAGCTGGGCGCGTGCCTGGGACCTGGCCAAGCACCTGCCGCTGCCGGCCGCGGTGCTGGCGCTGGCCGGCACCGCGCAGCTGATCCGCATCATGCGCGCCAACCTGCTGGACGAGCTGCGCAAGCCCTATGTCGTCACCGCCCGCGCCAAGGGCCTGACCGAACGCCGCGCGGTGCTGAAATACCCGGTGCGCGCGGCGCTGAACCCCTTCGCCAGCTCGCTCGCCTACCTGTTCCCCTACCTCGTCTCCGGCAGCATCATCGTCTCCCTCGTGCTCGGCCTGCCGACCGTGGGCCCGCTGCTGCTGCAGGCGCTGGTGGCGCAGGACATGTTCCTGGCCGGCGCCATCGTGCTGCTGCTCGGCGTCATGACCGTGATCGGCACGCTGGTCTCCGACATGCTGCTGATGTGGATCGACCCGCGCATCCGCCTCGGGGGGCGTTGAGCGATGAGCGCCACCGCCGCCGATCCGCTGCCCGACCCGAAGGCCGCCGCGGCCGAGGCGCGCTATGCCGAGGCGACGCAGCTGCAGCTCACCTGGTGGCGCTTCCGCCGGCACAAGCTCGCGGTCGCCAGCCTGGTGATCATCGCGCTGTTCTACGGCGTCGCGGTCTTCGCCGATTTCCTCGCCGCCAGCGACCCGCACGCGACCGATGCGCGGCGCAGCTTCATCCCACCGCAGGGCATCTCGCTGTTCGATGACAAAGGCTGGAATCCGCATGTCAGCGGCCTCAAGGGCGTGCGCAACCTGAAGACCTTCAAG
>DASYDR010000116.1:0-19180 GCA_036499545.1 Roseomonas sp. | reverse complement strand
AGCCGCTGAAAGCCCGTTTCGGCAGTGCGTCGGAGATCATGGAACCGCCACGGCGCCACCTGCTTGCCGAGGAGTTTGTCCAGCGCGGCCTTTGGCTTGCTGAACGCGGACGGTGCCGCCGGCTCTCCCTTACGCCCCTTGGTCTCGAAGACGAACTGCGCCCCGTCCGCGCGGGGCAGAGCGCGCAGTATTTCGATCGCGGCGGGTGGTAGCGGCACGATGCTGGTAAGGCGGTTCTTCGCGCGAGTGCGATCGAGCGTCCAATCGCCGCTGTCCAAGTCCAATTCGCGCCACTCCATCTCCGCGACTTCCCGGAGGCGTGCGCCGGTAAGAGCGAGGAGGCGGACAATCGCAGCCCAGCGTGCGCCCAAGCCATCGGCAGCCCACCACACGGCCGCGAGTTCCACATCAGAGAGTGTGCGTTCTCTTGCCGTCTCATCACCCGGCTTGGGGATGTTCCACGGATTCGGCTCCGGAAGCTCGCCGCGCTTGATCGCGAAGTTCCAAGCGGCGCTTCCAGCGGCGATGGCACGGTTAGCGGCTATGTGCCCGCCGCGCGCCTTGCCATTCGCGCCGCGTGCCTGGCCGCTTGCTAGTGCGTCGATGGCTGCGACGATATCGGCCTTGGTGACGGAGGGGGCAGGGCGGGGAAGCAACTTCGCAACTGCCGCCCTCAGAAGGCTGTCGCTGTTCTTTGCATAGTCGGCGCTGCGTTTCGGGCGAAGGTGGAGATCGCGCCAATTCTCAATGAGCTTTTCGACTGTGAAGGCGCTGCGCTTCTTCGCGGCCTCGGTTGCCGCGGCCGCCTCCTGGCGCTCTCGCCAGGGATCGCGGCCTTGCCGGATTAAGCCCCGCGCGGCTTCGGCCATTTGCCGAGCCTCGGCAGTGGTGACTTCGGTCCCGAACTCGCCGAGGACCAGCTTGCGAACCGTCGTCTTATCGGTTCGGTAGCGAAGCTGAAAGATCCGCTTGCCACTTTTGAGCACCCGGACGGCGAAGCCCGGGATGTCGCTGTCCGCCACTACCACGTCGGACTTCGCCGGTGGAACCCGGATACCCTTCACGGTTTGATCGGTTAGCCGGAAACGCTGCTCGCCCATCGCTCGCCCCGCCAAATCTTGTGCTCCGGCGAGGGATGCTCCTTGGGTGCACTCGGGGTGCACTTTCCGTTGGGGGACACTGACCGCGCCTGTCCACTTGTGTCTCATGCTCGGCGAAGGAAGGCAATGTAAAATCAGTAATTTACGGCCGTGGCGCAGGCTCCTGGCCGCTCCGGTACACTAGAGTCCGTTGCGGAAAAGAGCCTGTCACCCGACTTTTAATCTTGGGGTCGTGGGTTCGAATCCCACCGGGCACACCACCCTGACGGCCCCGGCATCCTGGATGCCGGGGCGGCAGGCATCAGACCGGCTCGATCTTGCCACCAGCCTCGGCCCAGTCCTTGAAGCCGCCCAGGTTACGGACGTCGCCGTAGCCGAGTTCGCGCAGCGTCTTGCCGGCCAGCGCCGCGCGACCGCCGGATGCGCAATAGGTGATCACGGTCTTCCCGGCGGCGAGCGATGGGTCCCGCGCCGCATTGTTCGGGTCGGTGCGGAATTCCAGCAGCCCGCGCGGAATCGCCAGCGCGCCCGGGACCTTGCCAGAGGCGGCCAGTTCCGCCGGTTCGCGCAGGTCGATGAAGACCGCTTCGCCCTTGGCATGCAGCGCCATGGCGTCGCTGGCACCGATGCGGGGCACCTCGGCTTCGGCATCCGCCAGCATTTGTTGAACGGTCTTGGCCATGGCGACACTCCTTGTTGCGTACCGGCAGCATAGCAGGCTTCCGCCTGGCTGAGGCGGCGGCGCCGGCTGGCGACGCCCCGCGCATCATGGCGAAGACTGTAGTAAACTTGACTTGATATTCACAAAGCTGTGCATAAGATGCATGCCGTAACGAATGGGGCGGATCCAAGATGGGTTCTTCGCAGCCTGCGGCGACGGATGTCGCCGTCTTCCGCCTGCCCGAGGCGCTGCGCCGCCACGCGGTGGGTCTCGATGCGCGGATCCCGGCGGCGTCCCCCTTCATCCATGTCGGGCCGCTGCCGGCCTGCCCGGGCGCCAGTGCCTTCGCGGGCAATGGCCGCATCTGGATCGCGCCCGAAGCGTTCCGCCCGGACACGCGGGCAGGGCTGCGTCTGATCGGGCATGAACTGGCGCATCTGGCGCAGCAGGGCCAGCCTGCCGCCGCGCCGTTCCGCTACGAGGATGCCGCGCTGGAAGCGGCCGCCGATGCCTTCGGCGAAGCCTTCGCCGCGGCGGCGCCGCTCGGCCTCGCCTGGGACCGGGCCGCCGACGTCGGCGAGCCGCGCGGCCCGCTGCAATGCTCCTCCGCCAGGCCGCAGCACGGCATGGGGCTGCGCAATCAGGTCTTCCACGACGATTTCGGCGATGTCGAGGAAGACGAGGACGAAGACGAGGACGAGGAGCCGCAGCAGCCGGTGCCTGGTCCCTCCGGCGCCAGGACGATCGCATCCACCCGGGGCGGGACGGCCACGGGCATCGCGCGTCCGGTGCGCTCCGTGATCGGGATGGGCGTCAGCGCCACCAATACCGTGAGCGGCGTGCTGGGCGGTACCGGCACGCTCGGCAGTGTCACCGGTGCCTTGTCCAGTGGCGCGGCCGCCGCCATGGCGCCGGCGGCCGCGGTGCTCGGCCCGGCCGGCATCGCGCTGGCGATCGCCGATATGGCGCTCTCCGCGGTCTCGGCCGCGAAGACCTACGCGCATATGTGTGCGCTGGAAGCGATCATCCAGCTCTATTCCGGCAAGCCGGGTGTGCGGGCTGATACCCTGACGGCGATCGCCTATACGCTGAACAAGAAGAACAAGAAGCTGAAGCGCAAGGGGATAAGCTGCATCCCGATCCTCGGCAGCATCTGCAACACCGTCTATACGCTCGGCCGCACCGTCCAGAAGAAGTTGGACAAGTCCAAGGGCGTGGAGCGCCGCGCGATGGCGAAGGTCCTCTGGACCAACATGATGCAGGGTGACCGCGCCGCCATCGCCGCCTGCGAGGAGCTGCTGGGCGCGAAGACCTTCGGCAAGATCCGCATGTGCATCGACGGCGACGTGGTGCTGAAGAAGAAGATGAAGTCGCTCTGACCGCGTGCCGGCCCGGCCGGGCCGGATAACCGCCTCTGCCCCGCGGGGCGGGCCACGTGCTACGAGCGGCGCATGAGCCTGCCCG
This sequence comes from Roseomonas sp., assembly GCA_036499545.1. Lineage (GTDB taxonomy): Bacteria > Pseudomonadota > Alphaproteobacteria > Acetobacterales > Acetobacteraceae > Plastoroseomonas. The sequence continues at coordinate 15,955 of DASYDR010000116.1, read as the reverse complement.
AACCCGCGCGCTTCGCCGTCATCATCCCCTGCTACAATGAAGCGGCGAATGTCGCGCCGATGGCGGCGCGCCTCGCGGCCACGTTGGATGGCATCGCCTGGGAAGCCATCTTCGTCGATGACGACAGCCCGGACGGCACCAGCGCCGCGGCCCGCGCCATTGCCGCCACCGATCCGCGCATACGCTGCATCCGCCGCATCGGACGGCGCGGCCTGGCCTCCGCCTGCATCGAAGGCTGGCTCGCGACCTCGGCGCCCTACCTCGCGGTGATCGACGGCGACCTGCAGCATGACGAGACGCTGCTGCCGAAGATGCTGGCGGCGCTGGAAGCTGGGGCCGAGATCGTGGTCGGCAGCCGGCACGTGGATGGCGGCGCGGCGGAAGCCGGCTTCTCCCCCTTGCGGGCCAGGCTGTCGGATGCCGGCACCGCGCTCGCCAACGCCGCGCTGCCGGTCCGTGTCTCCGACCCGATGAGCGGCTTCTTCGCGCTGCCCCGGGCGGTGTTCGAGGAAGCGGCGCCGCGGCTGACCGGCACCGGCTTCAAGATCCTGCTCGATGTCCTGCTGACCTTGCGGCGGCCGCTGCGCCTGGTCGAATTGCCCTATGAATTCCGGGCCCGGCAGGCGGGTGCCTCGAAGCTCGATGCGACGGTGATGCTCGAATTCCTCGGGCTGCTGGCGGACAAGGCGCTGGGGGGCTGGGTGCCGCTGCGCTTCCTGGCCTTCGCGCTGGTCGGCGGCACCGGCGTGCTGGTGCACCTGGCGGTGCTCGGCCTGCTGTTCGGGCTGCTCGGCTCCGGCTTCGCCGCCGCGCAATGGACGGCGACCTTCGTCGCGATGACCGCGAATTTCCTGCTGAACAACCGCATCACCTATCGCGACCGCCGGCTGCGCGGCGGTCGGCTCTGGCGCGGGCTCGCGCTGTTTTACCTGGTCTGCGGCATCGGCGCCGTGGCCAATGTCGGCATTGCCGAGCTGCTGGTGCGGGATGGCGTGGTGGCCTGGGGGCTGGCCGGGGCCGCCGGGGCGGCGCTGACCGTGGTCTGGAACTACGCCATGTCCGCCACCCTGGTCTGGCGCGGCCGATGAGTGGGCGCGGCTGGCTGGCGCTGCTGGCCGGCATCACGCTGCTGCGGCTCGGCCTCGCGGCCTGGACGCCGATTGCGCCCGACGAGGCCTATTACCGCGTCTGGGCGCATAGCCTGCAGGGCGGCTACCTCGATCACCCGCCGATGGTCGCGCTGTTCATTCGCGCCGGCACCCTGCCGTTCGGCGACACGCCGCTCGGCATCCGGCTGCTCGGGCCGCTCGGCACGGCGGTCGGTTCCCTGATGCTGTGGCGGACGGCGGAGCTGCTGTTCCCCGGCCGCGGCGCCGGCATCCCGGCGGCCCTGATGCTGAACGCGACCCTGCTGGTCGGCGTCGGCGCGGTGGTGATGACACCGGACACGCCGCTGCTGCTGTTCTGGTGCGCCGCGCTCTGGGCGCTGGCGGAACTCCGGACCTCCGGCGATGGGCGCTGGTGGTTCGCCGTGGGCCTGGCCGCCGGCGGCGCGTTGCTGTCGAAATACACTGGCGCGCTGATCGGCCCTGGCATCCTGCTCTGGCTGCTGCTGGACCCGGCGGCGCGGCGCTGGTGGCGCGACTGGCGGCTCTATGCCGGCGGCGCGCTGGCGGTGGCGCTCTTCGCGCCGGTCATCGCCTGGAATGCCGCGCATGGCTGGGCGAGCTTCGCCAAGCAGGGTGGACGCGCCGGGGCGGAAAGCGCCGGCGCCGGGCTGCGCTTCATCGGCGAGCTGATCGGCGGCCAGGTGGCGCTGGCGACGCCGATCCTGTTCGTCCTGCTCGTCACTGGCGCCGGGCTGGCGGCGCGGCGGTGGCGGGACGGGGCGGCGCTGCTGCTGGCGGCCTTCGCCATTCCCGGCGCGGCGATCTTCCTGTGGCAGGCGACCGGCAGCCGCGTGCAGGGCAATTGGCCGGCCATCCTCTATCCCGCGGCCGCCATCGCCGCGGCCGCTTTGCCGGGCCCTGGCTGGCGGCGCTGGCGGCGGGCCGGCGTGGTGCTGGGGTTGGTGATGGCCGCGGTCGTGCAATTGCAGGCCCTGGCCGGGGTGTTGCCGCTGCCCCGCCGCAACGATCCGACCCTCGCCCGCCTCGCCGGCTGGGATGCCTTCGCCACGGCGATCGCGGCGGAAGCGGCGCGGGACGGCGCGCAGTTCGTCGCGGCCGAGGAATACGGCCTTGCCGCCGAACTCGCGCTGCGGCTGCCGCCAGGGCTGCCCGTGGTGGCGATGGATGCGCGCTGGGCCTTCTTCCATCTGCCGGCTCCCCCAGAAGCTCAGGCCGGGCTGCTGGTGCGCAGCCTTCGGCGCGGGGAGGGGGCGCCGCTCTGGCCCGGCGCCACGGCGACCGGCACCGTGCTGATCCGTGCCCGGCACGGCATCGAAGCGGAGCGCTACCGCCTGCACCGGGTCGCGACCGCGCCGGGCCTGCCGCCCGCCGCGGTGCTGCCGGCGCCTTGAAGCCGGCCGCCGCCACGCCAAGGTGGCAGGTGGCACGCGATTGCGCGTAACCACGCTGGGCCACCCGGCGAAGCCGGAACGCAGAGGAGTTGCCCCAGATGCTGATCAAGCGCCCGCGTGGCTGGGAATTGCCGGAGAGTGCCGCGACGCCGGAGGCCCTGGTGATGGGCCGCCGCAAGAGCTTCGGCCTCGCGGCCGGGATGCTGGCCGGGCTCGCCAGCGGACCCGCGCTGGCCCAGGCCACGCCCGATCCGATGGCCGCGGCGCGCAATCCCCGCTACCAGCCGGACCGTGAGCTGACGCCGGAACGCGATGCCACCACCTACAACAACTATTACGAGTTCGGCGTCGACGACAAACGCATCTCCCGCCCTGCCCAGCGCCTGCCGCTGCGCCCCTGGCGCCTGAAGATCGATGGCATGGTGGAGCGTCCCATGGAGCTCGACATCGACGGGCTGCTGCGCATGCTGCAGCTGGAGGAACGGGTCTATCGCCTGCGCTGCGTCGAGGCCTGGGCGATGACAGTGCCCTGGACCGGCTTCCAGCTCTCGACCCTGCTCGGGCTGGTGGCCCCACTGGCCTCCGCGAAATACGTGACCTTCGAGACGGCGGCGATCCCCGCCGTCATGCCGGGCCTGCGGCAGAGCTGGTATCCCTGGCCCTATCTGGAAGGCTGCACCATCGAGGAAGCCCGGAACGAGCTGAGCTTCCTGGCCGTTGGCCTCTACGGCAAGGCGTTGCCGCCGCAGAACGGCGCGCCGATCCGGGTGCTGTTCCCGTGGAAGTATGGCTTCAAGTCGGGCAAGTCGATCACCCGCATCAGCCTGACCGACCAGCGCCCGGTGAATTTCTGGCAGCGCCTGCAGGACCAGGAATATGGCTTCTGGGCCAATGTGAACCCGGAGGTCCCGCATCCGCGCTGGAGCCAGGCGACGGAACGCCTGCTCGGCAGCAACGAACGCGTCCCGACGCGGCTGTTCAATGGCTATGCCGAACAGGTCTCCGGGCTCTACACCAGCCTGCAGAGCGAGCGGCTCTGGGCCTGAGCGAGCGGCGATGACGGGCCGGAGGGCCCTGGACCGAACCGCTGTGAAGGAGACGGCATGATCGGTCTGGGCGCCCTGTTTCTCATCGGTGCGGCAGCGGTGGCGTGGGTTTTCGGCCACGCCCTGGGCTTCGGCACCTTCCTCTCCCGCTGGGTGCCTGGCCTGGTGCCACGGCTGCAGGCCTTCGTGCAGAGCTACGGCTGGACCGATGCCTGGGCCCAGGCCGGCGCGCCGCTGATGAGCAGCCCGGCCTGGCTGCCGCCGGCGCTGATCGGCCTGGTGCTGTTCCTGTTCGGCTGGGCGCGGCGGCGAAGCTGATCCGCCACCGCGCTCGGGTATCAGTCGAGCCGCGCGCCGGAGATTTCCACCAGCTGCTGCCAGCGCGGCACCTCTTCCGTGATCAGCCGTGCCAGTGCCGCCGGGCTTTCGCTGACCACGGTGCCGTAGCCGAGCGGCTTCAGCCGGTCGACGAAGACCTGGTCGGCCGCGATGGCGCGCACCGCCTGGTGCAGCCTCATCACGATCGGCTCCGGCGTGCCGCCCGGGGCCGCGATCGCGTTCCAGGTGATGACCGAGTGATTGCCGAGGCCGAGATCAGGGAAATCGGCCATGCCCGGCACATCCGGCAGCAGCGACAGCCGCGGGCCGGAACTGACCGCCAGCGCCTTGAAGCGCCCGGCCTCCACATGCGGCATCAGCGCCGGCATGACGTCGAACATCATGTCGATCGTGCCCCCGACCAGGTCATTGATCGCCGGCCCGCCGCCGCGATAGGGCACATGCAGGATCTTCGCATCGGCGAAGCGGTTGATCGCCGCGATGTTGAGATGCGACGAGGTGCCCGGACCCGAGGAGCCCATCTTCACCTGTTCGGGGTTCGCCCGGCTCCACCGGATCAGCGCGCGGAAGTCGTCCCAGCCGCGCTGCCGCGCCGTCTCCGCATTCACCACGCAGAGCAGCGCGCCATCCGTGATCTGGCTGACCGGCGCGAAATCCTTGCGCGGGTCGAAGCTCAGATGGCTGAACATGAAGGGCGCGGCCGCGAAGGTCGTCACGCCGATCAGGCCGAGCACCGCGCCGTCACGCTCGCCTCGCGCCGCCGCCTCCGCCCCGATCATGCCGCCGGCCCCGCCGCGGTTGTCGACCACCACGCTCTGCCCGAGCGCCGGCCCCAGCCGCTCGGCGATCAGGCGGCCCAGGATATCGACCGCGCCGCCCGGCGGAAACGGCACGATCAGGCGGACCGGGCGGCCGCCGGCCACCGGCTGCGCGCGCGCGATACCGGGCGCCGCGATCACGCCGGCCCCGGCCATCAGAATTCGTCGAGTGATTTTCATCTTGCTTGCTTCCAATACATCCGTCGGGAAAGCCTGCACGCGGCGGGGCGCGCGGTGCAAGCCGGGGACCCCGTCCCGTTCCGGGCAGCGTTACACCAGGCTGCGCGCGCGGGCGATGACGTCCAGGGCTTCCGGCGTCAGCGCATAATCCGCCAGCGCGTCCTGGCCAGCCCAGGCGACCTCGCTGACATCATCGGCGGCGCGGGCTTCGCCGGCGGCCAGGCGGCCGGCGTAGTCGATGATGGTGTAGTGGAAGCGCACCGCGCCGGCCTCGTCGCGGGTCACGGCATCGATGACGGCGGCGAGGGTGAGGGGGCCGGCTTCGATACCGGTTTCCTCCCGCAATTCGCGGCGGGCGGCGGTTTCGGCGCCTTCACCGACATGCTGCGCGCCACCGGGCAGAGACCACAGGCCGAGGCGCGGCGGGCGGGCACGGCGGACCAGCAGCACGCGATCGGCGGCGTCGAAGATCACGCAGCCGATGCCGACCCAGGGGCGGTCCGGATATTCCCGGCTGGTCACTGCGCGGGCGCGGTGGCGGGCGCCGGTGCCTCAGGCTGCGCGCCCTCCGCGGGCGGCGGCACGGCCGGATCCTCGGCGGGCGGCGCGGGCTCTTCCTGGCGCTGCAGATCGGCCAGGCGCGGCATCAGCGCGCGTTCCTTCCACTGCCCGACCTGATAGGCCCAGCCACGCCAGCGGGCATTGAGGCGCGCGGCCTCGTCATCGCCCTCGGCGGCCAGCCGGATCCAGATCGCATCGGCGGCGCGGTTCACGCGGGCGACGATGGCGAGGTTGTCGGTCAGGGTGAAGCGGGATTCGCCGAGCGCATCGCCCGGGATCTCGGCCTCGGCCTTCACCTCGATGAAGGTGAGGAACTCGAAGGCACGGCCGATCTCGTCCAGGCTGGTTTCATCGAGCGGCGGCGTTTCCGCGGGCAGGGTGACGCGCAGCGGCGCGTCGACTTCGCCGGCGCGGGCCAGGTCGAGCGGCGGTTCGCCGCTGCGGCGGACCGCGACGCGCTGCACGCGGTCACGCGGGAAATTCGCGACGTCGCGGTCGAGCCAGAGGTTCGGATCGCCGTCGAGCGGCAGGCGGCCTTCGGCCAGCCAGGCCTGGTTTTCGTTGGCGCGCCGGATGAAGGCGGCTTCCGGCACATTGCCCTGGGTGCGGACGCGGCGGCGGCCGACCACCAGCTCGGCGATCACCGCCCCCTGCGCATCGAGGACGCGCAGCAGGGAGGCGGTGGAACCGGCCTCCGACGGATCATTGAGGCCGAGGCGCTCCAGCAGCTCCGGATTGGAGGTGCGCGGCTCGGTCAGGCGCAATTCGGTCAGGCCGGTCAGCAATTCGCGCACGCGCTCGCTGCGGGCGGGGTAGTTGGCCCGGGCCGGCAACACCCAGAGCTCGCCCTGGCGCTGGATCGTCAGGGTGCCGTCATGGCGCTTCACCTCGATGCGCGCGACATGCTGCAGCCGGGCCGCGAGGTCGGGGAAGGCGAGGGCGGCCTGGCCGGGCGGCGGCGGCGTCGCGTCGTTCGGCGTCAGCAGCAGGGCGCCGCCGATGGAGGCGACGGCGGCGCCGCCAAGCAGCAGCAGGGTGCGGCGATTCATCCTCGGACCTTCCCGTTCGTACAGTGGCGCGGCCGATTCACGCCTCCGGTGCTCGGCGGCGATGCCGCCTGCGCCCTCTGGCGATCGGACGCGCTCACGCCCGCGCCGCGGCGCGGCGACGGGACCGCATGATGCCAAGACCGATCGCGAAGAGCGTCAGCAGCAGCGGCACCAGGGCGATATTCACGACGCGCAGCAGCGTCTCCAGCCGCTCGATGTCGCGGCGGAGATCGAGTTGCACGCCGCGGAGCTGCTGGCGCGTCTGGATGATGTCGGCGCGGGCGCGGTCGATCTCGGCGCGTTGCTCGGGGGTGATCACGGCGCTGCCGCGTTCGCCGCCCTGGCCCTGGCGCAGCTCACGCAGGCGCCGCTCGGTCTGCTCCAGCCGCTGGGTCAGGGTCCGCTCGGTGGCGCGGAAGCGCGTCTCGGCCTCGCGGCGGATATCGTCGACCATCTGGAAGGGACGCAGGCTGTCGCCGCGCGAGCGCAGCGAGACCAGCGCATCGCCGCCGGAGAGCGTGTCGACGATATTGGCCAGCAGGGCGCCGTTGTCGCTGAAGGGCGTCGCCTGCTGCTGGCCGAAGAAGTCCTGCACCCGCACCCAGAAGCGGTCTTCCAGCACATCGGCGTCATTCATGACGACGATATTGGCCGGGCCGTCGCTATGCGCGCGATGGACGGGGAAATCCGCCGGGCGGTTGGCGTCGGTCGGCGCCGTATCGCCGAAGGCGGAGTTGAGCTGGCCGCGGATGCGGGCGGCGATGACGTGGCGCTGGCCGTCGGGGGCGAATTCCGCCAGCAGCGTCGCCGGGTTCGGATCGGTGCGGACGCGCGCGGCATCGACCATCATGCTGTGGTCGCTGCTGGTCAGCAGCGGCACGAACTCGATCGTGGCGCCATCCCGCTTGCGGACCTCGCCGGCGGAGGCGACAGTCACCTGGTTGAGGTCGGCGGTCGCGACCTCGCTCCGATTCACGCTGTCGCCGGTCAGGTTGAACCAGGCGGTGTAGTCCACCGCCTGCACCCGGTCGTTCGGGTTGGCGCGCACTCGCCAGGCACCGCGCTGGTCGAGCACGACGCGGTCGGAGGGCGCTTCCACGCCCCAGGCATTCAGCAGGCGATCGAGGGAGGAGGCGGTGTTGGCGGGCGGCTGGCCGCCGGGGCCGGGCCGGCCGGCCTGGCCTTCGGAATGCGGATCGGTGAAGAGCACCAGCTTGCCGCCGCGCATGACGAACTGGTCGATCGCGTATTGCGTCGGCTCCGGCAGGTTCTGCGGATGGGCCACGATCAGCACCTGCACGTCGTCATCGATGCGGCGGGCATCGGCGGCGACGTCGCGCAGCGTGAAGAACTGCCGCATCTGCTGCATGATCGCGAAGGGCTGGCCGCCGCCGCCGGGCGGCATCCCCTGCATCTGGCGCATCATCATCATGCGCGGATCGCCGTTGAGCGGCAGCGAGGACAGCACGCCGACGACCGGGCGGCGCGGGTTCGACAGCTCATAGACCAGGCGCGTCAGGTCGTATTCCAGGAAGCGTTCGCGATCCGGCTGGAAGAACGGGATATTGCGCTCGTCATCGAGCAGATTGGAGCCGGCGAGGCCGAAATAGACTTGCTCCCCGGACTGGTCGACCGGCACGCCCTGCAGGCCGAAAGCCAGCGCCCGGTCCTCGGTTTCCGAGAAGGGTTCGGGGTCGAAGACCTCGAGCCGGAGCTTGCCGCCGGAGATGGCGACATATTCGTCGAGCATGGCGCGCAGCCGCTCGGCATAGCCGCCATAGACCGGCACCGCGGTACCGAGGCGGCGGGAATAGAACAGGCGGAGCGTGATCGGGTCGTGCAGGCCGCGCAGCACCTGACGGGTGCCGTCGGACAGCGTGTAGAGGTGCTGCTCCGTCAGGTCGACGCGAGCGCGCGGCAGCAGCCGGTCGGCCAGCATGTTGACGCCGACGGTCAGCAGCAGCGCGGCCAGCACGCCGAGGGCGGAGAAGGCCAGGCGACGGCCGGCGCGCGGGGCGGGGGCAGGGGCGATGGTGGCGCTCATGCGATCAGTCCGCCTTGCGGTGGTCGAGCACGACCGCGTTGAGGAAGAGCCAGAAGCCGATGAAGCTGGCGAAGAAGATCACGTCGCGCGCCGCGACGATGCCGCGGGCGAAGCTGTTGAAGCGCTCCGTCAGCGAGACGGCACGGGCGATATCGGCCAGGACCGGCAGCCGCGCGGTCAGGAAGTCGGTCACGATCGGGCTGCCGGCGGCGGCGAAGAGGAAGCAGGCGGCGACCGCGAGCACGAAGGCGATGACCTGGTTCTTGGTGGCGGCCGAGAGCGCGGCGCCGATCGCGAGATAGGCGCCCGCGACCATCAGGCAGCCGAGATAGCCCGACAGCACCACGCCATTATCCGGATCGCCGAGGATGAGGATGGTCAGCCAGAGCGGGAAGGTGAGCGCCAGCGCGACCGCGCAGAAGGCCCAGGCAGCCAGGAACTTGCCCCAGACCGCCTGCCATTGGGTCAGCGGCAGGGTCAGCAGCAACTCGATGGTGCCGAGCCGGCGTTCTTCCGCCCAGAGCCGCATGGTCAGCGCCGGCACCAGGAACAGGAACAGCCAGGGGACGAAGTTGAAGAAGGGCTGCAGGTCGGCCTGGCCGCGGGCGAAGAAGCCGCCGAGCGTGAAGGTCAGCGCGCCGCTGAGGACCAGGAAGATGACGATGAAGACATAGGCCACCGGGGTGGCGAAATAGCCGGCGAGCTCGCGCCGGGCGACGGTCAGCATCGGGCCCATCACGCGGCCTCCGGCGGCAAGGTGAGTTGACGGAAGACCTGCTCCAGCGTCCAGCCATCGGGCACCAGCTCCCGCGGCGGGGCATCGGCCAGCACCTTGCCGCGCGCGATGATGATGGCGCGGCTGCAGACCGCCTCCACCTCCTCCAGGATATGGGTGGAGATGATGATCGCCTTGTCCGGCGCCATCTGGCGGATCAGCTCGCGGACTTCATGCTTCTGGTTGGGGTCCAGGCCATCGGTCGGCTCGTCCAGCACCAGCACCGGCGGATCGTGCAGCAGCGCCTGGGCCAGGCCGACGCGGCGCTTGAAGCCCTTCGACAGCGTCTCGATCGGCTGCAGCCGCACCCCCTCCAGCTGGGTCTGCGCCATGGCGCCGGCGACCTTGCCGTCCAGCGCGGCGCCACGGAAGCCGCGGATGCGGGCGACGAATTCCAGGAAGCCGGTGACCGTCATCTCGGGATAGGTGGGCGCGCCTTCCGGCAGGAAGCCGAGCGCGCGCTTGGCCGCGACCGGCGCCTCCATCACGTCATGGCCGGCGATGCGCGCGGTGCCGGCGCTGGGCGTCACGAAGCCGGCCAGCATCTTCATGGTCGTCGATTTGCCGGCGCCGTTGGGGCCGAGAAAGCCCAGGACCTCACCCTTGTCGACGGTGAAGGAGACGTCGTCCACGGCGGTGAAGGCGCCGAACCGGCGCGTCAGATGCTCGATCTCGATCAGCGCGGGCAAATTCGTTCTCCCATGCGCGGTCGTCGCGTCGCCGGTTGGCCCGGTCGCGATCCGGCAGCCGGGTTTAGCCCGGTGACGGGGGGATGCAAGCCCCGGCTGTCTCCGGATGATGAGCGTCTTGCGGGAAAGCAAGAATGAAATTAAGAATCATTCTCATGTGCTTTTCGGGAGGTTCGATGGCGCCGCTCCTCGACGTGAAGGATCTGACGGTCCGGTTCGACACCCCGAACGGCACCGTCCACGCCGTCTCCGGCGTGACCTATTCGCTGCAGGCCGGGGAGACCCTGGCCATCGTGGGCGAAAGCGGCAGCGGCAAGAGCGTGCATGTGCTGGCCATGGTCGGGCTGATCCCGAAGCCGCCCGGCCGCGTCGCCGCCGGCCAGGCGCTGTTCGAAGGGCGGGACCTGCTGGCGATGCCGGAGAGGGAGTTGCGCCGTCTGCGCGGCGGCCAGATCGGCATGATCTTCCAGGACCCGATGAGCTCGCTGAACCCGGTGCTGACGGTCGGCTTCCAGATCATGGAGAGCCTGCGTACCCATCTCGGCCTCTCCAAGCCGGCGGCGAGGAAGCGCGCGATCGAACTGCTGGACCTGGTCGGCATCCCGGAGCCGCAGCGGCGGGTGGAGCAGTACCCGCACCAGTTCTCGGGTGGCATGCGGCAGCGGGCGATGATCTCGATCGGCATCGCCTGCAATCCGAAGCTGCTGATCGCGGATGAACCGACCACGGCGCTCGACGTCACCATCCAGGCGCAGATCCTGGATCTGGTGCGCGACCTCAGGAAGCAGCTCGGCATGGCGATCATCTGGATCACCCACGACATGGGCGTGGTCGCCGGCCTGGCGGACAATGTGCAGGTCATGTATGGCGGCCGCGTCCAGGAACGCGGCCCGGCCCGTGCCGTCTTCCACGACACGCGCAGCGCCTATACCTACGGGCTGCTGCAATCGCTGCCGGAGCATGGCGAGCCGGCCGGCACGCAGGATGGCAAGCGCAAGCGGCTCACGCAGATCCCCGGCTATCCGCCGGACATGACCGACCCGCCGAAGGGCGATCCCTTCGCACCGCGCAACCCCTTCGCGACCGAGCGGTGCCAGGTGGAGGTGCCGCCGCTGCGCCAGGCCGAAGGCGCGGCGCCGGGCCATATGGTGGCCGCCTGGTACGATCTGCGCGCCGTCCGGGGGGCAGGGGCATGAACGCCGTGCCGCAGCGCCCCATCCTCGAAGTCGACAACCTCTCCCGGCACTTCATCAGCAAGGGCTTCTTCGGGCGGGAGGAGCATCGCGTGCGCGCGGTCGACAATGTCTCCTTCACCGTCGGCGCCGGGGAGACGCTGGGGCTGGTCGGTGAATCCGGCTCCGGCAAGAGCACCACGGGGCGGCTGGTGCTTCGTCTCGATGATCCCACCGCCGGGCAGATCCGCTTCGAGGGGCAGGAGATCACCGCGCTGCGCAAGGGCCAGCTGCGCGGCATGCGGACCCGCATGCAGGTGGTGTTCCAGGATCCCTTCTCCTCGCTCAACCCGCGCATGCGGGTGGGCGATGCGGTGGGAGAGCCGCTCCGCGCGCACCGCATGACGAAGAGCCGCGCCGAGGAGCGGGACCGGGTGGCGGAGCTGTTCCGCCGCGTCGGCCTCGATCCCCGTTTCGCGGAACGCTTTCCGCACCAGTTCTCCGGCGGGCAGCGGCAGCGCATCGGCATCGCGCGGGCGATCGCGGTGCAGCCGAAGCTGATCGTGGCGGATGAGCCGATCACCGCGCTCGATGTCTCGATCCAGGCGCAGATCGTGAACCTGTTCATGGACCTGCAGGAGGAGATGGGCGTCGCCTACCTCTTCATCGCGCATGACCTGGCGATGGTGCGGCATCTCTGCCACCGGGTGGCGGTGATGCTGCGCGGCCGCATCGTGGAGATGGCCGCGACCGAGCAGCTCTTCGCCGATGCGCGGCATCCCTATACCCAGGCGCTGATCTCCGCGATGCCGATCCCCGATCCCGACCGGGAACTGGCACGCCAGCGCATCATCTTCGACGGCAAGCTGCCCCCGGCGGAGGCGGCGCTGGAACAGGTGGCGCCGGGGCATTGGGTGCTGGCCGCCTGATCCCTCCATTGCGACCACAAGGCGGTATCGATCCGGTCTAGGATAGGGCTTCGCAGAAAGGGACATCCCCATGAGCGCCGCCGGAGCTCTGGCCATCGCCGCACAGGGCGATCGCGAACTGGTCCTGACGCGCGGCTTCGATGCGCCGCGCGCCCTGATCTTCCTCGCGATGACGACGCCGGACCTGATCCGGCAATGGCTGCTCGGCCCGCCGGGCTGGTCGATGCCGGTCTGCCGCATCGATCTGCGCCCGGGCGGCGCTTACCGCTATGTCTGGCGGCTGGATGACGGCGACATGGAGATGGGCGTCGGCGGCAGCTTCCGGGACGTCGTGCCGCCGGCGCGCCTGGTGCACACCGAGCGTTTCGACCAGGCCTGGTACCCGGGCGAGGCGGTGCTGACCACGCGGCTGGAGGAGCGGGATGGCCGCACCGGGCTGACCGTGACCATCCTCTACGAGACGGCGGCGGCCCGCGACGCGGTGCTGCAGTCGCCGATGGAGCAGGGGATTCGCGCCAGCTACGACCGGCTTGACGCGATGCTGGCGTCCCAGGCCGCCTGAGGGCTTGGTCGAGACAGGGCAGGGGATGGCGACTCGGTCGCTTCAGCCGATGACGGCTGACGCGCCCGCGTCCCGGCGCGCTTCGGCCGCTGCCAGCATGGCGTAGAGACTGGCGGGCATCGCCAGAATCGGCATCTGGATCGCCAGAAGACTCACTGCATAGAGAATGGTCCAGGCAGTCGCGAGACCAGGTGCTGCCGCCGCGAGCGCGCCATGGATCTGATCCACGACGCTGCCGGCCACGTTGAGGAGGACGACCAGGCCGAGGATGGTCAGGCGGCGGCCCCGGGTCAGGGCCCAGCTGCGTGAAAGGCTGCGGCCGATGCCGGGTCTCTCGATGATGCAGACCGGCAAGGCGACGACCAGTCCGAGCAGGCCGATCACCCCCGGGATGACGAGCAGTAGAAGGCCGCTCAGCACGATCGCGGTGACCAGCAGACCCGCCCCCGCGCTGGACGGCGCGGCCGCCAGACCCTCCCGGATGGCGGTACGGATCCCGACCCGATAGCCCTGCAGATCGCGGACGACGGCGACGATGGCGGCCGCGAATGCGACGCTGCCGACCACCATCATGACGATCAGGTCGATCAGCAGGTTCCTGAACGAGAAGGTGGCCTTGATGACCGGCAGCAAGTCCTGGGCGGCCAGCAGGGCCGCGAAATCCAGGACCGGCAGGCCGATCACCGGAAGGACCAGGCACAGCCAGATGATCAGGCTCGCCAGGAACAAAGGCGCAAGGTTCCGGCGCGTGGCGATGAGGGTGATGCTCAGCGCATTGCCGAAGCTGACATCCGCCAGGCGCTGCGCCCAGCCTTGCTGCTCCGGAGAGGACGGTACGGGCGGGACCGGATGGGAATTCAACGTATCGGAGGAGCTCATCTCGGTCTCCGGCGGCATTCTTACCGTGCCGGTATCATTCCCGTTGCCCATCGACAGTCAAGCGGCGGCACGGTGAAGCGCTGCCTGCGCACCTGATGGTACCGCCGGGCAGCCCAGGGTGGCGGCCACTTCCGGCCCAAGACGCCTAAAGGTGGGCTAATTTTAACTAATAAATTAACTCAGAGCCGCACTATAAGAAAATTCCATATGGTAAGCATCAAATATAATAAAAATATCGGAGAGGAGAGGTGCGAGTGAGTGATTCGGTTATTTCGCCGCGGCTGCGTCGTATTCAGGTTATCTCCCTCACATTCCTGATCGGCGCCGGCGTCCTCAACTATATAGACAGGGCCACGCTGGCGGTCGCCAATACCCTGGTGCGCCAGGATCTGGGGATCGATGTCGCCGATATGGGGCTGCTGCTCTCGGCCTTTCTCTGGGCCTATGCGGTCGCCCAATTGCCGGCTGGCGCCCTGGTCGATCGTCTCGGGCCTCGTCTGATGCTCACGGCGGGGCTGTCGGCCTGGTCGCTGGCCCAGGTGCTGGGCGGCGTCGTCACCGGCTTCGGGCAGTTCATCGGCGCGCGTGTCCTCCTCGGCCTTGGTGAAGCGCCGCATTTTCCGACCTGCGCCCGCGTGACCCGCGACTGGTTCAATGTCCGCCAGCGCGGTACCGCGACAGGGATCTGGAATTCCGCGTCCTCGCTCGGTACGGCGATTGCCGTCCCCATGCTGACCGGCGTGATGTTCCTGGTCGGCTGGCGCTGGATGTTCATCATCATGGGCGTGGTCGGCCTGGTGCTCGCGGCCGTCATCTATGCGAATTTCCGCAATCCGGAAGCGGTCGATCTCGACGGGCAGGAGCGCGCCGTGCTCTCCGAGGGAGACGAGCCGGGCCTGCGCAGCGCCGTGACCTGGGATGATTGGAAGCGGCTTTTCGCCTATCGCACCACATGGGGCATGATCGCCGGGTTCTTCGGCACCATCTACGTCACCTGGATCTATACCGCCTGGCTGCCGGGCTATCTGGAAATGGAGCGCCATTTCACCATCGCGAAAACCGGCATCGTCGGTGCCATCCCCTTCGCCTTCGGGGTGGTGGGCAGCATCTGCGGCGGCCGGCTGGTGGATCTGCTGGCACGCCGTGGCGTGTCGCCCATGAACGCCCGCAAATACCCGATGGCCGCTGCCCTGTTGCTGACCGCGGGCTTCACCGTCATCGCCGCCGAAACGCCGAGCGATACGCTGGCGATCGTCAGCATCTCCATATCGCTCTTCCTGCTCTATATCGCCAGCGCATCGGCCTGGGCGATGGCGTCGGTCGCGACGCCGCCCAATCTGACGGCCTCCATCGGCTCGATGCAGAATTTCGGCGGCTACATCGGCGGGGCGCTGGCCCCCACCGTTACGGGCTTCATCGTCAGGGCCAGCGGTTCCTTCGTCCCGGCCCTGTTGACGGGGGCGGCGATCGCCGTCGTGGCGGCGGTCCTCTACATGATGCTGGTGGGCCACGCGGTGCCAAGCGCCGGGGCCGAGCGCGGGAGAGCCATCCACCAGGCGTGACGCCCGCCGCCGCGGGCGCCGGGCCGGCTGGGGCGTGACCGCCGCAAGTCGTGGCGGTCGCGCGTCAGTGCAGGCGCAGCTCGCCCCAGCTCTCGTTCCAGACACCGTAGGGATCGACGATGACGAGCGGCGCCTGCAGCGCCTGGGCTTTCCGGATGCCGTCATTGATGGCGAGTTCGGCCGGCCGGGCGACCAGGCCGGCGCCGGCCGGGAAGTCGCCGGCCTGGATTCCGGCGGGGCCGCCGCCGGGCGGCACCACCACGCCCATCAGCGTGCCGTCATCGGCTTCCGTGATATGGACCGCGACTTCGACCGGAAGCGGCACGGCACGGCTGCTGAAGATGCCTCGGCCCAACATTCTTGTGTTCTCCCTTTCGGCTTGACGCCGTCGGCCACCCTAGCAGCGGTGCCGGCCGGGCCGCCAAGGGATGATCGCGGCTCAGCCCGCGTCCAGCGTCGCCAGGGTCGGGTCATGGCCGAAGATCCGCAGCAGCAGCAGCGCGGCCCGGCCGCGCGGGCCGCGCAGCCCGGGATCATTGTGCAGCAGCAGCGCCGCGTCCCGATTGGCGATATGCACCAGGCGATCCAATTCATCCGCCTCGTCATCGCCCCAGAGCCGGGCGCCCGGCTGGCCGGCCTGGCGTTCGCCCAGCGCTTCGCCGCCGCCGCGGAAGCGCAGGTCCTGGTCGGCAATGACGAAGCCGTCTTCCGTGTCGCGCAGCACCAGCAGGCGGCGTTTCTCGGTCTCCGTCAGGCC
Source organism: Roseomonas sp. (assembly GCA_036499545.1). Taxonomy (GTDB): domain Bacteria; phylum Pseudomonadota; class Alphaproteobacteria; order Acetobacterales; family Acetobacteraceae; genus Plastoroseomonas. The sequence goes on along the minus strand of DASYDR010000116.1, from coordinate 72 downwards.
GGGCGAATGCACCAGCAGGCAGGAGGAGGGGCGGCTGCCGCGCCCGACCCGGCCGCGCAGCTGGTGCAGCTG
>DASYDR010000115.1:0-27635 GCA_036499545.1 Roseomonas sp. | reverse complement strand
TGATGTCGCCGCGATGCAGGGTGCCGCGCTTGACCAGCACGGTGGCCACGGCGCCGCGGCCCTTGTCGTCGACGACCGCGCGCACCCGGCCCCATTCGGCACCGGCCACCACGATATCACCCTGGCGCAGCGTGCCCTTCTGGACCAGCACGGTCGCCACCGGACCGCGGCCGCGATCGAGCTTGCTCTCGATCACGGTGCCCTCGGCGGCACGATCCGGATTGGCCTTCAGGTCAAGCACCTCGGCCTGCAGGGAGATGCCTTCCAGCAGCTTGTCGAGGTTGATCTTCTGGGTCGCGGAGACCTCGATCTCCTGGGTGTCGCCACCCAGGCTCTCGACGACGATCTCGTGCTGCAGGAGCTCCTGCTTCACGCGCTCCGGCCGCACGCCCGGCTTGTCGATCTTGTTGACCGCCACGATGATCGGGACGCCGGCCGCCTTGGCATGGCCGATCGCCTCGATCGTCTGCGGCATGACGCCGTCATCGGCGGCGACCACCAGCACGACGATGTCGGTCACGCTGGCGCCACGGGCCCGCATGGCGGTGAAGGCGGCATGGCCCGGCGTGTCGATGAAGGTGACGCGGCTGCCATCCGGCGTCGCCACCTGATAGGCGCCGATGTGCTGGGTGATGCCGCCCGCCTCGTGCGAGGCCACGTCGGCCTGACGCAAGGCATCGAGCAGGCTGGTCTTGCCGTGATCGACATGGCCCATGATGGTCACGACCGGCGGACGCTGGGTCAGCTCGGCATCGGTATCCGTGCCGCCTTCCAGGCCGATCTCGACGTCGCTTTCCGACACGCGCTTCGGACGATGACCGAACTCCTGCACCACCAGCTCGGCGGTGTCGGCGTCGATGGTCTGGGTCAGCGTCGCCATCACGCCCATGCGGAACAGCTTCTTGACCACCTCGCCGCCGCGCTCGGCCATGCGGTTGGCCAGTTCCTGCACGGTGATGGCTTCGGGGATGACGACGTCACGCACCGCCTTGGTGGCGCCCTTGCGTAGATCGTCGAGCTGCTGGCGCTGCTTCTCCCGCTCACGCGCACGGCGCATGGAAGCGAGCGAGCGGGCGCGATCGTCATCGCCTTCGATCGCGGCCTGCACGTCGATGCGCCCGCCGCGGCGATCGGGGCCGGCCAGGGTCTTCTTGACGGTGGTCAGCACCGGCTTCTTGGCCGGCACCGCCGTCGCGCCGCCAGGGCGGCGCACCGCGGCACGCCGGCGGCTGTCATCCTCTTCCTCGGCGGTCGGCTGGCGCGGCTTCAGCGACAGGCGGTCGGCCGGGGTCGTGGCCGGTGCATCCGGCCGGCGCGCGGCCGACGGGCCGGCGGGCCGGGCCGCCGTGGGCCGCGGCGCGGCCGCGGGTGAGGCGGGCGCCCGGGCGGTGGCAGGAGCGGCACCGGCAGCCGGAGCCGTGGCAGCCTGGCGCTGCGCCTGCTCCTCCAGCAGCTTGCGGCGCGCATCTTCCTCGACCTGACGCTTCGCGGCTTCCTCGGCTTCGCGGGCCTCTTCCTCGGCGCGGCGGGCCTCCTCCTCGGCGCGGCGGGCCGCTTCCTCGGCGGCGGAGCGCACCATCAGGGCCTGCTGGGCGCGCAGCTCACGCTCGCGCTGCGCCTCCAGCCGGCGCTGCTCTTCCAGCACGCGCAGGCGGTTGGCCTGCTCGGCCTGGGTCAGCGGGCGGCCGGGGGCGGCCGCCGGGGCGCCGCGCGGGCCGCTGGCCCGCTGCGGGCCACCGGCCTGGCGCGGACCAGTCGCCTGGCCCGGGCCGGAAGGGGGGCCGGAGGGACGGCTCGGTGTGCTGACGGAGGGCGTCGCCACGCGCTTCTTCACCACCTCGACCTGCACAGTCTTGCTGCGGCCATGGCTGAAGCTCTGCTTGACGCTGCCCGCGTCAACAGTCTTGCCCAGCTCAAGGCGGCCGGAGGGCCTGAGGCTCAGCCGGCTCTTGCCCGCATCCTGGTCGTTCTGGTCACTCATTCGTCGATCCGAATCCGATCCCTCGACAGTCCGCGCCGCGGCGCCCTGTGCGGCGCGGTCACCATTTGTGCGCGTCGTCCTCGCGGAAGCGCGTCACATAAGCCCAGCGCAACGGGCCAGCAAGCGCCGACCCTGCAATCCCGCTCCGCGCCCTTATCCGGACACGCTTCCCGCGCGATCGGTCAGGCCGTGGCGAATCCCGCCAGCCTGGCCGCCTCCCGCGCGACCGTCTCCGCCAGCCGCCCGGACGACAGCGCCACATGCACCGCGTGCTCACGCCCGAAGATGCCGCCGAGTTCCGCCGCCGGCAGCGGCGTCACGATCGGCACGCCACGCCGGCCGACCAGCCGCTCACGCTCGGACGTGCTGCCATCGGCCGCCTCGACCAGCAGGCCGACCCGCCCGGCCAGCAGCCATTCCCGAACCGCCTGCCAGCCGTTCACGGCCTGCCCGGCCCGCCGCGCGAAGCCCAAATGATCGCGGATCCGGCTCTTCAGGCCGTCCTCGATCCGCGCGCGCAGGTCAGGGGGTATCTGCACCGGACCGCGGGCCGCTTTCGCGAACCCGCCCCGGCTGAGCGCGCGTTCTAGCACATCGGCCCGCGCGCTCAACCAGAATCCCCGCCCCGGCAGCTTCGCCGCCAGATCGGGCACCAGCAATCGCTCCGGGCCGAGCACGAAGCGCAGCATCGCTTCCTTCGGCCCGCTCTCCCGCGTGACGATGCAGCGCCGGAGCGGCCCCCGCTCCGGTGCGTCCTCGATCCCGTCCTCGTCGGTCCGGCCGTCCGGATGCTCAGGCGGGGTTCGCGTCACCCTGCTCCCCATCGACCGGCTCGGCATCGCCGAACCAGCCCGCCGCCTGGCGGGCCGCCATGATGACGGCATTCGCCGTCTCCTCGTCGATCGCCTCGCTGCCCAGGATCTCGATCAGTTCGTCGGAGGCGAGGTCGGCCAGATCCTCGGTCGTCTTCACGCCCTTCTCGCCAAGCTGGACCATCATCGACGGCGTGAAGCCGCCGAGCTCGCCCACCTGGTCCTCGACGCCCAGCTCGCGCCGCTTGTCGTCCAATTCGTTGTCGCGCTTGTCGAGGAAGGCCTGGGCGCGGCGCTTCAGCTCCTGCGCCACGCTCTCGTCGAAGCCTTCGATCTCCGCCAGCTCATCGTCCTCGACCGCGATGACGTCCTCGATCGAGGTGAAGCCCTCGGCGACCAGCAGGCCGGCGATGACATCATCCACATCGAGCGCCTCGACGAAGAGACCGGTGCGCTTGCGGAACTCTTCCTGCCGGCGCTCGCTCTCCTCCGCCTCGGTCAGGATATCGACGTCCCAGCGCGTGAGCTGGGACGCCAGGCGGACATTCTGGCCGCGGCGGCCGATCGCCAGGCTGAGCTGGTCGTCCGGCACCACCACCTCGCAGCGGCGGGCCTCGTCGTCGAGCACGACCTTGCTGACCTCGGCCGGCGCGAGCGCGTTGACGATGAAGGTCGCGTTGTCGGGCGACCAGGGGATGATGTCGATCTTCTCGCCCTGCAGCTCGGCCACCACCGCCTGCACGCGGCTGCCGCGCATGCCGACGCAGGCGCCGACCGGGTCGATCGAGCTGTCGCGGCTGATCACCGCCATCTTGGCGCGGCTGCCGGGATCACGGCTGACCGCCTTGATCTCGATGATGCCGTCATAGATCTCCGGCACTTCCTGCGCGAAGAGCTTGGCCAGGAAGCCGGGATGGGTGCGGGAGAGGAAGATCTGCGGGCCGCGCGGCTCCTCCCGCACATCGTAGATATAGGCGCGGACGCGGTCGCCGTTGCGATACGCCTCGCGCGGGATCGTCTCGTCGCGGCGCAGCAGCGCCTCGGCGCGGCCGAGATCGACCATCAGGTTGCCGTACTCGGTGCGCTTGACGATGCCGTTGATGACCTCGCCCACGCGGTCCTTGTATTCGGAGAACTGCTTGTGGCGCTCCACCTCGCGCACCCGCTGCACGATCACCTGCTTGGCGGTCTGCGCGGCGATGCGGCCGAAATCGATCGGCGGCAGCGGATCGACGATGAATTCGCCGGCGCCGATGCCGGGGCGGATCTTCTGCGCGATGCGCAGCGGGATCTGGGTCGCCTCGTTCTCGACCGGCTCCTGCTCCACCACCTCGGTGAAGCGGCGCAACGTGACCGCGCCGTTGCGGCGGTCGATCTCGGCGCGGATATCTTTCTCGTGCCCGTATTTCGCGCGGCCGGCCTTCTGGATGGCCTGCTCCATCGCTTCCAGCACTTCGTCGCGCTCGATCATCTTCTCGCGGGCGACCGCTTCGGCCACCTGGAGCAGCTCGGGACGCGGAATGGCGATATCGATGGCCATGGCGGGTTCCTCTAGTTCAGTTCTGCGTCGGCGGCGGCGCCGCGGCGGCGATCAGTTCGTCGGTCAGCACCAGCTTGGCGCGGCGGATATTGCCGCGCGGCAGCGTCACCTCACTGCCGTCATCGAGGCGGAGCCGGGCGGTCTCGGCATCGGCGCCGAGGGCGATGCCCTTGAAGCGCTTGCGGCCTTCCATCGGGATCGCCAACTCGACCGTCGCGGCATGGCCGGCATAGCGTTCCCAGTCCTTGGCGCGGGTCAGCGGCCGGTCGATGCCGGCGCTGCTGACCTCGAGCGTCCATTCCCCGCGGAACGGGTCGTTGACGTCGAGGACGGCGCCCAGGGCATGGCTGATCGCCTCGCAATCCTCCACCCGGAAGGGTGCCTCGTCAGCGCGATCGGCCATGATCTGCAGCAACGGCCGTTCCTTGCCGCTGACCTGGACGCGCACGAGTTCATATCCCATGTGCTCCAGGGTCGGAGCCACGGTATCGGCGATGCGGGCTTCGAGCCCTTCGTGGAATGGCCGTTCAGTCATGCAGGCAACAAAAAAGGCGGCCTCTTTCAAGGCCACCCCCCGTACAGCGCGGAAAGCGTGTGAGCGCAGGATATAGCGCGTCCTTGACCGTACCGCAAGCGGCTGTGTCCGCAACGATCCCTTCGGATCGCATTTCGACCTCGGCCGGCGACGCAGCTATGGACCCGGTCCGACTGGAGAAGGCGGACCCGGCGCGGTGATCAGCGGCGGACGCAGGACCAGTAGAGCGGCCGGCGGCCTTCGCGCAGCGCCTTCGCCTCATAGCGGGTCGGCGGCCAGCCTTCCGGGCGGGCGGTCGCCGGCGGCGGCGCGGTGAAGAAGGGCTGGTCGGCCATCACGTCCGTCACCCAGGCCTGGTAGGTCGGGTCGTCGGAAGCGATGCGCCATTCGCCGCCCGGTCGGATGACACGGGCGATCGCCGGCAGCGTGGCGGCATTGACGAAGCGCCGCTTGGCGTGGCGCGCCTTGGGCCAGGGATCCGGGAACATCAGCATGAGCCGGTCGAGCCCGGCTTCCGGCAGCGCGCCGATCAGGTGCCGGGCATCCTGCGGCCAGAGGCGCAGGTTGGGCGGCAGCGCGCCAGTCGCGTCCTCATCTTCCTCGACCAGGCGGGTCAGCAGGGAGCAGAGGCCGTTCTCGAACACCTCGGACGCGATGTAGCCGACCGTGGGATTGGCACGGAACAGCGCATGCGCATGCTCGCCACCGCCGAAACCCACTTCCAGCCACAGCGCCTGCACCGGCAGCCCGAAGACGGCGCGCGGATCGGCGGCCTCCGCCGCCGTCAGCCGCAGCCGCGGCAAGGTGAGATCCAGCAGGCGCTGCTGGCGTGGCCGCAGCGGGTGCCCGCGGCGGCGGCCGTAGAGGCGGTCAGGAATGCCTTCGGCGAGGGGGGGGCGGTCAGCCGTCATCACATCACGGAGCTTCAAGGAAGGATAATGCGGATCAGGAGCCGTCCGGGCGTGATTCGCACGGTGCGGCCCCCGGTGCCCGCCGATAGGCGAGCAGGCCATCGAACCTGCCGATGCGGACATAGCCGGCCCAGGCACGGGCAAAAGCCGGATCGGCGGCACTCAGCACCGCCGGGTAGTCGGTTTCGCTGCCCGTGTCGACAACCACGACATCCGGGCAGGCCGCCAGGAAATCCTCGATGACCCAGCGCCGGGCCTGGGTCGATACCGGCGCATCGGGGTCGGCCTCGGCGATGGACTGCAATTCGCCGCGCACGGCCCACATCGAGGCGAAGCGGGATGCCCACGCGGTGCCTGCCATGTCGACGACAGGAAAGCCCAGGGCAAGCGTATTGGAAAAGGCCAGGTAGCTGCGCGCGCCTTCCCGCTGCAGCAGATCGCTCAGCCGCTCTTCGATCCCGTCGCGGAAGTCGGCGGCCATGACCAGGCGCGGCAGGAAGCGCTTGCCCGCCTGCCCCGCGAAGGCCAGCAGCAGTACCGCCGCCGCGATGCGCGTCCAACGCAGCGCCTGCGGCCAGGACAGCGCGGCGCAGAGCAGCAGGGCGCCGATGGTCGCGGTCGCGGCGGGAATGCGATGGTAGAACCAGCCGCGGCCCTGCTCGAAATAAGCGCCGGTCGCACCGAAGGCGAAGAGCAGCAGAATGAGGATCGCATCGCCGTCATCCCTGACCTGGCGGCGCAGCCACCACAGGCAGACCGCCACCACCTGGCCGGCGAAGAGCAGCACCGCGTCGCGTGGAAACAGTCGTTCCAGGCCCTCGGGCGGCGGCAGGTAGAATTTCAACGCCAGGGGCACGACTTCGGTGAAGTATTCCGGATGCGCGAGCAGCGCGACCGCCGCGATGACAGTGCCCGTCGCGATGGCGCTGCAGATCGCAACCCGCTGCAGCACGCCGCCACGCACCACCATCACGGTCTCGACCAGGATGAAAGCCGGCGCGTACCAGGGCTTCAGAGCACAGCACAGGGCGACCAGCGCGCCCGCGGCGGCGGCTTCCGGGGCCGGGATCGTGCCGCCGCGCAGGGGCCGCATGCGGAGCGCGAGATAGGGCAGCGCCGCCGCGGCGATGATATGCTCGCGCTGCCCGAATTCGCCGGTGGGAACAAAAAGCAGGATGACGGCGATGCCGGTGAAGACCGTGGCATGGCGGTGGAAGAGACCGCGGCGCACCAAAAGGCTCGCGGTCCACCAGGCGCTGCCCATCACCAGCAGGCCGCAGAAGACGGGCATGACGTCCAGCGCCGAAACGTCCAGCGCGCGTCCGATCAGCACCGGCAGGGCGGAGAACCAGATGATGGGCGGCGGATTCAGTTCGACGAGCGAGACATAGAGCCGATGGCCATCGATCCAGTCCTGGGCCACATGCAGCAGCCAGGCGACGTCGTCCTTGATCGGGGCATTGACTTCGACGACGAGCTTCAGCGTGAAGGTCAGCAGAACCAGGCCAAGGATGACGGCATCGCGGATCCGGGGTGGCGTGTCGTCGGCAGCAGCCATACGCCATCCTTACCCGCTCGATCGGCGTGCGCAACCACCTTGGGCCGGACCGGCCTGTGAATCATCGAGCCATATTATCGGCATTCCGCCGCACCCCGGACGGACCGGACGCGGCGTGATGGCCTTTCAGGCCGGGGCGTGGTGATGGCGGGGGCACCAGCCCCCGCCATCGCCGACTGGTCAGCGACCGAAGGCGCGCTTCAGCTCCGCGGCGAGATCGGTCTTTTCCCAGGTGAAGGTATCCTTCACCGGATCCGGCGTGCGACCGAAATGGCCATAGGCGCTGGAAGGCACGTAGATCGGGCGGTTCATCCGCAGATGTTCGCGGATGCCGCGCGGCGACAGGTTCACCAGTTCGCTCACCACCTTGGCCAGCTTCACCTCATCGATGTCGCGGCCGGTGCCGTGCAGGTCGAAATAGACCGAAAGCGGCTTGGAGACGCCGATCGCGTAGCTGACCTGGATGGTGCAGCGATCCGCGAGGCCGGCGGCCACCACGTTCTTCGCGACATAACGCGCGGCATAGGCGGCGGAACGGTCGACCTTGGTCGGATCCTTGCCCGAGAAGGCGCCGCCGCCATGCGGCGCCGCGCCGCCATAGGTGTCGACGATGATCTTGCGGCCGGTGAGGCCGGCATCGCCATCCGGGCCGCCGATCACGAACTTGCCGGTCGGGTTCACATAGAACTCGTCCTCCGGGCAGGTCCAGCCGGCGGGGAGGATCTCAGCCACGATCGGGCGGAGCAGTTCCTTGATCTGCGCCTGCTCCAGCCCCTCCTCGTGCTGGGTGGAGACGACGACGCAGGTGGCGCCGACCGGCTTGCCGTCGACATAGCGCAGCGTGACCTGCGACTTCGCGTCCGGCAGCAGGCCGGCCACGCGCGCATCGCCGGCGTGCCGCAGCTCCGCCACGCGATGCAGGATGCCATGCGCGTAGTAGAGCGGCGCGGGCATCAGCTCCGGCGTTTCGGTCGTCGCGTAGCCGAACATGATGCCCTGGTCGCCGGCACCTTCGTCCTTGTTGCCTGCGGCGTCGACGCCGGCGGCGATGTCGGCGGACTGCTCATGCAGGTGGTTTTCGAAGGCGGCGTGCCGCCAGGAAAAGCCGGCCTGATCGTAGCCGATCTCGCGCACCGCGGCGCGGACCTTCTCTTCGAGATTGAAGGCCACGGCTTCCGGGCCACGCACCTCGCCCGCCAGGACGATGCGGTTCGTGGTGACCAGGGTCTCACACGCAACGCGCGAGTAAGGATCAGCAGCCAGGAAAGCGTCGAGCACGGTGTCGGAGATGCGATCCGCCACCTTGTCGGGATGACCCTCGGAGACGCTCTCCGAGGTGAAAAGGTATTCACCCTTGTCGCGCATGGCGTGATTCGGCCTCTTGTCGCGGTGAACCGGCACGCCCCGGTCGGCTGATCCCGCATGGGATCAGCGCGTTGTGCAGGTGCGGCATGCCGGGGTCAAGCTGACCGCCCCCGATGGCTGCGTATGGCAGAAGGCCGCGGCGCGCGGCTGGTCCGGCGCCATGCCCTGGGGTTGTGATGGGGCTGGCGCGCGTCTTGTTGATGACGCGGCCGGCCACGCCATCGAAACAATCTGCACGCGATGGTTGCATATCCTTGGCCGCCCTCATCATGATGCCGGCAGAACAGGGAGGCGATGATGCGCGACCATCTTGTGCCGCTGTCGATCTGGATCGCACTCATACTGTCTGTCGCCGCGCTCGACGTGATCCTGTCGCCGGGGCCGACCGGCGCGCCACCGGTCTTCGCCGTCACGGCCGGTCGCTGACCTGATTTTCCGCCGGTGACACTCGAAGAACTGGCCGGACGCTGCGAAGAAGCGGCCCAGGGCGACCTCCAGCTCGATGCAGAGATCGCCGCCGCGCTCGGCCATACGGTCATCTGGGACCCGGACGGCTTCGGTGGCGCAGGCCGGCTTCTGATCGAATGGCACGCGCAGCACCCGCAGGCGAACAGTGGGCGCGAACCCTGCCCCCGCTTCACCGGCTTCCTGGACGGCGCATCCGTCCTGCTGCAGCCGCGCTGCGACTGGATGCTCACGGTGATCAAGGATCGGGCGCGGGCGGAAATCAGGCCGCATGCGATCCATGGCCTGCCGCAGGGCATGGTGTTCGAGGGCAAGGCGTCGCAGCCGCCGCTCGCCCTGGCAGCCGCGGGGCTGCGCTTCGAGATGGCCAGGCGCCGGCAGTCCCGGACCGGCTGACGCGCTACCCGAGGCCACCCTGCCTGACGCCCGCATCCGATGGCGCCGCGGCCCGGACCATGGGCGGCGGATCCCGCCGCGCGACGGCGGCGGGTGCCGCCATGGCGCGCTCCATACCCGCGGAATCATAGTATTCGTGGAATTCGGCGACCCGGTCGCCATCCATGCGGACGACATCGACCTTGGCGAGGATCCGTTCCTCCCCGCTGCGGAACCGGGCCCGCGCCTTGGCGATCACAGCGATCCAGTCGCCCTGGGCGATGACGCGTTCCACGGCGTAGCCGACAACCTCGATCTCGCTGTCCAGGTGCCGGAAATAGGCTGCCACCCCCGCGCGACCGTTATGCGTGCCGCTCCAGGGCAGGGCCTGGGCGCCATTCGACGCCCAGACGACATCCTCGGTCAGGGCGTCGAACAGGGCATCACGGTTGCCGCGCACATATTCGCCGTAGAGCTGGGCCAGTCGCGCAACGGTAGGCGGGGTCGCCGCATCCTCGCTGTCCATGGCGTGTCCTTTCCAGGGCACGCAAATTGAACCGGAAAGCGAGAGCTTCTCAAGAAAAAAAGCGTCAGTCGATGACGTTCGATGACGCGACGCCGAGCACATCCCGCATGTCGTAGAGACCCGGCGGCTTGCCCACCACCCATTGCGCGGCACGCACCGCGCCGGTCGCGTAGACGCGGCGGTCGAAGCTGCGATGGGTCAGGCTGATATGCTCGCTGCCAGCGGCGAAGATCAGCGTATGTTCGCCGACCACCTGGCCGCCGCGAAGGGCGGCGAAGCCGATGGTACCGGTGGCGCGGGCACCCGTATGCCCGTCCCGCCCGCTCTCGCGGCCGGCAGCCTCGAGCGTGGTGCCGCGGCCGCGGGCGACGGCACGGCCGAGCGCCACCGCCGTCCCGGAAGGTGCGTCTACCTTCTGGCGGTGATGCATTTCCACAATCTCTGCATCGTACTGCTCCGGCGGCAGCGCCGCCGCCATGCGCTCCGCGACCGCGAGGAAGAGATTCACCCCGGGGGCGAAATTGGCGGCGTAGACGATCGGCACCTGTCGCGCGGCCAGCGCCACCGCGGCCTCTTCTTCCGCCGAGAGGCCGGAGGAGCCGAGGATCAGCGGGGTGCCGGCGGCGACCGCCGCGGCGGCATGGGCCGGCGCCACATGCGCATGGGTGAAGTCGATCACCACATCGGCATCGGCGAACAGGATGGCGGGATCGTCCCCGCGGCGGCTGCCGCCGGCGAAGGTGGCGCCAGCGGCCGCCACCTCCTCCATCAGAAGCTTGCCCATGCGGCCGCCGATCCCGGCGATCCCGATCGCGATGGACATGGGCGAAGCTCCTTCATGCGGCCCGCCGGTGGTCCGGCGAGGCCAAGCCGCGCGGATGCGCGGCACCGGCGTTCGAGGGACCCTGATCGGTCAAGGATCAAGGTCGTCGGATAGGCTCAGCGGTTCTTCTCGGCCTCGTAGCGGGCCTTGGTCTCGGCGTTCGGCGGATAGAGGCCGGGCAGCGGCAGGCCCTTCTCCACCTCCTTCATGATCCAGCCTTCCAGGCGCTCCTGCTCGACGGCGGCCTCGGTGACCGCATCCAGCAGGGCGGCGGGGATGACGACGGCGCCGTCGTCATCCGCCACCACGATGTCACCGGGGACGACGGTGACACCGCCGCAGCCGATCGTCTCTTCCCAGCCGACGAAGTTCAGCGCGGCGACGGAGGCCGGGGCGACCGCGCCCTGGGCGAAGACCGGCAGGCCGGTGCCGATCACGCCGGCACCGTCGCGCACCATGCCGTCGGTGACCAGGCCGACGACACCCTTCTTCGCCATGCGGGCGCAGAGGATGTCACCGAAGATGCCGGCATCCACGCTGCCGAAGGCATCGGCGACAGCGACGGCGCCTTCCGGCATCGCTTCGATCGCGGCGCGGGTGGAACGCGGCGAGGACCAGCTCTCGACCGTCGCCAGATCCTCACGCGTCGGGGTGAAGCGCAAGGTGAAGGCGGGGCCGACGATGCGGCGATTGCTGCCGGAGGTCAGCGGGCGGGAGCCGCGAATGTAGCAGAAGCGCACGCCCTTCTTGAGCAGCACGGTCGTCAGCGTCGCGGTGGTGACGCCGAGCAGGGCGTCGCGGGTCGCAGGGGCGAGGGTCATGGCGTGCTGCCTTCGATACGGTTGGTGCACCCGGATGAAGCGCGGAATGCGGCGCAGGGCAAGGGTGCCGACCACGGCTGTCATCATTGCGATTGGCCGGTGGATGGATTTTTAATATATTCTCGCTCAACGATACCAATCAGAAACGAGGTTCGTCGTGGCGGTGGATTGGACGGTGCTGCTGGCTGCGGGATGCCTGATCCTGCTGGCTTATATCCTGGGCGTGCGGCGCGGCCGCCATCAGGCGCGCCGCGAGATCGCGGACAACCAGCGGTTGGGCGCCGCCGTCGCCGGCGTCGTGGACCGGCGACGCCACTGAGCATCCCTGCCGCGGAACGCCCGTCACGCCGCCTTCGGCAGGGCGACGCCGACCAGGGCATCGCGGGTGACCAGGGCAGCGAGGCGATGCTCGCTCCAGCCCTCGGTCCCGGCCGGGCGCAGGGGCAGGACCATCCAGCGGTAATCGGCGGTGCTGTCGATCACCCGGATTTCCACATCGTCCGGGATGGCGGTGCCCCATTCGGCCAGCACGGCCCGCGGCTCCCGCACCGCGCGGGCCCGGTAGGCGAAGCTCTTGTACCAGTGCGGCGGATAGCCGAGCACCGCGCGCGGGTAGCAGGAGCACAGCGTGCAGACGACCAGGTGATGGCGGGCGGCGGTGTTCTCCAGCACGCCGAGCGGCGGCGCACCGGCCATGGTCGCCCCCATCCGCTCCGCCGCCTCGGCACCATTGGTCAGCAGCAGGGCGCGGTAATCCGCATCGGTCCAGGCGCGGGCGACCATGCGGGCGCCCACTTCCGGGCTCGCGCGATCGGTGATGGCCTGGCGGGCGGTGATGTCCGCTTCGGTCACGATGCCTTTCGCCGCGAGCGCGGCGACGAGCTTTTCCAGCAGGACGAGGCTTTCGGGGCGCGGGGCGGCGGCCATGTCAGTGGGACTCCGCTGGGCTGAGCCAATGTTCGAAGATTTCGACCAGGAGCGTGTCCTGGGGGGCGCCCTCGTTCCAGACCGGCTGCTGGTCGAACAGGACATGATAGAGCACGCGCTTCGCGGCCGGCCGCGCGAAGGCCAGGTCTTCCGGGTTGGCGAAGGTGCCGAGGGCGCGGTCCACCACGCCTTCCCGCCCGCGCAGGTAATGCGGCGTGCGGATATGGCAGGGACCGTCGCGTTCCGGCCAGGCATCCTTCACGCGCACCCGGGTGCCGGGGGCATAGGCCGGGGTCATCGGACATCCTCCGCCGCGACGACGCCTTTTTCGACCATCAGCAGGGTGATGGAACGCAACCACCGCTCGTAGTAGCCGAGCTCGAAATACTCGGCTTCCGGGATGGATTCGATCCCCCGCCGAAGTTCATCCACCGTCATCAGCTTCTTCTGCGCCAGAAGCTGGCGCAGCGCGTCGACACGCTTGCCGAAAGCATCGGGCGGCGCCTCGTCCGGCTCGACCGGGGTGCAGTGGAAGCGGTTGGCGCCGCCGATATCGTGCGTCGCCGGGGTGCGATCCTGGTCCATGACGCAAGGCTAGGGCGATGGCGCGGGCGCCCGCAAGGGCGGCGTATCCGGCGGACGCAGCCCAGGGCGGCGGCGGATCGCGGTCGGCGGCAGGCGATACACCTGGGCGAAGACGGCATTGAAGCGCCGCAGGCTGCCGAAGCCCGCCTGCAGCGCGATATCCGTCATCGGCAGATCGGTGGTGTCGAGCAGCCGCTTGGCACGCTGGATGCGCAGCGTCTGGGCGCAACGGGTCGGGCTGGCGCCGACGTGGCGCGCGAAGAGACGGCCGAGATGGCGCCCGCCAACGCCGAGCCGCGCCGCCAATGCATCGACCGACGCCCCTTCGCCATCGAGCGCGCCATCCGCGATCAGCCGCATCGCACGCTCCGCCGTGCTGCGGGATCCGTTCCAGGCCGGGCAGAAAGGCGCTGCCTCCGGCCGGCAACGGAGGCAGGGGCGGAAGCCGGCGACTTCGGCGGCCACCGCGGTCGGGTAGAAGGCGACATTGGCGGAACGGGCCGGGCGCACCGGGCAGACCGGACGGCAATAGATGCGCGTGGTGCGCACGCCGGTGAAGAAGCGGCCGTCATAGGTGGCGTCGCGGGCGACGCGCGCCCGATCGCATTCAACGAAATCCAACACCCTGACCTCCCATCCCCGCCTGCCGGCGACGGAGTCCGATTCCGGCGAGCATGGCGGCACGCCTGCAGGCTAGGCCAGGCCGGAGGATGATCGCGAGAGGAAGCGTCCGGCCATGGCCCCTGTGCTCACCAATCCGGTGCCCTTCCTGCGCGTCTTCCCGGACAATCCGGCGGTCGCCCGATGAACGCCCTGCGCAGCGAGGTCTTTTTCGGCTGGCGGGTCGTTGGCGCGGCCTTCGTCGTGGCGGTCTTCGCCTGGGGCGCCGGCTTCTACGGGCCTTCGGTGTTCCTGCACGTGCTGCATCAGGGCCGCGGCTGGCCGGTTTCCCTGATCTCGGCCGCCATCACCTGCCATTTCCTGCTGAGCGCCCTGCTCGTCGCCCGCCTGCCCGAACTGCATGCGCGTTTCGGCCTGGCCGCGGTGACGCGCGCCGGGGCGCTGGCGGCCGCGTCCGGCATGCTGGCCTGGGCGCTGGCCGCCGCCCCCTGGCAGCTTTTTCCCGCCGCGCTGCTGAGCGGCGCGGGCTGGGCCGCGACCAGCGGTGCCGCGATCAATGCGATGGTGAGCCCGTGGTTCGACCAGCGCCGCGGTGCCGCGCTGTCCATGGCCTTCAATGGCGCCAGCGTCGGCGGCGTGATCTTCACCCCGCTCTGGGCGCTGTTGATCGCGGCATTCGGCCTGACCATCGCTGTCTCCGGCGTGGGCCTCGTGATGGTGGCGACGCTCTGGTGGCTGGCAGGCCGCTATCTGGCGCGGACGCCCGACGGCATGGGGCTGGCGCCCGACGGCCAGGGGCCCTTGGCGGGCGAGGCGGCGCGCCCCGCGGCGGCGGATGTCGCGCGACCACCCCTGCCATCCGGCGTCGCCCTGTGGCGCGACCGGCGCTTCGCGACCCTCTCGGCCGCCTTCGCCCTCGGGCTGTTCGCGCAGATCGGGCTGATCGCGCATCTTTTCTCCCTGCTCGCGGCAACACTCGGCGAGGCCTGGGCCGGGGCGGCGATGAGCCTGACCACCGCCTGCGCCGTGCTGGGGCGCACGCTGCTCGGCGCCCTGATGCCGGCGGGCGCCGACCGGCGTGTGGCCGCGGCGGTCAACCTGGCGGTCCAGGTGGCCGGCAGCCTGCTGCTGCTGGCCTCCGGCGGCCTTTCCGTGCCGCTGCTGATCGCGGGCTGCGTCTGCTTCGGCCTTGGTGTCGGCAACCTGGTCTCCCTGCCGCCGCTGATCGCGCAGATCGAGTTCCGGGCGCGGGATGTCGGCAAGGTTGTCGCCCTGGTCACCGCCACCAACCAGGCAGTCTTCGCCTGCGCGCCGGCCGCACTCGGCGCGCTCCGCGACGCCGTGGCGGGGAACTGGGCGCCGTTCCTGGCCGCGGCGCTGGTCCAGGCCGCTGCCATCCTGGTGGTCGTCGCGCCGCGTCTGTCCCGCACGCACTGATCAGCAGCGGCGAAAGTATACAACATGATCAGAAAAATCGTCACGATTTGGTGATTGCAATGACGGAAACATCATCTAGCTTGTTGCCATCACTCGCCGGGAGAAAATGGTGTCGAGAATCGTCATGCTGCTCTGTGGGGCAGCATTATTGCCGGGCTGTGCGTCCATCGTGTCCCCGAGCACCCATCAGTTGAATGTCGAAACGACGCCGGCCGGCGCGATTTGCGATGTGACCCGCAACAACGAAGCCCTCGGCACCATTTCCCCCACACCCGGGCGGGTGACGGTCAGCCGCGCATCCGGCGCGCTGCTGGTGACCTGCCGCCACCCGCAGGCGCCAGCCGGTGCGCCGGCCGGCCAGGCCACCGTCGAAGCCGGGCTGAATCCCTGGTTTTTCGGCAATATCCTGTTCGGCGGGCTGATCGGTATCATCGTCGATGCCTCCACCGGCGCGATCGCGCGCTATCCGGATGGCGTTACGGTCCCGATGCCGGCGGCCTCGGTGCCGCCCTTCGCGCCGGAGCCGGTGGCGGAGACCCCGTCCCAGCCTCCCGGGCGACCGATCTCCGCCCTGCCCGGCACCAGCCCGCTCGGCTGACGGCCGGACCGCGATACGCAGCCGCCTGAACGGCGGCGGCTGCGGGCGCAGCGCCGTGCGCATGGCAGACACTGGCCCATCGCGTCCGAAAATGGCGAGAAGGCCAGGCCGATTGCCGCCATGTTGCGCGGCATGCACCTGGATCCTGAAGCCTGCTACCGGGCATTGCTGACCCGGGATGCCCGGTTCGACGGGCGGTTCTTCACCGCCGTCCGCACCACGGGCATCTATTGCCGCCCGATCTGCCCGGCGCGGCCGCCGAAGTTCGAGAACATCGTCTTCATGCCGAGCGCGGCCGCGGCCCAGGCGGCGGGCTTCCGCCCCTGCCTGCGCTGCCGGCCGGAGACGTCGCCCGACATCGCCGCCTGGCACGGCACCGCCAGCACCATCTCCCGCGCCATGGCGCTGATCGCGGCCGGCGCGTTGAACGAGGGTGACGTGGCCGGGCTGGCGATGCGGCTCGGCATGGGGGAACGTCAGCTGCGCCGGCTGTTCCAGAAGCACCTGGGCGCCACGCCCGGCGCCGTCGCGCAGACGCGGCGCAGCCTCTTCGCCAAGCAGCTCATCACCGACACCCACCTGCCGATGACCGAGGTGGCGCTGGCCGCCGGCTTCGGCAGCCTGCGCCGCTTCAACGCGAGTTTCCGCGCGCTCTACGGCCGCGCGCCGCGGACGCTCCGCGGCGATGGCATGGCGGAAATGCCGGGAGCCGCCGTCACCCTGACGCTGCCCTACCGGCCGCCCTATGACTGGCCGGCGATGATCGGGTTCCTGGCGGCGCGGGCCATTCCCGGCGTGGAGCATGTCACGCCCGATCGCTATGCGCGGACCATCACCCTGGGCGCGGCGCAAGGCAGCATCGCGATCCGCCCGGCGGGCCGGCCGCATGCATTGGCCGCGACGATCCGCTTCCCCGTGGTCACCGCGCTGCCGGCGATCGTCGAGCGCATCCGCCGCATCTTCGACCTCGGTGCCGATCCCGCCACCATCGCGGCCCAGCTCGCGGCCGACCCGCATCTCGCGGAGCTGGTCGCGACGCGGCCGGGGCTGCGCGTGCCCGGCGCCTGGGACGGCTTCGAGCTGGCCATCCGCGGCATCCTCGGCCAGCAGATCACCGTCACCGCCGCCACCCGCCTCGCCGGCCGGCTCGCCGCGGCCCATGGCGCGCCACTGGCGGCACCGGCGGAGCCCGGGCTGACGCATGTATTTCCATCGCCCGACCGGATCCTGCAGGCCGATCTGGCCGCGACGCTCGGCATGCCGGCGGCGCGCATCGCGGCGATCCGGTCGATGGCCGCGGCAGCCCAGGCCGATCCGCTGCTTTTCGCCCCTGAACAGGGGCTGGACGCCGCGATCATCCGGCTGAAGGCGCTGCCCGGCATCGGCGAATGGACCGCGCAGTACATCGCGATGCGGGCGCTGCGCGAACCCGATGCCTTCCCCGCCGCGGATATCGGCCTGCTGCGGGCGATGGCAACGCCGGCCGGCCGGCCGACGCCTGCGGCACTGCTCCGCCGCGCCGAGGCCTGGCGCCCCTGGCGGGCCTATGCCGCCCTGCATCTCTGGGCCGCCGATGCGGCCGCATCCGCTACGGAGACGTCCCTTGAAGCTGCTGCTGGATCACGTCGCGTCGCCGGTCGGGACCATGCTGGTCGTCTCGGACGGGGAGGCGCTGCGGGCGCTGGATTTCCATGATTACGCACCACGCATGCACCGGCTGCTGCGGTTGCATTACGGGGCCTACGCCCTGACCCCGGGCGAGAGCCCCGCCGCGATCCGCGACGGCCTGCACGCCTATTTCGAAGGCGAGCTGCCGGCACTCGACCGGCTGCCGGTGCGGACCGGCGGCACGGCGTTCCAGCGATCGGTCTGGGCAGCGCTGCGGCCGATTCCGGCAGGCATGACCACCACCTATGGCCGGCTCGCGCAGCAACTCGGCAAGCCGGCGGCGAGCCGGGCGGTGGGCATGGCCAATGGCGCCAATCCGATCGCGATCGTGGTGCCCTGCCACCGGGTGGTCGGCGCGAATGCGAGCCTGACCGGCTATGGCGGCGGCCTGCCCCGCAAGGCCTGGCTGCTGGCCCATGAGCAACGCCACGCAACCCAGGCCGCCTGATTCAGGCCGGCCGCCCGCCTCAAAAGCGGCCGCAGGCCGCGCCGGTGCCCGAGGCCGACGAAGGACTCGTCCCTACTTCACTTCCTCGTCCGGGCTGACGCCCCAGATTTCCGCTCGGCGCAGATAGCCCCGGTATTCGCCGATCTGCACCTCGCACCAGGGGCTGGCGGTCTCGCAGCTCCGCAGCCGGCCGACGACGCCCGGACGCAGCCGGGCGACGAGGGATGTGCCATCTTCCGCCCGGCGGCGCAGCGGGATCTCGGCATTGGCGGCACCGCGCACCACCAGGCCGCGGCGGGAGAACAGGGTGCTCTGGTGGACCCAGCCCTCGACGCCATCCATGTCGCGGATCCGGCGCCAGAGGTCGAATTCGCGGACGATCTGCACCGGCAGTTCCCGCCGCGTATAGGTCCATTCGATCGGAAAGCGCGTACCGGGGCCGGAGCGCATGTTCACCTCATCCGAGCGCAGCGCCGCGAAACGGGGCAGCGGCAGGCCGGTGACGCTGCCGGTCGAGGGCGTCACCGGCTCCGGCGGTGGCACGGCCGGAGCCGGTGGGGGCGCGGGGCGGGCCGCCGCCGCGCCGGCGGCCGCGCCGGCCGCGGCACCCGCGGCGGCCCCGGTGCGGCGGCGCTGCTGCTGCGCCTGGCCCTGGCGGGGCCGGCGTTCATGGGTCTGGGGCCCGATGCGGGCCGGGCGGCTGGGCGGGCTGACCTGCGGCGCCTGTCGCGACGGCGCGGCCTGACCCTGCGGCGGCCGCGCCGGGGCGGCATGCGGCCTGGCCGGCGCCGGCTGGCTGGCCGGCGGGGCGGCAGCCGGCGCCGCGCTGCCCGGCCGCTGCGGCGGGGGCAGGCTGCCCGGGCTGCCAAGGGCGGATTGACCGAAGGCGGGCGCGCCGATGCCCAGGCTCAGGACGAGGACCAGAAAATGCCGCATGCGGCATGGTCTCCCCCACGCTGCCGGCCGCGGTCAAGCGCCGTCAGCAAAGCCTGTCATAGCGTCACGATCTGGCCCTGCCCGACGGCCTCCAGGAACGTCGCGACCCCGGCGCGTTCCACCCCCGCCGCCAGGGCGGCATCCCGCAGCCCTTCGGCGGCGAGCCCGGCCTCACAGGCGATCATCCGGATGCCGAGTTCCCCCGCCGCGTCCAGCAGGGTGCCGATCCCGGCGACACCGCGCGCGGCGAGCAAGGCCTCCCGCGGGTCGGCGTCCGGTGTCTCGCCCGCCAGCAGCAGCCGGCAACCCGCATTGGTCGCGAAGAGCGTGACATCCCGCCCCAGGGCCGCCGCGCCGGTCGCCATGACCAGGGCGTAATGCGCCCGTTCATGGCCGCCGGAGATCAGCAGGATGCCGAGGGTGCTCACACCCCGCACACCGGCGCCGCCTCCGGCTCCACGATATCGGTGATCGACGGTGCTTCCCCGCAAAGGGCGCAGGCGAGGTCGCGCTTCAGGCGCACCGTGCGGAAGCGCATGTCGAGCGCATCCCAGAGCAGCAGCCGGCCGGCCAGCGTCTCACCGATGCCGAGGATCAGCTTCACCACCTCCGTCGCCTGCAGGGTGCCCATGACGCCAGTCACGGTGCCGAGCACCCCGGCTTCGGAGCAGCTCGGCACCAGCCCGTCCGGCGGCATCTCTGGGTGCAGGCAGCGATGGCAGGGAAACGGCGCACCACGATGCGCCTGGAAGATCGCCAGCTGGCCTTCGAAGCGCAGCACCGCCGCCGAGACCAGCGGCCGGCCGAGCAGGTGGCAGGCGTCGCCCACCAGGAAGCGCGTCGGAAAATTGTCGGTGCCGTCGCAGATGATGTCGTAGCGCGGGATCAGGTCGCGCGCCGCCGCCGCATCCATCCGCCGCGCATGCACCTCCACCGCCACCTCGGGATTGAGGGCGCGCAGCGCCTCCGCGGCACTCTCCGCCTTGCCGCGGCCGATGCGCGCGGTGGTGTGCGCGATCTGGCGCTGCAGGTTCGACAACTCCAGCGTGTCGTGATCGATGATGCCGATACGCCCGATCCCCGCCGCCGCGAGATAGAGGGCGAGCGGGGAGCCGAGGCCGCCGGCGCCGACGATCAGGACGGAGGCGGCACGCAGCCTGGCCTGCCCCTCGGCGCCAATATCGGCGAGGAGGATATGGCGCGAATAGCGGTGCAACTCGGCATCGGTGAAGTCGAGGTCCATGCCGGGGATATGGGCGCGGGGGGGCGGCGGGCGCAAGCCGGGCGGCCCTGCCCGGCGGACCTCCGCCCTACGCTGCCCCGACCCGCATCACCCGTGGCCCGAGCACGGCGGCCGCGGCGGTCGTCACCAGGATCGCCAGCCCGTGCCAGGCCAGCACCATCGCCGCCGCATCCAGGTGGTGGACCAGGGTCAGGCCGATATTGGTGATCGACGCGGCCGCCAGCCCACCCAGCGCCGCCACCGGCCCCGGCCGCAGCGCCGCCGCGTGCCGCCCGAGCCAGGCCATGGCGAAGGACAGCGGCAGGCCGAAGCCGAGGATGAAGCCGAGACAGGGAAAGCTCATCGTCAGGTGCAGCCCGTCGGGGCCGAGCCGCGCGAAATCCTGCATGCAGCCCCAGCCGAGATTGGCGAGCCAGAGCGCGAAGGCGGGCAGCGGCAGCAGCACCCAGCGCGGGTCGCGATCGGGAAAGGAGAGCTGGAAGGCGGCGATGGCGGCCAGCACGCCGGTCAGGCCCGCGGCCAGCATCTGGCGCAGGTCGAGCCCCGCCGCCAGCCTTGCCGCCAGATCATGGCGCAGCCCGTGCATCGCGACGGCCAGCGCCACCACGACGACGGCGATCGCCAGCCAGCGCAGCGTGAGCGCCCCGGGGCCGGGCAGGCGCCGCACCGGCGCCAGACCGCGCGACAGGTCCGCGATCAGCTCCTCGGTCCGCATCACGCCCCCTCCCCGCCGCCGAGGCGCTTGCGAAGGCTGCGCAATGCCCGGTGGGTGGCCACCTTCAGTGCACCGACGCTGAGCCCGGACCGCGTGCTCGCTTCCGCCAGCGAGAGTTCCTCGATCTTGGCCAGCCGCAGCGCCGTCGCCTGGGAGGCCGGCAATTCGCCCAGCGCCGCGCGCAGCTCCGCCCGCGCCAGGCCGCGCTCGGCCTCCGACACGGCAGGCCCGGGGAGATTTTCCGCTGCTTCGATCGCCACCTCGCGCGCGGCGCGGCGGCCGCGGCTGCGGCCGCGATCCAGCGCCCGGCGCTCCGCGATCGCGGCCATCCAGGGCGTGAAGGGGCGCGCGGGGTCATAGGTGGCGCGCACGCGGTGCAGGGTCAGCAACGCGTCCTGCACCGCATCTTCCGCCTCCGCGGCATCGCGCAGGCGGCCGCGCGCGATGCCGCGCAGCAGCGGCAGGATTTCCCGCAGCAGGGTGTCATAGGCGCGCCCATCGCCCGACTGGGCGGCGGCCATCAGGGCCGACCAGCGCGCGTCCCGCGCTTCTCGCGCCTCGGCCTTCGCAGCGTCCGGCGGCATCGCCCATCCTGGAAAGCGGTGGAAGGTCATCTCCGACACGGCGATGCTAGCCTGCCCGCAAGGCGGTGGCGACAGGGGCCCGCCGAGCCTCCAGCCGGCGCGCGAAAAGGGCCAGTACCATGGCGCCGCAGACCACCAGCACCGGGTCCA
Organism: Roseomonas sp.; assembly: GCA_036499545.1. Lineage (GTDB taxonomy): Bacteria > Pseudomonadota > Alphaproteobacteria > Acetobacterales > Acetobacteraceae > Plastoroseomonas. The sequence continues at coordinate 6,011 of DASYDR010000115.1, read as the reverse complement.
GCCACCCGGCCTGGCCCGCGAATCGGCGCAGCAGCATCGACACCGCTTCGGACAGGAACAGCCCGAGGCAGAAGACCTGCAGGCTGTGGCGCCCGATCAGCGCCAGGGCGGATCCCAGGAGATTCCGCATCCAGGGCGCCTCGCGCGGGATCAGTGCCGCGCAGAGATAGGCGAGCGCCAGCGCGTGCAGCAGCCGCGCCGGCGCCAGCATTTCCTTGCCCTGGATCGCGAGCGTGGCCCAGGCCGGGCCGGTGATGACCGCCTCGTCGATCATCCGTGCCCAGAGGCCGGCCACCAGCACCAGCGCCGACAGGGCGATGAGTACCGGATGGCGCGGCAGGGCGCGGCCGGTCAGCAGCCCGCGCCGGCCGAGCCAGGCACCAAGCAGGAAGATGAACTGCCAGGCCAGGGGATCGAAGGCGATGCCGCTCCTGATGCCGGGCGTCGCGACCCAACCGGGCTGCGCGGCGGCGTACAGCAGCGCGGAAGGGAGCAGCGCCCAGGCGCCGATGCGTCCGGCCAGCCAGAGAAAGGGCGCCAGCAGCAGCATGCAGGCGACGAAGACCGGCAGGATGCCCATCTCGGCTGGCTGGTACAGCATCGCCGCCGCCGCCGGAATCGCGAGCTGCGGTGCATCGAACAGGAAGCCCCAGCCGAGCCGCATCGCTTCGCCGCGGATGCCGAGGGTGCGCTCCAGCCCCAGGATGAAGGCCGCCATCAGCAGGAAGACCAGGATATGCGTGCGCCAGAGGCGCAGCGTGCGGGCCAGGATATCGCCGCGCGCGGCCGCGACGTCGCCGCGCGCCGCCTTCAGCGTGAAGACCGAGCCGAGCAGCATGCCGGAGAGCAGCACGAACTGCTCCGAGCTGTCGGAGACGCCCCAGGCGGCGTGGATGCCCCAGGCCATGTAGCTGCCGACGCAGTGCGAGATGAAGATCGACACCTGCATCCAGCCGCGCAGGATATCGAGCCGCAGGTCGCGCGGCGGCCGGCTGAGCCCGCCGCGCGCCCCGGCGCCCGCCTCCGCCATCTAGGCCGGCACCGCCGCGCCGCGCCCGGTGATGCGGTTGAACAGGGCGAGCAGCTGGTCCCGGCGCAGCACCGCGACCAGCAGCCCGGCCGCCCAGGTGAGGCAGGCTTCCCGGAACAGCACGCCGCCATCGCCATAGGGGTCGATGCCGAGCGGGCTGACGATGTGGAAGAAGATCGCTCCGCTCATGACGCCCATCGCGAAGAGGCCGCCGAAGCCCTGGGTGCGCGGAATCAGCACCAGGATCGAGGCCAGGATCTCCATGGTGCCGACGCCGAGGCGCATGACCTTCTCGTGACCGTGAAAGCCGAGCCAGTCGGTCAGCACGGTGAAGAGGAAGACCGAGCCCGGATTGCCGGTCAGCTTGTACTGTTCGTAGTGCAGCAGTTCCCAAGCGATCCAGATGGCCGGGATCCAGGCGAGGGCGCGCAGCCGGCGCGGGGGTGATGCGGTCATGGCGGGGATCCTTGCGGGTCGTCCTGGGGTTCGCCCCGCCGGCGGGATCGGTTACGCGCCCCCTCCCGCAGCTGGCTGCTTTGCGGCAGGCTCGCCGCCGGCATTGCGAAGGAACGACCCATGACGGATGCGGAGATCGAGGCGCTGGCGACGGCGCGCGGGCTGGAACGCGCCTGGCGCGACCATCCGGCGGATGTGCGTGCGGCAGTTGCCCAGGCCGCGCGCCTGGCCGCCGCCTTCGTCCGCCCGGCCGATCCCGCCGCCGAGCCGATCCCCGCCCATGCGGTGCCGCGGGCATGAGCGCGTCCGATGGTCGGAGCACCGAAGGGCGCGGAGAGCTGAATCGGCCGCGCCAGGAAACAAGCGCGCCTCTTACCCTGGCCGCCGCCGCCGAGGCGATCGCCGCGAAGCGCCTGTCGCCGGTGGAGCTGCTGGCCGATTGCCGCGCCCGCAGCGCCGCCCTGCAGCCGAAGCTGCACGCCTTCCTGCTGGAGCTCTGGGACAGCGCGGAAGCCGATGCCCGCGTGGCCGAGGCGGAGATCGCGCGATCCGGGCCGCGTTCGCCGCTGCATGGCGTGCCGGTCGGGGTGAAGGACATCATCGACCTGGCCGGGCAGGTGACGACCTGCCATTCGCGCATCCTGCTCGACAATCGCCGCACCGCGGATGCGGCGGTGACCGCGAAGCTGCGCGCCGCCGGCGCGATCTTCCCCGGCAAGCTCGCGACGCATGAATTCGCGATTGGCGGCCCCGCTTTCGACCTGCCCTTCCCGCCGGCGCGCAACCCCTGGAACCCCGCGCATCACCCGGGCGGCTCCTCCTCCGGCTCCGGCGCCGCGGTCGGGTCCGGCATGCTGCCGGCCGCGCTCGGCACCGATACCGGCGGCAGCGTGCGGCATCCGGCCAGCCATTGCGGCATCGTCGGGCTGAAGCCGACCTATGGGCTGGTGTCGCGCCGCGGCGTCTTCCCGCTGGCCTTCACGCTGGACCATGTCGGCCCGATGACGCGCACCGTCACCGACAACGCCATCCTGCTGAACGCCATCGCCGGCCATGACCCGCAGGATCCCGGTAGTGCCGCGCAGCCGCCGGAGGACTTCGCCCGTGACCTGGGGCGCGGGCTGAAGGGGCTGCGCATCGGCTTCGTCCGCCACTTCCACGAAACCGACCAGCCCGCGCATCCCGAAATGGCCGCAGCGCTGGAGCAGGCCGCGCGGCTGCTGGCCGCCGAGGGCGCCGTGGTCCGCGACGTCACGCTGCCGAGCCTGACCGATTTCGCCGGCGTCAATCGCACCATCCTGCTGAGCGAGGCGGCGGCGATCCACGAAGCCTGGCTGCGCGAGCGCCCCGGCGACTACGCCGCCGTCACGCGCCGGCGCCTGCTGCCCGGCATGTTCGCCAGCGGCCCGGACTATGTGCAGGCGCAGCGCCGCCGCCGGCAGCTGATCGCGGCCGTCCAGGCCGCCTTCGCCGAGGTGGACATCCTGCTCACCGCCAGTTCCATGGATCCGCCCTGCCGCATCGACGACACGGCGGAGGTGGAACGCACCTATCCCCGCCAGGCGCGCACGCCCTTCAACGTCACCGGCCATCCGGCGGTGTCGCTGCCGGCCGGGCTCTCCTCCGGCGGGCTGCCGCTCTCGATCCAGCTCGTCGGGCGCTATTTCGCCGACGCCGCGCTGCTCGGTGCCGCGGCGGGCTATGAGCGCGCGGCGCCCTGGACCCTGCCGGCCGCCACCTGAACCTTCCCCGAAAGGTCCCTTGCCATGCGCATCACGGCCATCGTCATCGCCCTGCTCCTGCAGGCCAGCCTGGCCGTCGCGCAGACGGCACCGCCCGATCCCTATCGCGGCAGCCAGGCCGGCACCTGGCAGTTCGAGCGCCAGACCGGGGAACGCGGCGAGGCGATCTGCCTGATGTCGCTGCGCGACACCAATCCGGAGCAGGGGCCGGCGCGCATCGACCTGACGCAGCGCGCCGGCCGGCGGCCGATCCTGCTGATCGGCTTCGTCAGACCCGGCCTGCCGACGCCGGCCCAGGGCACCGACCAGGTCCGGATCGGCTGGGCCGGCGGCGACGCCAGCGACCTTGCGGTGCTCACCCTGCCGGTCGACGGCGCCCGGCGCATGGGCGCGGATGGCAATGGCCCGTTGGTGATGCACAGCGTGATCCAGACCGACGACCTGCTGCGACAGATCGCGGACCGCGCGGCGGCCACCACCATCCTGCTGGTCACCCTGCCGAATGCGCAGCCGGTCGCGCTGCGCAGCAACGGCTTCGGCGCCGCCTGGCAGCAGGCCGGCGCCTGCATGGCGGCAGGCTGAACCACCAGCCGCTTTCCCGGGACCGCGGCCCCCGCTATCCATCCGGGATGGGACAGGAAACCGCCATGCTGCCGCTCGCCGGGCTGAAGATCGTCGAGCTGGGGCATTACATCGCCGCCCCCTTCGCCACCCGCCTGCTCGCCGATCTCGGCGCCGAGGTCATCAAGGTGGAGCCGCCGGACGGCGACCCGGTGCGCGGCTGGGGCAGCACCGTCGACGGCCATGCGGTCTGGTTCAGCGTGCATGGGCGCAACAAGCTGTCCGTCACACTCGACCTGAAGGCGCCGGAGGACCGCGCGAAGCTGCTCCGCCTCTGCGCCCGCGCCGATGCGCTGGTGGAGAATTTCCGCCCCGGCTACCTGGAGCGGATCGGGCTGGGGGCGGAGGCGCTGCATGCCGCCAATCCCCGCCTCGTCATCGCGCGCATCTCCGGCTACGGCCAGGATGGCCCCTATCGCGACAAACCTGCCTTCGGCGCGATCGGGGAAGCGATGGGCGGCCTGCGCCACCTGACCGCGGTTCCCGGCCAGGCCGAATTCCCGCCGCCGCGCTGCGGCGTCTCGATGAGCGACGACCTCGCCGGCATGTATGCGGCGCTGGCGCTGGTCTCCGCCTGCTGGGGCATCAAGGGCGACCCGGCCGCGAAGGGGCGCATCATCGATGTCGACCTCGTCTCCTCCGTCTTCTCGCTGATGGAGGGCATGCTGCCGGAATACGGGCTGTTCGGCTGGATCCGGCAGCCGCAGGGGGCGGCGGTCAAGACCGCGGCGCCGACCAACACCTATCCCTGCGCCGACGGCAAATGGCTCTGCATCGCCGGCAATTCCGACCTGATCTTCCGGCGCCTGATGAAGGCGATCGGCCTTGCCGCCATGGCCGAGGATCCGCGCTTCGCCACCAATGCGCTACGCTGCGAGAATGTCGTCGAGCTGGACGCCGCCATCGCCGCCTGGACCCGTGGCGTCCCGGCCGCGGAGGCCGAGGCGGTGATGGAAGCCGCCGAAGTCCCCTGTTCCCGCCTGTATGACATCGCCGATTGCGCGGCCGATCCGCATTTTCGCGCCCGGTCCATGGTGATGGAGGTCGCGGACCCGCTGCTCGGCCAGGTGCTGCACCCCGCCGCGCCGTTCCGTTTCGACGGCGTGCCGCCGGAAGCCATGGTGCGCTGGACCGGCCCTGCCGCCGGCGCCCACAACCACCATGTCTTCCAGGAACTCCTCGGCGACAAGGACGCCTGACATGCACGACAGCGTCATCATCAGCGAAGTCGCACCCCGCGACGGCCTGCAATCGGTCGGCCCCTTCCTGCCCACCGAGGCAAAGATCGCGCTGGTCACCGCGCTCCATCAGGCGGGCCTGCGCCGCGCCGAGATCGGGTCCTTCGTCTCGCCGAAGGCGATCCCGCAGATGGCCGATACCCCGGCGGTGCTGGCCGCCGCGAAGCAGCTCGCCGGTTTCGAATGCACCGTGCTGGTGCCGAACCGCCGCGGCTTCGAAGCGGCGCTGGAGCATCGCCCGCACCGCATCGGCCTCTTCATGTCGGTCACCGAAGGCCACAACAAGGCCAATGTGAACCGCAGCCGGGAGGAGAGCTTCGCCGACCTCGGCGCCATCACCCGCGAAGCCCTGGCCGAGGGTTTCAAGGTCCGCTTCAACCTGTCCTGCTGCTTCCACTGCCCCTTCGAAGGCGTGGTGCCGGAAGCCACCACGCTCGACTGGGTCGCCCGCGCCGCGGCACTCGATCCCGGCATCGAGATCGCGATCTGCGACACCACCGGCAATGCCGCGCCGGACCAGGTCGGCCGCGTCTTCCGCCAGGCCATGGTCCATTGGGGCGACCGCTTCGCCTTCCACGGGCATGACACCTACGGCATGGGCGTCGCCAATGTGGCCGCGGCCTTCGCCGCCGGCTGCCAGGTTTTCGACAGCGCGGCCGGCGGCATCGGCGGCTGCCCCTTCGCCCCTGGCGCCACCGGCAATGTCGCGACCGAGGATGTGGCCTGGCTGTTCCGGCGCATGGGTGTCGCGACCGGCATCGACATGGCGCCGCTGCTCGGCGCCGGACCGCTGACTGTCAACGTCGATGCCAATAATACGTCGAAGTGCACATTCACCGCCGCCAACAACACCGCGGTGCAGATCACGTTCGCGCGCGGCGCCGAAGTGCAGACGACGTGGGACCGGGTGCAAGCTTCGCACGG
>DASYDR010000114.1:0-23497 GCA_036499545.1 Roseomonas sp. | reverse complement strand
CCCGCCCCGGGCTGAACCCCGGGGCCGCCCCCGCCACCTGATCCGGAACACCCGCCGCAAGGCGGGTGTTTTGTTTTTGGGCAGGCTCCCCTGTCCGCAGGCGCCGGCTGATACCGCCGAGCCTGATCGCTGACCTGCTGGCATTCATGGGTAATCCTCCAGGTCCTCCATCGCGGCGGACATCTTCGCCGGGGCGGGACGGCCCGTCCCCACGCAATCCGCGTCAGGGCCAGATCACCGATTGCTGAACGGGCCAGGCATCTCCGGCGCCGTGAAATGCCGCGTCACGGGGATGACACACATCATCGCCCCTTGCGGCAGAGGCCCGGCTTGGGCTTCTTCCCCCGCTGCGCCGCCGAGGGGCGCGCCAATCAGGGAACCTCGCCTTGTCCGCATCCATCGAGCGTTGGGTCGAACCGCTTGGCCTGCTGCACGGGCCGGCCGCCTTCCACGCCATCAAGCTCGGCATCGCCCTGCCGCTCGCCGGCGGGGCCAACGCCTTCACCTTGGTCCGCCTGATCGAGGAGGGCGAGAATCTCGGCATCGGACCGCTCTCCGAGGTGCCGGAGGATTGGCAGGACGCGCTGTCGACCCTGGCGCTGCGGCCGATCCCCTTCGTCGGGCTGCCCGTCGACCGGCCGCTGGTGATGGGCATCATCAACGCGACCCCCGACAGCTTCTCCGATGGCGGCCAGCATGCCGGGCATGCGGCGGCGATCGAGGCCGGGCACGCGATGCTGGAAGCGGGCGCCGACATTCTCGACATCGGCGGTGAATCGACCCGCCCCGGTGCCGATCCGGTCGGCGTGGAGGAGGAGTTGCGCCGCATCCTGCCGGTGGTGCGGGAACTGGCGAAGGCGGCGCCTGTCTCGATCGACACGCGCCATGCCCGGGTGATGGAAGCGGCGCTGGAGGCGGGGGCCGAGATGGTCAACGATATCTCCGCGCTCCGCCATGATCCGGATGCGATCCGCGTGCTGGCGCGCGCCGAGGCCTCGGTCGTCCTGATGCACATGCAGGGCGACGATCCGCGCCGCATGCAGGAACTGGCCCAATATGATGACGTGGTGCTGGAGGTGGCGCGCTTCCTCCGCCATCGGGTCGAGACGCTGGAGGCGCTCGGCATCCCGCGCGGGCGGATCGCGATCGATCCCGGCCTCGGCTTCGGCAAGACGATCGACCACAACCTGGCGCTGACGGAGCGCCTGCCGATCCTGGCCGGGATTGGCTGCCGCATCCTCTATGGCGCGTCGCGCAAGCACTTCATCGGCACCCTGTCGGGGGTTGGCAGCGCGGGCGCGCGCCTGGCCGGCAGCCTGGCCGCGGCGTTGGCGGCGGTGGAGCGCGGGGCGGCGATCCTGCGCGTGCATGACGTGGCGGAGACGGTGCAGGCCCTGGCCGTCTGGCGCGCCTGCGAAGCGGGGGAGGCGCCGCCGGCACCGCCGCCCGAGCCCGAGAGCGACGATGCCGGCCGCGCTTGAGGATTTCATCGGCCGCCACCAGCGCCTCTTCATCCTGACCGGCGCCGGCTGCAGCACCAGTTCCGGCATCCCCGACTACCGGGATGCTGACGGGCAGTGGAAGCGGGTGCCGCCCGTGACCTATCAGGCCTTCATGGGCTCGGCCGCGACGCGGCAGCGCTACTGGGGGCGCAGCCTGGTGGGCTGGCGGCACTTCGGCGCCGCGCGGCCCAATCCGGCCCATCGCGCCCTGGCCTGCCTCGAAGCCTCGGGACGTGCCGAGATCCTGGTCACCCAGAATGTCGACCGGCTGCACCAGGCCGCCGGCAGCACCCGGGTCATCGACCTGCATGGCCGGCTCGACCGGGTGTGCTGCATGGGCTGCGGCCATGGGCTGGCGCGGGACGCCATGCAGGACGGCCTGATCCGGCTGAACCCGGGCTGGGCCGCGCGCGACGCCGCCCAGGCGCCGGACGGGGACGCGGATCTCGATGCCGACTTCGCCGGTTTCACGGTGCCCGATTGTCCCCGCTGCCACGGCCTGCTGAAGCCCGACGTCGTGTTCTTCGGCGAGTCCGTGCCGCGGGAGCGCGTCGACACCGCTTTCGCGCATCTCGACCGCGCGGATGCGGTGCTGGTCGTCGGCACCTCGCTGATGGTGCGGTCCGGCCTTCGCTTCGTCGATGCCGCGGTCGCCGCGGGCAAGCCCGTGGCGGCGGTCAATCTCGGCCGCACGCGGGCCGACGACGTGCTGGCCCTGAAGGTGGCCCAGCCCTGCGAGGCAGCGCTGGCCTTTCTGTTGTAGCCGTCAGGCGTGCTGTAGGCGTCAGGCCTGTTGCAGGCGTCAGGCCGTCAGAGCTCCAGCGCCCAGGCATCCGGGTACAGGCGGTAGCCGCCGCCCTCCCGCGCCAGATGGGCGAAGGCCGGGAAATGCAGATGCATGCCGGCGATGTGCTGGCCATCGGTCGCGACCATGTCGAAAGTGCGCCGGCGCGTCGCCTCGGCCTCCGCCGGGTCGACGTCGAATTGCATCGTCACTTCCGGCCGCGGCACCTGCACCTCCGGCACATGCACGATATCGCCCCAGATCAGCAGCGACTGGTCGCCCGAACTGACCAGGAAGCCGGTATGGCCAGGCGTATGGCCGGGCAGGGGGATGGCGGTGACGCCGGGGAAGACCTCGCCGCCGCGGAACAGCTTCAGCCGGTCGCGATAGGGGGCCGACTGGGTGCGGGCCATGGCGAAATAAGGCACGCCCTGGCCGCTGGCGGCGCATTTGGCCTCCGCCTCCGGATCCTCGCACCAATAGGCGTATTCGGCTTCATGCAGCGCCAGTTCGGCGGCCGGGAAGACGGCGTTGCCGGCGGCATCGGCCAGGCCGTTGGAATGGTCGCCATGCATGTGCGTCAGCATCACCGTGTCGACAGCCTCCGGCGCCACGCCGGCCGCGGCCAGGTTCGGCAGCAGCTTGCCGGAACTCGCCTGCAGGCCGGTGCCGCAGCCGGTGTCGATCAGCGCCGCGCGGCCGCCACTCCGGATCAGGAAGCAGTTCACCGCGGTGCGCCGCGGCACCGGGCGGAAGGCGGCCTGCAGCATGGCGGAACTGTCCGCTTCCGTGATGTTCTGCAGCACCGCCATGGAGCCCTGCAGGAAGCCGTCGCTCACGGCGGTGACCAGGATATCGCCCACGCGGCGATGATGGATGCCGGGCACCTGGCGATCCGGGATGGTGGTCATGCGCGCGGCTCCTGTCCTGCGGGGGCGGCGCACCTGACCACGGGCGGGGCCTGTGGCAAAGACCTGCTCCGATGGACGGCCGGCCCCCGCCGGATGTAGGGAAGCGGGCAGGGGGCGCCGGTCCCGTATCCGGCGATTCCGCCGCGACCCGTCACGCTCCAGGGGAAGATCGAGCCCGCATGTCCAGCACCCGCCGCCTTTTCGGCACCGACGGCATCCGCGGCACCGCGAACAAGGCGCCGATGGATGCGGCGACGGCGCTGCGCCTCGGCCAGGCGGCGGGGCGCTTCTTCAACCGCGGCAGCCATCGCCACCGCGTGGTGATCGGCAAGGATACGCGGTTGTCGGGCTATATGCTGGAACCGGCGCTGACCGCGGGCTTCATCGGCGCCGGCATGGATGTGGTGCTGGTCGGCCCGCTGCCGACGCCCGCCATCGCGCTGCTGACGCGCAGCCTGCGCGCCGATCTCGGCGTCATGGTCAGCGCGTCCCACAACCCCTACGAGGATAACGGCATCAAGCTGTTCGGCCCGGACGGGCTGAAGTTGTCCGATGCCCAGGAAAGCGCGATCGAGGCGCTGATGGAAGGGGACCTCACCGCGGCCCTCGCGCCGCCGTCGCGGCTCGGCCGCGCGTCCCGGCTCGAGGATGCGCCCGGCCGCTATATCGAGGCGGCGAAGGCAAGCTTCCCGAAGCGGCTCAGCCTGGAGGGGCTGCGCATCGTGATCGATTGCGCGCATGGCGCGGCTTACAAGGTGGCGCCGACCGTGCTGTGGGAACTGGGGGCGGAGGTGGTGCCGGTGGGCGTCGCCCCCGACGGCACCAACATCAACAAGGGCTGCGGCAGCACCGCGCCGGCCCAACTGGCGGAGGTGGTGCGGGAGCGCCGCGCCGATCTCGGCATCGCGCTCGATGGTGATGCGGACCGGCTGGTGCTGGTCGATGAAGAGGGGCGGCTGGTCGATGGCGACCAGATCCTGGCGCTGATCGCGCGCAGCTGGGTGGCGCAGGGCCGGCTCGCGGGCGGTGCGGTGGTCGCGACGGTGATGTCGAACATGGGCCTCGCGCGCTTCCTGAAGGACCAGGGCGTGGCGCTGCTGCGCACCGCGGTCGGCGACCGCTATGTCGCGGAACGCATGCGGGAGACGCATTGCAACCTGGGCGGCGAACAGTCGGGCCATGTGCTGATGACCGATTTCGCGACCACCGGCGACGGGCTGATCGCGGCGCTGCAGGTGCTGGCGGTGCTGGTGGAGGAAGGCCAGCCGGCGAGCGAGATCTGCCGCTGCTTCGACCCGCTGCCGCAGCGGCTGGTGAATGTGCGCTATGTCGGGGCGAGCCCGCTGGACGACGCCACCGTGCAGGCGGCGATCGCGGCGGAGGAAGCCTCGCTCGGCGATCGCGGCCGGGTGCTGATCCGCGCCAGCGGCACCGAACCGGTGATCCGCGTGATGGCGGAAGCGGAGGATGAGGCGGTGGTGTCCCGCACGGTCGATCGCCTGGCGGATGCCATTCGCGCGCGGGCGAAGGCGGCGTGACGTGACGGATCGTTGCAGGGCGGAGACGGCGCAGCCGGCGAGCACCGGAGACGTGACTCCGTCACGCGGGCATATGAACGGGAAAGTCCTGATCTGCGCCGGGTCCGATTCCGGCGGCGGCGCCGGCATCCAGGCCGATATCAAGGCGGTGACCGCGCTCGGCGGCTTCGCGATGACGGCGATCACCGCGCTGACCGCGCAGAACACGCTCGGCGTGCAGGGCGTGCTGCCGGTGCCGGTCGATTTCATCCGCCAGCAGATGCGGCTGGTGCTGGATGATCTCGGCGCCGATGCCATCAAGACCGGCATGCTGCACGACATCGCGACGATCGAGGCGGTGCTGGCGGAACTGCCGCATGGCGTGCCCCTGGTGGCCGATCCGGTCATGGTCGCCAAGGGTGGCCATCCGCTGCTGCGGCCGGATGCGGTGGAGACGCTGAAGGCCAAGCTGATCCCGGCCGCGGCCCTGGTGACGCCCAACCTGCCGGAAGCCGAGCTGCTGGCCGGGCATGCCATCGCCGGCGAAGCGGACATGGAACGCGCCGGCCGGACCATCCTGGCGCTCGGCGCACAGGCGGTGCTGATGAAGGGCGGCCATATGGAAGGGGAAACCCTGGTCGACCTGCTGGTCTCACCCGCCGGCATTGCCCGCTTCGCGTCCCCGCGCATCGATACCCGCCACACGCATGGCACCGGCTGCACGCTGGCCAGCGCCATCGCGACCGGCCTGGCGCAGGGCATGCCGCTGCATGACGCCGTCGCCCGCGCCCGCCGCTATGTGCGGGCGGCGATCGAGACGGCGCCCGGCTATGGACATGGCCACGGGCCGCTGAACCACGCCGTCACGGTGGACCCTTCCCGCATCGGCTGAGCAAGCCTAGACTGGCGGCGGGCCACGCTCCCCCACCGGAGCGCATTCGCTTCTGCAAGGGAGCCGCATATGACCGCCAAGCCGGACCTGCGTCCGAACAATCCCCAATTCTCCTCCGGCCCCTGCGCCAAGCGCCCTGGCTGGTCGCTGGCCGCGCTGGACGGCGCGCTGCTCGGCCGCAGCCACCGCGCCGCCGGCCCGAAGGCCCGCCTCGCCGAGGTGATCGAGCGCTCCAGGGCGGTGCTGCGCATCCCCGCGGACTGGAAGCTCGGCATCGTCCCGGCTTCCGATACCGGCGCGGTCGAGATGCTGCTCTGGTCGGCGCTCGGCCCGCGCGGCGTCGATGTGCTGGTGTGGGAGAGCTTCTCCAAGGAATGGGCGACCGATGTCGCCAAGCAGCTCAAGCTGCAGGATTTGCGCCTGCTGGAAGCGCCCTATGGCGGCCTGCCGGATCTCGGCGCCGTCGACTGGGAACGCGATGTCGTCTTCGTCTGGAACGGCACCACCAGCGGCGTGCGCGTGCCATACAAGGAATGGATCCCGGCCGACCGCAAGGGCCTTGCGATCTGCGACGCCACGTCGGCCGCCTTCGCGATGGACCTGCCCTGGGACCGGCTGGATGTCGTGACCTGGTCCTGGCAGAAGGTGCTGGGCGGGGAGGCGGCGCATGGCATGCTGGCCCTCTCGCCGCGCGCCGTCGAACGGCTCGAGACCCACAAGCCCGCCTGGCCGCTGCCGAAGATCTTCCGCCTGACCAAGGGCGGCAAGCTTATCGAGGGCATCTTCAAGGGTGAGACCATCAACACGCCCTCGATGCTCTGCGTCGAGGATGCGCTGGACGGGCTGCGCTGGGCGGAGAGCGTCGGCGGGCTGGACGGCCTGGTCGCGCGATCCGAGCGCAACCTGGCCGCCATCGCCGCCTGGGTCGGCCGCAGCGACTGGTGCGACTTCCTGGCCGAGGATCCGGCAACGCGGTCCTGCACCTCGATCTGCCTGAGGATCAAGGCGCCCTGGTTCACGGCGCTGGACGCCGAGGCCCAGGCCGCGGCGGCCAAGAAGCTGGCTTCCCTGCTGGAGAAGGAAGGTGTCGCGCTCGACGCCGGCGCCTATCGCGACGCCCCGCCCGGGCTGCGCATCTGGGGCGGCGCCACGGTGGAGACCGCCGATATCGAGGCGCTGCTGCCCTGGCTCGACTGGGCTTTCGCCCAGGTGGCGGGGGGGCGCTGAGCCATGGCCAAGGTCCTGATCTCCGACAAGCTCTCGCCCGCCGCCGTCGCCATCTTCCAGCGCCGCGGCCTCGAGGTGGATTTCAAGCCGGGCCTCGCGCCCGCCGAGCTCCGTGCCATCATCGGCGAGTATGACGGCCTCGCCGTCCGCTCCGCCACCAAGGTGACGCGGGAAGTGCTGGAGGTGGCGCCGAAGCTGCGCGTCGTCGGCCGTGCCGGCATCGGCGTCGACAATGTCGACGTGACCAGCGCCACCGCGCGCGGCGTCGTGGTGATGAACACGCCCTATGGCAACGCCATCACCACCGCCGAGCATGCGATCGCGATGATGTTCGCCCTGGCACGGCAGATCCCCGAAGCCAGCGCCAGCACCAAGGCCGGCAAGTGGGAGAAGAACCGCTTCATGGGCGTCGAGCTGTTCGGCAAGACGCTGGGCCTGATCGGCTGCGGCAATATCGGCAGCATCGTCGCCGATCGTGCGGTCGGGCTGAAGATGAAGGTCGCGGCCTTCGACCCCTTCCTGTCCGAGAAGCGGGCGCTGGAGCTCGGCGTCGAGAAGGTGGAGCTGGAGGAGCTGCTGTCGCGGGCCGATATCGTCACCCTGCACACGCCGCTGACCGAGCAGACGAAGAACATCCTGAGCCGCGAGAACATCGCCAAGCTCCGCCGCGGCGCCCGCATCGTCAATTGCGCCCGCGGCGGCCTGGTGGATGAGGCGGCCCTCTTCGATGCGCTCAAATCCGGCCACATCGCCGGCGCGGCGCTCGATGTCTTCGAGACCGAGCCGGCGACGGAAAGCCCGCTCTTCGCGCTGGAGAACGTGGTCTGCACCCCGCATCTCGGCGCCGCGACCGCCGAGGCCCAGGAGAACGTCGCGCTGCAGATCGCCGATCAGATGGCGGATTTCCTGCTGACCGGCGCCGTCTCCAACGCCATCAACATGCCGAGCGTGACCGCCGAGGAAGCGCCGCGCCTGAAGCCCTACATGGAGCTGGCGCGCATGCTCGGCGCCATGGCCGGGCAGCTCACCGCCGCCGGCGATGATGCGATCCGCGCCATCCGCGTCGAATACGAAGGCCATGCGGCGGAACTGAACCGCAAGCCGCTGACCGCGGCGGCGCTGGCCGGCGTGCTGACGCCGCTGATGGGCGCGGTCAACATGGTCAATGCTCCGGTCGTGGCGAAGGAACGCGGCATCGATGTCGCCGAGACCGTCCATGAACGGGTCGGCGAATACCAGACGCTGCTGCGCGTCACGGTGCGGACCGACCGGCAGGAGCGGGCGCTGGAAGGCACCCTGATCGCCCACGACAAGCCGCGCCTGGTCGCGATCAAGGGCATCGCGGTGGAAGCGGATTTCGCGCCGCACATGCTCTACGTCACCAATCACGATCGGCCGGGCTTCATCGGGCGTTTCGGCATGGTGCTGGCCGATGCCGGGGTGAACATCGCGACCTTCCATCTCGGCCGCGCCGAAGCCGGGGGCGATGCGATCTGCCTGGTCTCGCTCGACGCGCCGCTGCCGGATGCGGTGCTGGCCGGGGTCAGGGCGCTGCCTTTGGTGGTGCAGGCGCAGAAGCTGGCGTTCTGACGGGTGAGGGCTGGGGGAATGAATTCCCCCAGACCCCCTTCTTCTATTTTTATCAACTGCGCTGTCGGACCGGACGGCGCGGTCGTGCTGACCAGCCCAAGTGGCAAAAAGAAAAGAAGGGGGGCCGGGGGAATTCATTCCCCCGGGATCCAACCTTCCAGACCTTGCGGCATGCCGCCCAGCCTGCCACACCTCCGACGAAAATGACCGACGACATCCCCAATCCTGCCCTGCTGCCCGCCGGCCTGGCCGACGTGCTTCCCCCCGAGGCGGAGCGCGAGGCGGCGCTCGTCGAGGCGCTCATGGCGACCTTCGCCGGCCATGGCTATGAGCGGGTGAAGCCCCCGCTGCTGGAGTTCGAGGACAGCCTGCTCGCCGGCTCCGGCGCGGCGGTCGCCGAGCAGACCTTCCGCCTGATGGACCCGGTCAGCCAGCGCATGATGGGGCTGCGCGCCGATACCACGCCGCAGGTCGCCCGCATCGCCGCGACCCGGCTATGCGCGGAGCTGCGGCCGCTGCGGCTGTCCTATGCCGGCCAGGTGCTGCGGGTGCGCGGCACCCAGCTGTCCCCGGCGCGGCAATTGCCCCAGGTCGGCATCGAGCTGATCGGCGCCGAAAGCGCGGCGGCGGATGCCGAGGTCGCGGTGGTGGCGGTGGAGGCCCTGGCCGCGGTCGGCGTCACCGATGGCAGCCTCGACATCACCTTGCCGACCATGGCGCCCGCCTTGCTCGACCATGCCGGCGTCACCCCGGAACTGCGCCGGCGCCTGGCCCGGGCGCTGGACCGCAAGGATGCCGCCGCGGTGACCGAAGCCGCCGCCGAGGGTGGCGCGGCGCTGGTCGACCTGACGCCGCTGCTGCATGCGGCGGGCCCGGCGGATGGCGCACTGGCGGCGCTGGAAGCGGCCAGCCTGCCGCCGGCGGCGCGCGCCATCGCGGACAATGCCGCCGCCGTCATCGCCGCGATCCGCGCCTTGGCGCCGGGGCTGCGCATCACGCTCGACCCGGTCGAGTTCCGCGGCTTCCAGTACCACACCGGCGTCGCCTTCACCCTGTACGGCCCCGGCAATAGCGGGGAGATGGGGCGCGGCGGCCGCTATGTGGCGCAGGGCGGCGAAGCCGCGACCGGCATCTCGCTCTATCCCGATGCCATGCTGCGCGCGGCGCCGCAGCCGGCGCCGCGGCCGCGGGTCTTCATTCCTGCCGGCAGCGATCCGGACCTGGCCCGTGCGCTGCGTGCCCAGGGCTTCGCCACGGTCGCCGCGCTGGGCCCGGGCGATACGCCGGCGCGGCTGCGCTGCACCCATAGTCTTGATGGCGGCCGTGCCGCCCCGTTTCCGAAGAAGGTTTGACGCCATGGCCAATGTCGCCGTGATCGGCGCCCAATGGGGTGACGAGGGCAAGGGCAAGGTAGTGGACTGGCTCGCCAGCCGCGCCGATGTCGTCGTGCGGTTCCAGGGTGGCCATAATGCCGGCCATACGCTGGTGGTGGGTGACCAGACCTACAAGCTGTCGCTGCTGCCGTCCGGCGTGGTGCGCGGCAAGCTCGGCATCATCGGCAATGGCGTGGTGCTGGATCCCGAGGCGCTGCTGGCGGAGATCGAGAAGGTCGGCGCCCAGGGCCTGAAGGTGACGCCGGAGAATCTGCGCATCGCGGAGAACGTGCCGCTGATCCTGCCGCTGCACCCGGCGCTCGACAAGGCGCGGGAAGCGGCGCGCGGCGAGGACAAGATCGGCACCACCGGCCGCGGCATCGGCCCGGCTTATGAGGACAAGGTCGGCCGCCGCGCCATCCGCCTCTGCGACCTGGCGGAGCCGGAAACGCTTTCGGCCAAGCTCGATGAGCTGCTGCTGCACCACAATGCGCTGCTGCGCGGCCTGGGCGCGCCGGAATTCCAGAAGCAGGCGCTGCTCGACCAGTTGCTGGCCTTGGCGCCGAAGCTGCTGCCTTTCGCGGAGCCGGTGTGGGAGCGCCTCGACGCGACGCGGCACGAGGGCAAGCGCGTGCTGTTCGAAGGCGCCCAGGCGGTGATGCTGGATGTCGACCACGGCACCTACCCCTATGTCACCAGCAGCAACACCGTCGCCGGCAATGCCGCGGCGGGTGCCGGCTGCGGCCCGGACCTGATCGGCTATGTGCTCGGCATCGCGAAGGCCTATTCGACGCGGGTCGGCAGCGGGCCGTTCCCGACCGAACTGCATGACGAGATCGGCAAGCGGCTGGGTGAGCGTGGCCGCGAATTCGGCACCGTCACCGGCCGACCGCGCCGCTGCGGCTGGTTCGACACCGCGATGGTGCGCCAGGCGGTGAAGCTCGGCGGCGTGCAGGGCCTGGTGGTGACAAAGCTCGACGTGCTGGACGGGCTGCCGGAACTGAAGCTCGGCGTCGGCTATGAAATCGACGGCCAGTTCATGAAGCGCCTGCCCGCGGGCTTCGGCGCCCAGGCCCGGGCCAAGCCGGTGTTCGAGACCATGCCGGGCTGGGCAGGTTCCACCTACGGTGCCCGGTCCTATGCCGACCTGCCGGCCGAGGCGGTGAAATACATCCGCCGCATCGAGGAACTGGTGGAAGCGCCGGTGGTATTGCTCAGCACCAGCCCGGAACGTGACGACACCATCGTCATGAAGGACCCCTTCGCGGGATAGCCGGGCGGGCCGCATTCGACGCCGCGGACCGGAACGGGTGAAGATGCTCGCCAAAACAATAGGCCGGAGCATGTGAAGTGAGCCTCGGCGAACGGAAAATGCTCTAGCCTCCGCGCGGCGGGCGAAGACCCGCGCGGAGGATGGTCCATGCGTCTGGCTCTCTGGCCGTTGCTCGCGGCCGTGCTGTTCTGCCCGGGCATCGCCAGGGCGCGCATCACCAGCATCGAAATCCTGCAAACCCGGCTTTTCGCGGCGGGACAGGATTTCGGCGCCGGGCCCTACCAGGTCATCCGGGCCCTGGCGCATGGCGAACTCGACCCAGCCGACCCGCATAACGCCGTCATCGCCGATATCGCCATCGCCCCGCGCAATGCGCAGGGCCGCGTCGAATACGCGACCGAGGTCGAGATCCTGCGCCCCGCCGATCCGGCGCGGGCGAGCGGCCGGCTGGTGCATGAGGTCACCAATCGCGGCCGCAAGCTGATGCTCAGCTATCTCCAGGATGCGACGGCATCCCAGGCCAGCATGAACGGGCTCGACGGTCCGGCGGCGGTGGGGAACGCACTGGCGCTGCGTCTTGGCCATACCCTGGTCTGGAATGGCTGGGACCCCGATGTCCCGCGCACCGGGGGTAACCTCACCATCACCATGCCGGTGATCGAGGGCGTGACGGCGGAGATCCGTGATGAATTCGTCTTCGGCGTCAGGCTGCCAGCCGATCGTGCCACGGCGCCGCTTTCCTACCCTGCCGCCGATCGCGATCCGGCCCATGCCACGCTGACGGTGCGCCGGGCGCGCGACGACGCGCCGCAGCCGGTCGCGTTCGACTATGCGGATGGCCAATCCATCCGCCTCGCGGGCGGTGCGCGGTTCACGCCTTTGTCGATCTATGAATTCCGCTACCCGGCGCGGGGTGCCAGGCCGCTCGGCATCGGTTTCGCGGCGACGCGCGACCTGATCGCGCATCTGCGGCATGGCGGTGCCGGCAGCCCGGTCGCCGATATCCCGGTGCGCGCGGTGCTGGCGGTCGGCATATCGCAGTCCGGGCGTTATCTGCGGCATCATCTGGGGCTCGGCATGAATGCCGATGAAGCGGGGCGCCGCGTCTTCGACGGCATGCTGGTGCATATCGCCGGCGCCGGGCGCGTCTTCATCAACGAACGCTTCGCGCAGCCGAACCGCACCGCCACCTGGCATGAGGATTTCGCCTTTCCGGAGACCTGGTTCCCGATCGCCCTCGGCACGACTCGCGATCCGGCATCGGGCGCCGAAGGCGCGCTGCTGCGTGGCGATGCCAGCGATCCGCTGGTGATCGAGGTGAATACCGCGACCGAGTACTGGCAGAAGGGCGCTTCCCTGACCCATACCGATCCGGGCGGCACGCGCGACCTGCCGGAACTGCCGGGCGTGCGGCATTTCCTGGTCGCCGGCACCAAGCATGCCGGACGCGCCGGGCTGACCACGGCCCGCGGGACCTGCGTCAATCTCAACAACCCGCATTCTTCCGGGCCGTTGCTGCGGGCGCTGCTGGTGGCGCTGGATGACTGGGCAACGCGTGGCGTGGCACCGCCCGACAGCCGGGTGCCGCGCATCGCCGACGGCACGCTGGTCGAAGCGGGCGCCGTGCTCGCGGCTTTCCCGGCCATTCGCGGTGCCGCCCGGCCGCGCTTCGCGACGCCGGTGGCACCGGTCACCGACTGGGTCGCGGGCAGGCGGGGCGATGCGTCCGGCTGGCGGGTACTGGTGCCGGCGGTGGATGCGGATGGCAATGATCGCGGCGGCGTCACGCTGCCGGACCTCGCGGTGCCGCTCGGCACCCAGACCGGGTGGAACATCCGTGCCGGGGAAGGGCTGGGCGGAGAACTCTGCGACCGGGAGGGCAGCTTCTTCCCGTTTGCCCCGACCCGGGCCGCGCGGGATGCCGCGGGCGATCCGCGGCCGTCGCTGGAGGAACGCCATGGCGGCGACCGCCGGCCGGAAGCGGCGGTGCGGGCGGCGGTCGCGGCACTGGTCCGCGACCGGCTGCTGCTGCCGGAGGATGGAGAGGCGTTTGTCGCGGCCGCGCGGCGCTGATGGTTTCTTAACCTTTCCCGACCTTTTCCGACGACACCGAAACGAGGCTCTGTCAGCCTGCTGCTGCAACGATGTGGGTGCATCGGATGTGGCGGTATCCTGGCCTATGCCTGATCCTCACCTTTGCCGGCTGCGCCGGCGATGGCCTGGTGGCGCGGCAGGCCGGCATCGCGGATGAGAATGCCCATGCGGCGCGGATCGCGCCGCGGCCGGGGCCGCGGAACTGCCGCTGGCCGGCGCTCGACAATCCGCGCCTCGCCGCGCGCATCGTCGATGGCAGCCTGCGCGCGGCCGCGGGCGAATCGCGGCAGGCGGTGCTGTTCCGCTGTGGCACCTCGCGCCGATAACGCGAGGCGCCGGCGTCAGGGCATCATGGACGGATGGGCCGCGCCCGCGGTTACGCGCGGCGCCCGGCGATGAAGACCGGGGCGGCTCCCCGCTCGTGGGGGATGGTCATGCCGTCGATCGCGGCGGCCATGCGGGCGGCAAGGCGGAGCGTCTGCGCCACGCCGGGCAGGTGGGCCGCTTCGACGGGCAGGTGGACCAGCCGCGACATTTCCCGCGCATGGGCCCCGGCATCGAAATCCGCTTCGCTCATCGGTCGCTCTCTTGATCGTGAGGGAGCGTAGCAACGCCCGTGTCAGGACGTCGGAGGCATTTCGGTTACCGCTTCATCTGCTCCAGCCCGTGCTGCTCGCGCACCGCGTGGAATTTCAGCATCGGCCATTCCTCCTCGGCGCGCTTGCGGCGCCAGTCGGAGCCGAACAGGGCCACCACCTCCCCATCGTGATCTTCCGCCGTGTCGCGGCGATTGGCGTCGAGGTAGCGCGCGACGGCGGCGGGGTCCTCGCCGGCGATCCAGCGCATCATTTGCCACTGGTTGGCATCGAAGCTGGCCGGCACGCCGTATTCGACCTTGAGGCGGGATTGCAGCACATCGAGCTGCAGCTGCCCGACCACGCCGACCACGGGCGGCGAGCCGTCATAGGGACGGAACAACTGCACGACGCCTTCCTCCGCGAGCTGCGACAGCGCGGTCTTCAGCTTCTTGGCCAGCATCGGGTCTTCCAGGCGCACGCTGCGCAGGATTTCCGGCGCGAAGGAGGGCACGCCCCGGAAATTGATCGCCTCGCCCTCGGTCAGCGTATCGCCGATGCGCAGCGTGCCGTGATTGGCGACGCCGACGACATCGCCCGGCCAGGCTTCCTCGGCCACCTGGCGTTCCTTGGCGAAAAAGAACAGTGGCGCATTGACCGGCACCTGCTTGCCGGTGCGCACCTGCCGCAGCCGCATGCCCTTGATGAGCTTGCCGGAGCAGAGCCGGACGAAGGCCACGCGGTCGCGGTGGTTCGGGTCCATGTTGGCCTGGACCTTGAACACGAAGCCGGTCAGCGCCGGCTCGCCGGGTTCCACCGTGCGGGTATCGGCCGGGCGCGGGCGCGGCGGCGGGGCGTAGCGCGCCAGGCCGTCGAGCAGATGGCCGACGCCGAAATCGCGGAGCGCGGAGCCGAAGAAGACCGGGGTCAGCGTGCCCTGGCGGAAGGCCTCCAGGTCGAATTCCGCGAAGCCGGCCAGCGCCAGCTCCGCTTCCTCCGCCAGCGCTGCGGCGCGCGCGTCGCCGACCAGCGACGCCAGCCGGGCATCGTCCGGCGCGTCGAGCGGCACGGCATCGGCGTCGGTCGCATCGACCGGCAGGAAGCGCTTCTCGCGCAGGTCATAGGTGCCGGCGAATTCGGATGCGCGGCCGACCGGCCAGGCGATCGGCGCGACGTCGAGCGCCAGGGTCTTCTCGATCTCATCCATCAGCTCGAAGGGGTCGCGGGCTTCGCGGTCCATCTTGTTGACGAAGGTGACGATCGGGATGTCGCGCAGGCGGCAGACCTCGAACAGCTTGCGGGTCTGGCTCTCGATGCCCTTGGCGGCGTCGAGCACCATCACGGCCGCGTCGACGGCGGTCAGCGTGCGGTAGGTGTCCTCGGAGAAGTCCTCGTGGCCTGGCGTGTCGAGCAGGTTGAACACGACATTGTCGCGTTCGAAGGTCATGACGCTGGTCGCGACGCTGATGCCGCGATCCTGTTCGATCTTCATCCAGTCCGACCGGGTACGCCGGGCATTGCCCTTGGCGCGGACGGCGCCGGCCAGCTGAATGGCGCCGCCGCGCAGCAGCAGCTTTTCCGTCAGCGTGGTCTTGCCGGCATCGGGATGGGCGATGATCGCGAAGCTGCGCCGGCGTGCCGCCTCACGGGCGACATCGCCGGCCTCGGGGGAGAGGACGTCCATAGCGGCTGTCTAAGCCCCCGGGCGCCCCCGCGCCAGGGGTTCAGGCCTCCGCCAGCAATGCCGGCAGATCGAGCCGCCTGGTGCCCATGGCGAGCCGGCCTGCGGCGTCGCGCGGCCATTCGGCCGGGTCGCGGTCCCGGTAGAGCTCGACGCCGTTGCCGTCCGGGTCGCGCAGGTAGAGCGCCTCGGAGACGCCGTGGTCGGACGCGCCTTCCAGCGCCACGCCATGGGCCGCCAGCCGCTGCAGGGCACGGGCCAGGGACGGGCGGTCGGGATAGAGCAGGGCGACGTGGTAGAGGCCGGTGCTGCCCGGCGGTGGCGGCTCGCCGCCCGCGCTCTCCCAGGTATTGAGCGCGATGTGGTGGTGGTAGCCGCCGGCCGAGAGGAAGACGACCTGGTCGCCGTAGCGCTGCTGCACCTCCAGCCCGATGGCATCGCGCCAGAAGCGCAGCCCGCGCTCGATATCGGCGACCTTGAGGTGGACATGGCCGATGCGCAGCCCGGCGGGGGCCGGGGGCTCGGCGGCGGTGGTGGGCAGCGGGGCTTCGGACATGGGATGGGGACCTTCGTGGCGGGGTGATTGGCTGCCCCGGGATCTGCGCCTTCCGGCGGCATGGGGCCAATCGCCATCGCACATGATGTCCATGCGGGGCATGGATGATGGCGGGCAGCCTGCGCTGCGCGCGATGTGCTCTGCGACCCGCGCCCCGGGGCGGCGGCGCCGGAGCCTCGGATCGGGCGCCCGGCCGCCTTGCGACCCGATGGGCCGGCATCCTTCCGCGCTGCACTGAAAGTACAACACTGCCAGCGACCGGTATTGTCTTGACCGGACGCGATGATGATGGAGTTATCGAAATAACGTGTTCGCAATAGAATAGAAGGGAAGTCCGGATGCGCCTGGTTGCGATGGCCATGCTGCTTCTGGCCGGGTGTGGCGCGGCCGCGATGCCGGATGGGGCAGCGGCGGGTCCTGACCGGCCTGCCCTGGCGCGCATGGCCGCGGCATTCCCGCCCGAGCTGGCGGGGTTCCGACGCGTGGGGGAGATCACCGACTATGAAAGCCGGCCGGGCGGCGCCGGGCTCGGCGCCAGTGCCAGCTACAGGCCGGCGGATGGGGCGGGGGCGGCCGCCACCATCTACCTGTACGACCGCGGGCGGCGGCGGCAGGTCGATGGTGGCCACAGTCCCGATATCGCCGAGGAGTTGCGCATGACCAGGGCCGAAATCGACGCGCTGGTACGGGCGGGGCGCTATCGCGCCGTGACGCCTGAAGCGGGGATGCGTGTCGCTGGAACGCCGGATGCCGGCGGCATGCGGTGCCTGAATTTCCGCGTCGTCCAGGCGAATGGCAGCCCCACGGGCGACAGCGTCTGCGTCAGCGTCCAGGGCGGCGTCTTCGTCAAGGTGCGGGTGACCGCTTCATCCACGCCCGAGCCGGCTGTCGCCGGCCTGTTCGCATCCGGGCTGCTGTCCGCGATGCTGCAAACCCGGTCCGGCGGTCCGAACGACCGGCCGGCGGCACCGCAGGCATCCCCGCCACGCTGACCTTGCCCTGACCTTGCACGCGCCCTCTTGCCGAAGCGGCAAAGCGCGTGTCGCATGGCGCTTCGTCCAAGGAGAGATGCGATGTCGAGCGAGACCCCCGAAGAGCGCCTGGCCGCGCTCGGCCTGACCCTTCCGTCGGTGCCGAAGCCGATCGGCACCTATGTGCCCTATCGCGTGGAGGGCAATATCCTGTGGACCTCCGGCCAGGGGCCGCGCACCACGGACGGGCCGCGCCCGCGCGGCAAGGTGCCGAGCGAGATGAGCATCGAGGACGCCTATGCCAGCGCGCGCCTGGTCGGGCTCGGCCTGCTGGCCGCGGCGGCCGAAGGGGCGGGCGGATTGTCGAAGCTCAAGGCGATCAAGGTCCTCGGCATGGTCAATGCCGATCTGGATTTCGAGGATCATCCGAAGGTCATCAATGGCTGCTCGGACCTGTTCGTCGCGGTGCTGGGCGAGAACGGCAAGCATGCGCGATCCGCGGTGGGCTTCGCTTCCCTGCCAGGCCGCATCCCGGTGGAGATCGAGGCGATCTTCCGCATCCTGGACTGAGCGCGGCGGAGGCGGTGATGATGATCCGGGTACCGTCCATGCGCCGTCGCGGCGTGATGGGGCTGGCGGCGGGCCTGCTCGCGACCCCGGCCCTGGCGCAGGAGCGCTATCCGGAGCGGCCGATACGGATGCTGGTTCCCTGGGCGCCGGGCGGCACCACGGATGTGCTCATGCGGGCCTTGTGCGAGGCGGCCGGCAAGGCGCTCGGCCAGCCGATGATCGTGGAGAACCGCAGCGGGGCTGGCGGGATGCTGGGGGCACAGACGCTGGCGCATGGCACCCGGCCGGATGGCTATACCCTGGCCCAGATGCCGCTTGGGACCTTGCGCGCGCCGTTGATGACGACGCGCCCGCCCTATGATCCGATGCGCGACTTCACCTGGATCGCGCAGCTCTCATCCTACCTTTTCGGCATTGCGGTCCGCGCCGATGCGCCCTGGCGGGACTGGGATGCCTTCCTGCGGGACGCCAAGGCACGGCCGGGCCGGATCACCTATGGCTCGCCCGGCGTCGGCAGCAGCCCGCACATCACCATGGCGGAGGTCTCGGAGACGGTGCGGGCGGAGTGGATCCATGTGCCGTTCCGCGGTGCCGCGGAGGCGGTCCAGAATCTGATGGGCAGCCAGGTCGATGCCATCGCCTGCGATTCAACCTGGGGTGAGTTGGTGCAGGCGGGCCAGTTCCGGCTGCTGTGCACCTGGGGCGCGCAGCGGGCGGCGCGTTTCCAGGATGTGCCGACCCTGCGGGAACTCGGCATCGATATCGTCTCGGCCTCGCCCTATGGCGTTGCCGGGCCGGCGGGGATGACGCCGGAGGTGGTGCGGCGGCTGGAGGTGGCATTCCGCGACGCGCTGCAGGACCCGGCGCACCTTGCCCTGCTGCAGCGCTACGACATGTCCGTCACCTATCTCGACAGCGCTGCCTACACGGCCGAGGTGCGAAGGCAATATGAGGCTGACGGGGCGATGATCCGCCGGCTCGGGTTGCGGCTGAACTGAAGCAGATCGAGCGCGGATGGCATGGTGGGTCGGATGAAGATGCCGAAGATGCATCTCGCCGGCTGCGATCGCCCGCAAGGCAAGGCTCCAGACCCGGGAGCACCTGCCTTGGCCATTGGGCGATGGAGGGCAGGAGCCCTGGTGTCACCTGCTTTCGGTGAGCGGTGCCTTACTTGGCGCCGGCTTTGCGACCCCGCACCGGCCGGCCACGGGGCTTCGTGCCGAGGCCGATATTCTTGGCCAGTTCCGAACGCTTCGCGGCATAGAGCGGTGCCACCATCGGGTAGTCATGCGGCAGGCCCCACCGCTCCCGGTACTGCTCCGGCGTCAGGTTGTAAGCGGTCTTCAGGTGCCGCTTCAGCATCTTCAGCTTCTTCCCGTCTTCCAGGCAGATCAGGTACTCGGGCGTGATCGACTTCTTGATCGGCACCGCCGGCTGCGGCTTCTCGGCCGCCGGCGGCGCCGGCGGCATGCCGACATTGGATAAGGTGCGGTAGACGTCCTGGATCAGCGCCGGCAGATCAGGCAGTGCGACGCTGTTGTTGGAGACATGCGCGGCGACGATTTCCGCGGTCAGGCCAAGGAGATCCGCGTTGCCGGTGCTGTCGCTCATGGATTAGCCCTCGTTGAGATCAAATCCGTATACAGAAGACAATCTTCACTTTGCAAATGATTCGCATCGCGCTCCGATCACGGGCTGATTTTGGCCCGCGTCCGGTATTGGCAGTTCGATCCCGGTCGCCGGCCTACAGCGTTTTCAGGAACTCGATCAGGTCCAGGCGTTGCTCGTCCGTCAGCGCCGGGCCGATGACGCCGTTACCGCGTGGCCCGTCGCGGAATTCATGCCCGCGGTTGGAATTGCCGGTCACGTCCGTATCGAAGACGAAGCCGCCCGGGTAGGGAACGGTCGAGAAGCCGAGATGCCGGGGGTCGAATTGCCGGCTGCCGACGGTGAAGACGCGATCGCGGCGCTCGGCGGGCAATAGCAACTGGTAGAGGCTCGGCACCGAGCCGTTGTGCAGATAGGGCGCCGTCGCCCACATGCCGTTGAGCGGGCGGGCGCGATAGGCGGCGGGGGCGCGCCAGTCATTCGCACGATACCCGTCCATCTCCCGCCGCAGTTCCGGCGGGATCGCATTATCCGTGTACCATCGCCCGATCACCGCGTCGGTCGCGCGCCGCAGCCCCTCGAAGGCAGGCATCGGCGTGGTGTCGGTGCGACTGGGATAGGCCGTCCGGGTACGGAAATTCTCGGCGGCGCGCGGATCCGTGCCGATCCTGTCGAGCGGGACCATGGTGAGGGCGAGATAGCGCTGCGGCGGGCTGCCTGCCGCCGTCGCCTGCGGCGCCGTCCAGCGGCCGGCATGGCAGCCGGCGCAAAGGCTTTCGTACAGCGCCTGGCCGCGCGATGCGGCGGCGCGGTCGATCGGCCCCAGCATGTCCTCCGGCCAGGATGGCGGGTGCAGCCCGGTGCCGGGCGCATCGCCGGCGATCTGGCGCTCCATCTCATGGATGCGGCGGATGCGCACGGAGGAGCGGTAGAGGTTCTCGGGCGGCCCCTCCATGCGCACCAGCGACCGCACCCCCATGGCCTCCGCGACGTTCCGGCCCATCGGCTGACGGATCGAGCCATTGTACTGCACCCAGTCGAACCAGGGTGCGTCCCAGATCGGTGGGAAGCTCACCGGGGCATTGGCGACGGCGAAGTTCCGGGCATCGCCCATCAGGCTGCCGAAGACGAAATTGCCGCCGCGGCCGAGCGCATCGAGCCGCCCGGCGCCTTCCGCCACCGGATAGAGCCCGGCCCGCCGTCCCTGCTCCCGCTCGTCCAGGCCGAGGATGAGCCCTGCGCGAAGCTCCGCGCGCAACCGTTCCCGCGCCTCGCTGGTGTCGGGCGCCTCCGGCGTGCCGAGCACGCGGCCGGCGAAGCGGGCGAAGCGCGGATCGGATTCGACGGTCAGCAGCATGGCGATGCCGAGCTGCGCCTGGAAGGCACTGGTGTCGATCAAGGCGGGGCCGCCATCGATGCGCAGCGCACGGCGGCCATATTCGATCTGCCCGGTGTGGCAGGCGGCGCAGGTCAGGCCGACGAAGGTCTGCCGCGCGCTGCTGCCCTCGGCTTCCCCGAAGGTGTCACGCGCGAAGCCGACCGGCAGGGCGTCGGGATTGTCCGGGGAGGGCGCGTCCGGCAGGAAGCCGAAGCGGGCCAGATAGTCGGCGGCGGCGAAGCGGCCGGTGCCGAACAGCGAGGGCTGCGGCTGCTCCAGCGCCAGGAACCAGGCGTAGGGCATCAGCTTGGTGCCCTGGGACGCGTGGTAGAACCACTGGCGCTGCTGCTCGGTCCAGTTCTGGCCCGCATAGGTCACGCTGTCCGGCGCGCGATACTCCGGCAGGGTGGCGCAGCCGAGAAGCGTGGCGGCGGAGAGGAGCGCCGCCGCCAACCAGTTGCCGCGAAGCCGCACGTCAGATGCCTCCGAAGCCGTTTCGGGATCGAAGGATGTTGTAGGTCAGGGATCGGCCCGGCGGCGACGTCATTGTTCCGCGAAACTGACGATGGCGTGCCCGGGGTCACTCCCCGGTGCGCGCCATCAGGCGGTCGGGACAGGCTTCCGGGGCGGAAAAAGCCTGTCAGGCCGACCTCGCGGTGTTTCAGGGGCTCAGCGGTGCGCCAATTGCTCCTGCCAGTGCGGCAGGGCGTGGCCCGCCAACGGCCCGCCGGCGCGCAACTGCCGCGCCGCCCAGGTCGCGTCCAGCGTCGCGCTGCCCTGGGCGCGCAGCCGGATGGCCAGGGCGTGCTCGTTCAGGATCGCCATGGCCTTGGCGCGGAAGCGCGGCAGCGTCTCCGCCGTCAGGTCGAAGCGCGAATGCCAGGCGACGCCCTGACCGGTGCCCGCCCCGATCAGCCAGCCCAGGATGTTCTGCCGGTAGGCCTCGTCAAGCGGCGCGTCCGTGCGGAAGGGCGCTTTCGGGTCGTCGGTGAAGAACGCCGCCTCGTCGCGCAAGGACACCAGCGAGCCGAGCAACTGCAGTTCCTGCGGCGGCAGGAACAGGTAGGAGGTGCGGATCCAGGATTGCGAGCGGCGGCCCAGCAGGGTGATCGGCGCATTGTACTGGTCGATATGGCCGAGCGCGAGCGACCGGCCGCGCAACGCCGTCAGCAGGGCCGTGTCGCAAAGCGCGATGTAGTCATTGTACAGCTCCCGGAAGGCCGAGGTGACGAGCTGCACGAAGTCGAACCGGCGCAGGCTGGCGCCGAAATGGGCGACGCCGCTGTCCCAGGCAGAGAATTCCCAATGGGCGTTGGAGCCACCGATCAGCGTCACCCCGGGTTGCACCATCTCGCGATGCGTCTCGGGCAGGGCATTGTCGATGACCACTACCTCGCACTCGGCGCCGGCGAGGCTGCGCGCCTGCTGCTCCAGCAGTGCCTCCAGCGAATCGGCGTATTTCTGCACGCCGTGGCGCACGAAGAGCGTGGCGATACGAAGCGTCATGGCGCGTCTTCTCCACCGGCTGCCGGCGCGAGGATGAGGTCGCGCTGATACCAGGCATGTCGCGCGCCAGGCTGCAGGCTCTGTTCGATCTGCCGCAGCATGTGGTCGGCGCAGTGAGCCCAGTCCGGCGGCGGCGGCGCGTCGGCCAGGCGGCCGGACAGGGCGTGCGGTGGCTCACCGTGCAAGGCGCGGCCCACGGCTTCGATGAGCGTGGGCTCATCCTCGAAGCAGACCAGATGGCCGGGAAGGTCGGCGAGGCCGGCGATCTCCTCCCACAGCGGCGAGCGGCGGGTGATGACGGTGCGGCCGCGCGCCAGCCCCTGGACCACCGGCAGGCCGAATCCCTCGTAGAAGGAGGGGAATACTATCGCCGTCGCATACGCCTCGAGCGAGGCTATCCTGGCGGCGTCGAGACGGCCGCTGGGCATCGAGGTGACGCGCGCCGTCTGCGTGGCACCGGCATCTGCGCCGACTGTGACAATGCGGGTATAGGGGAATGCATCAGCCAATCGTGCCACAGTCCCGGCAATGTCCTTGTGATCATAGTTGTTGCCGATTACCAGGATATACGGCTCATCGAAAAGTCGAGGATCGGGATCGGTGAGATTCAGCTCGGCGAGGGACAGGCTGAGATAGGTCACCACCAGCGGCATGTCGGTGGCGACGCGAAAACGGAACCGGAAACGGTCGCGGCTGAAAGCCGATATGAAGAACAGCATATCGGACAATGCTGCCGTCCAGCGCCATACCTGCTCCAGCCCGTCGGGGGCGGCATAGACCACGTCCGAGGCGATGCTGTCGAGAATGTTGAAGCCGAGCAGGAAAGCGGTCTGGTGCAGCTCGCGGAGCTGCTGCAGGGTCCAGGGCTGGTTGAGCAGCAGGGCGGCGGCATAGGTGCCGGTGGGACGATCGTCATGCAGCTGCGCCATACGGAGCCGCCTCTGCAGTCCGTGGAAGGCGGCTGCTTCGCGCGTGGCGACCACATGCAGTTCGAAGCCTGTGCGCTGCAGCCGGGCGAAGCCGTCGAGGAAGCCCAGAATCGCCTGGCTGGTACCGTTATGCATCGGCGGCAGCCCGCGGGCGTCCAGCAGGATGCGCGCCTCGCCGGTCGGGCTGAAGGCGCCCGAAAGCAACTCCTCGAGCCGACGCTCCGGCTGCTGTGCCAACCACCTGCGGGCGCGTTGGCTATCCTCCTGCCATGTCGCTGGCAGGCGCTGCAGCGGCACGTTTGTCGCCGGGTAGATGGCGGCGGGCGGCAGCGGGCAGGCGACCGCCACCCGATTGCAGACCAGGTTGCGGAAGCCCTTGCGGCGCAGCCCGACCAGCAAGGCGAGCAAGGCGGGGCGCAGCGCCGCGTCGGGTGGCGCGGCGGCTGCCAGCACCGCGACGCGCGGCAGCACCAGCAGCGGCGCCGGCAGTTCCGGCGTCAGAAGCGTTGCCGGTAGCAGCGTCAGTGCGGCACGCGGCAGCAGCGGTCCTGGCCCGGCCG
>DASYDR010000113.1:0-4666 GCA_036499545.1 Roseomonas sp. | reverse complement strand
ACGCTGTGCGCCAGCGCCTCCTCCAGCGTGATGGTGCCGCGCGCGCGCCAGCCGCCATTGCCGGGCGACCAGCCGCCGAGCGTCAGGGGCGTATCCGCCACCGCCTCATCCGGCGTCGCGCCGGCTTCCAGCGCCGCCAGGTAGACGAAGGGCTTGAAGGCGGAGCCCGGCTGGCGCCGCGCCTGCACCGCGCGGTTGAAGGGACTGCTGCGATAGTCGCGGCCGCCCACCATGGCGCGCACGGCGCCGCTTTCCGCATCCAGCGCCACCACCGCGCCCTGGGTCACATGCGCGCGTGCGCCGGGGCCGGCCAGCAGCGCCTCCAGCCGCGCTTCGGCCGTCGCCTGCAGGCGGGTATCGAGGGTGGTGCGCAGCAGCAGGTCGGCGCTGCCGGGAAAGCGGGTGCCGAGATCGTCCTGGACCCAGTCGGCGAACCAGCCGGCATCGCGCGACGGCGCCGGCGCGAAATGCATGCGTTCGGCCAGCCGCGTGACGTCGCCGGGCTGGATGGCGCCGGTCTCGGCCATCGCCTCCAGCACCTCGACGCCGCGCGCCACGGCGGCGCTGGGGCTGCTGCGCGGATTGAAGCGGGACGGCGCGCGCGGCAGCCCGGCCAGGATCGCCGATTGCCACGGTTCCAGCCGCCGCGCCGAGATGCCGAAGAACAGCCGCGACGCCGCATCCACGCCATAGGCGCCGGCACCGAGATAGACACGGTTCAGATAGATCTCGAGCAGCTGGTCCTTGGTGAAGCGCCGTTCCAGCCATAGCGCCAGCAGCGCTTCCTGTACCTTGCGGCGCAGGCTGCGCGCCGGCGTCAGGAACAGGTTCTTCGCCAGCTGTTGGGTCAGGGTCGATCCGCCCTGCGCGACCTGCCCGCGCGTGACGTTGACCCAGACCGCGCGCGCCAGGCCGATCAGGTCCAGCCCGAAATGCTGGCGGAAGCGCCGGTCCTCGATCGCGATCACCGCCGCCGGCAGATGGCGTGGCATTTCCGACAGCCGGAGCGTCTCGCCATACAGGTCGCCGCTGGTCGCGATCAGCCGCCCATCGGCGGCGGTGAGCGTGACCGACGGCCGCCGCGTCGCCGCCAGCGCCGAATCCGGGCGCGGCATATCCCAGGTGAAGAACAGCAGCAGGCCGCCGAGCGCCAGGACGCCCCAGACGGTCAGGATT
Organism: Roseomonas sp.; assembly: GCA_036499545.1. Lineage (GTDB taxonomy): Bacteria > Pseudomonadota > Alphaproteobacteria > Acetobacterales > Acetobacteraceae > Plastoroseomonas. The sequence continues at coordinate 3,490 of DASYDR010000113.1, read as the reverse complement.
ACGCCCCAGGCGACCAGCCGCCCGAGGCGGGAGCGGCGGCGTGGCGCCGCCGGCACGAATCTGGGCGCTGCCGACCGGCCGTGCGTGCTGCCCGGCGGTGCGGCTGGCGGGGGGGGACGGTGGCGGGCCCGGGGCGCCGCAACGCGAGACATGAGTGGCTTCTAGCACGACTCTCACCTGTCAGGTGAGAGCCGTGACGGGTTCCTAGACCTTGGCGCCCATGATCGCGGCGACATCCTGGTCACGCGGATCCGGGCTGGCGGCCAGCCCCTCGCGCACGCCGTCCCGGTCGGCTTCCGGGCGGTTCTGCGACAGCTTGCGCTTGCCGGTCAGGGCGGTGATGCGCAGCGTGACGCCGAGGATGCCCTTGAGCTGGCTGGCCACGAAGCCGTCCGGGGCATCGCTCACCGCCCAGCGCTCGGTGCGGGGTGCCTCGTGATGGTCGGTCAGGCGGGTGACGATGTCGCGCAGCTGCGCCGCGTCGTCATAGACCGTGGCGTCGCATTCGGCATGGATGGCGACGTAGTTCCAGGTCGGCACCACCTTCCCGTGCTCGCGCTTCGAGGCATAGAGGGATGGCGAGACATAGGCTTCCGGCCCGGGAAAGATCACCAGCGCGCGGCCCGCCTGGCGCAGCAGGGCGCCATGCGGGTTGGCGCGCGCGATATGCCCGTGCAGCTCACCGAACGGACCCGCGTCGGCATCCAGCAGCAGTGGCAGATGCGTCACTTCCGGCAGGCCGCCGGCGGGATCCGGGGTCAGCATGATGGCCAGGCGCGCGGCGCGGATCAGGCCGTGCAGGGTGGCGGTGTCGGTCTCGCGGAAGGCGGGCGGGTTGTACATGGTCCGCCAGCATGGCGCGCCGCGCCGCCCCGTCGCAACAAGGATGCGGCCCGGCCGCCGCGCGCCTGCCATGCGTCCGCGCTTGACGGCCGGTGCCGGCTGTCCGCAGCCTGATGGCAACGAAGCGGAGGAAATGGATATGGCATCCCGACGTTCCCTGTTCGCGGGGGCGGCGCTGCTTGCCGCGCCGCGCGTCGCATCGGCGCAGGCCTGGCCGACGCGGCCGGTGCGCATCATGGTGCCCTATTCGCCGGGTGGTCAGGCGGACACGGTGATCCGCCTGCTGCAGCCGAAGATCACGGAATTCCTGGGCCAGGCGCTGGTGTTGGAGAATCGTCCGGGCGCGGGCGGCTCGATCGCCGCCGGGGTGGTCGCCGGGGCCGCCGCGGATGGCTACACGCTGCTGTTCGACAGCTTCCCCTTCGCCGTGCAGCCGTTGATCCAGCGCAGCATCACCTTCAACTACGAAACCGCCTTCGCACCGGTCGGCCAGGTGGTGGCGCTGCCCTATGTGCTGGTGGTGAAGCGCGATTTCCCGGCCCATGACGTGCCGAGCTTCGTCGCGGCCGCGAAGGCGCGGAGCGGCGTTCCCTACGGCACGCCGGGCATCGGTTCGCTCGGGCATCTCGCCGGCGCGCTGCTGGCCGCCCGCGCCGGGATCACCATGGAGCATGTGCCCTATCGCGGCGGCACCGACGCGGCGCGCGATGTCGCGGCGGGCAACCTCGATTCCGCCATCGCCACCGCCAGCACCCTGCGGCCGCTGGTGCAGGAAGGCCATGCCCGCGGCATCGCGCTGACCAGCGGGGAACGGCGCGGCACCCTCGCCGACCTGCCGACCTTCGCCGAAAGCGGCTTCCCCGGCTTCGACCTGACCTCCTGGAACGGGCTGCTGGCCCCGGCCGCGACGCCGGCGCCGGTGATCGCGCGGCTGGAGGCGGCGCTGCACCACGCCACCACCGATGAGCCGACGCGCCAGCGCCTCATTGCCAGCGGCAACGACCCGGTGACGGAATCCGCCACGGCCTTCGGCGAACGCATCCGCCGCGACCGGGAGATCGTGCGGCAACTGATCCGCGACACCGGCTTGCGGCTGGAGGGCTGAACGATCACCATCCGCGGTCGCGGGCCGCTACCGGCGTCTGCGGAGCGGGGGCCGCGCATGCGGCCCCGCGCGCTGGTGATTGAGGGGGTTATATGTCCGAAGAACTGATCAGGATGACCGCGACCGGGGTCGCCGCCGCCCTGGCGAAGCGGGAAGTGACGCCGCTCGAGCTGATCGATGCCGCGGCATCGCGCATCGCCGCGACCGACGGCGCGGTGAATGCGCTGCCGACGCTCTGCCTCGACCGCGGCCGTGACCACGCCAAGGCGCTGATGGCGGGGCAGCGGCGGGAAGCGGAAGGCGAAGCGGGCTGGCTCGGCGGGCTGCCGGTCGCGATCAAGGACGTGACCGAGGTCGCCGGCGTGCGCACCACCTTCGGCAGCCCGATCTTCGCCAACCACATCCCGACCCGGTCGCATCCGGTGGTGGAGCGCATCGAACGCCGCGGCGGCATCGTCATCGCCAAGTCCAATACGCCGGAATTCGCCGCCGGCGGCTCGACCTTCAACGAGGTCTTCGGCCGCACCCGCAACCCCTGGAACACCGCACTGACCTGCGGCGGCTCCACCGGCGGCGGCGCGGTGGCGCTCGCGACCGGCCAGGTCTGGCTGGCGCATGGTTCCGACCATGGCGGGTCGCTGCGGCGGCCGGCGACCTATTGCGGCGTCACCGGGCTGCGCCCGTCACCCGGGCGCGTGACGCGCGGGACGGTGCAGGACCTGTTCTCGGAGCTCTCCGTGCAGGGGCCGATGGCGCGTGACATCCCGGACCTTGCCCTGTTCCTGGATACCATGGCCGGCTGGGACATCGACGATCCGCTGACCTGGGAAGCGCCGCATCGCAGCTATGTCGATGCGGTCCGCGCCGCCGAGGCGGAGCGGCCGGTGCGCATCGCCTTCAGCACCGATTTCGGCGGCGCCATGCCGATGGATGCCGAGAATGGCGCGCTCTGCACCGCCGCCGCCCGCCGCTTCACCGAAGCCGGCATCGCGGTGGAAGAAGCCTTCCCCGATCTGGGCAAGCTCACCGAAGCCTTCCTGATCCTGCGCAGCCAGCATTTCGTGGTCGGCCGCGAAGCGCTGCTGCGCGAACATCGCGACCGGCTGAAGCCCGACATCATCTGGCAGACCGAACGCGGCCTGGCCGCGACGCCGAGCCAGCTCGCCTGGGCGGAACACGAACGCACGCGCTTCTACCGCGCGATGCGGGAAATCTTCCGCAACCACGACGTTCTGGTCACGCCGGGCGCCTCCACGCCCGCCTTCGACGTGATGCTGCGCCATCCGGAGACGATCGGCGGCAAGACGCTCGAGAACTATATGGCCGGATCGCTGATCAACGCCTTCGCGACCCTGGCCGGCTGCCCGGCGGTCTCGGTGCCCTGTGGCTTCGACCAGTATGGCCGTCCGGTCGGGCTGCAGATCGTGGCGCCGCCGCGCCAGGATGCGAAGGCGCTGCAGGTGGCGGCGCTGTTCGAGAAGATCACCGGGCTCGACCGCATGCTGCCGATCGAACCGCGCGATGGCGTGGTGCCGCCGGCGG
>DASYDR010000112.1:0-18407 GCA_036499545.1 Roseomonas sp. | reverse complement strand
GCGACCCGGCCCTCACCCAGGCAGCCGCCCGGCTGGTACGGCGCCCCGGGCCAGGCCGGGCAGGAGGCTGCCTATCGCCGTGCGCTGAACCTCTCGGCCGGGATCGCGCCGCCGGTGCCGGCCGCCGCCGCGCCGGCCGGCGCGGCGCTTGCCGGCATCGGTACCCTGCCGGCGGAGCGCGACCTCGGCCCCTGGCTGCTGGCCGCCGCGCTGCTGCTGCTGGCGGCCGATCTGTTCGTTTCGCTGGCGCTGCGCGGCTTGCTCGGCTGGCGCCGCGGTGCCGGTGCCGCGGCGGCCATCGCGCTGCTGCTGGCCGCCATGCCCGCCTCGGCCCAGCAGCCGCAGGGTGAAGCCAGCCCGGCGCTCGCGACCCGGCTGGCCTATGTGCGCACCGGCGACCCGGCGGTGGACGAGACGGTGCGGGCAGGGCTGGTCGGGCTGTCCGACTTCGTGAACCGCCGCAGCGCCGCGGTGCTGGCGGAACCGATGGCGGTGGCGCCGGGGCAGGACGACCTCGCTTTCTACCCGTTGATCTACTGGGCGGTGCTGCCCGACGCGCCGGCACCGGATGCGCAGGCGGTCGCGGCGCTGAACGGGTTCATGCGCAATGGCGGCATCATCCTGTTCGACACCCGCGACGAGGGCAGCGGCGAGGGTTTCGCGCCGGGCGCGCGCGCCGCGCTGCGCCGGATCACCCACGACCTGTCGATCCCGCCGGTCGCGCCGATCCCCGACGATCACGTGCTGAAGCGCGCTTTCTACCTGCTGCAGGACCTGCCCGGCCGCTTCGCCGGCGGCCAGGTCTGGGTGGCGCGCGACGTCGATCGCGCCAATGACAGCGTCTCCCCCGTCATCATCGGCGGGCATGACTGGGCGGCGGCCTGGGCGGTGGATGAGCGCGGCGGCAATCCGCATGCGGTGATCCCGGGGGGCGCGCGGCAGCGCATCCTGGCCTATCGCTTCGGCATGAACCTCGTCATCTACGCGCTGACCGGCAACTACAAGGGCGACCAGGTGCATGTGCCGGCGATCCTGGAAAGGCTCGGCAATTGATGCGCGAAGGTGATCCGGCCCCGGGCCTGCTGCGCGCGCGGGAGCCGCATGCGCATGCCAAGGTGAGCTTCGCGGAACTCTTCTTCGACCTGGTCTTCGTCTATGCGGTGACGCAGCTTTCGCATGCGCTGCTGGCCGATATGAGTCTGGCCGGGGCGCTGCGCACCGGCATGCTGTTCCTCGGCGTGTGGTGGGTGTGGATCTATACCGCCTGGGTCACCAACTGGGTCGATCCGGAACGGGCGCCGGCGCGGCTGATGCTCTTCGCCATGATGGCCGCCGGCCTCGTCCTCTCCATGTCGATCCCGGACGCCTTCGGGGAACGCGGCCTGTCCTTCGCGCTGGCCTATGTCGCCATGCAGATGGGGCGCAACGTCTTCACGATCTGGGCGATCGGGCCTGGCGACCGCGCCTTGCGGCTGAACTTCGTGCGCATTCTGGCCTGGCTGGCCTTCAGCGGCCTGTTCTGGATCGCCGGCGCGCTGCAGGAAGGGCAGGCCCGCATGCTGCTCTGGGCCATCGCGCTCGGCATCGATTACGTCTCGCCCGCCGTCTATTTCTGGACCCCCTTCCTCGGCCGCTCGACCACGGGCGACTGGACCGTGGAAGGCGCGCATCTGGCGGAGCGCTGCGCCCTTTTCATCATCATCGCGCTTGGCGAAAGCGTCCTGGTCAGCGGCGCGACCTTCGAGAAGCAGAGCTGGGACGCGCTGCATGGCACCGCCTTCGTGACCTGCTTCCTCGGCACGCTCGCGATGTGGTGGATCTACTTCAACCTCGGCGCCGAGCGCGGCAGCGACCACATCGCGCATGACGAGGATCCCGGCCGCATCGCGCGGACCGGCTACACCTATCTGCACCTGCCGATCATCGCCGGCATCGTGCTCTGCGCCGTTTCCGACGAATTGCTGCTGGCGCATCCGCATGGCCATGCCGCCTGGAGCGCCGTGGCGGCGATCCTCGGCGGGCCGGCGCTCTACCTCGTGGGCTGCGGCTTCTTCAAGCGGCTGAGCACCGCGCGCTTCCCGCTGTCGCACCTGATCGGCCTCGGCCTGCTCGCCGCCATGGTGTTGCCGGTGCCTTTCCTCGAGCCGCTGGTGCTCGGTGCCGCGGCCACCGCGATCCTGATCCTGGTCGCGGCCTGGGAGCATGTCTCGCTCCGCGGCGGGCGGCGATGAGGCAGGCCTTCGCCGGCGTCGATTTCGCGCCCATCCTGCCCGCCTGGCTGCTGCTGGCGCTGGCGGTGCTCGCGGTCCTGGCGCTGCTGCCCGGCCTGATCCGCGGCGCCCGCGGCGTGGTCTGGCGCGCCGCCGGCTTCGCGCTGCTGCTGCTGGCGCTGGGCAATCCGCGCCTGGTCGAGGAAACCCGGGAAACGCGGCCGGATATCGCGCTGCTCGCGATCGACCGCTCCGACAGCGCCGGCATCAACGGCCGTGACGCGCGCATCGAAGCGGCCCGCCTCGCGCTCGAGACCCGGATCCGCCGGCTGCCGGAGATGGAGCTCCGCACCGTGGAGGTGCCGGAGGCCGGCAACCAGGGCACCCGCCTCTTCGCCGCGATCGAGCAGGCGCTGGCCGATATCCCGCGCGCGCGGCTGGCCGGGGTGATCGCGCTGACCGACGGCCAGGCGCATGACGTGCCGGCGGCGCCGCCGATGGATGCGCCCTTCCATGCGTTGCTGGCCGGCCGCCCGGGCGAGACCGACCGGCGGCTGCGCATCGTGGAAGCGCCGGGCTTCGGCATCGTCGGCCGCAGCGTCGATCTGCGCGTGGTCGCCGAGGATCTCGGCGCGCGCGAGCCGGGTGGTGCCGCGACGCTCACCATCCGCCGCGACGGCCAGCCGCCGCGGCAGGAAAGCGTGGCGCTGGGGCGTGAGCACCGCATCACGGTGCCGATCGAACGCGGCGGCCCGACGGTGGTCGAAATCGCGGCCGAGCCGCGGCCGGGCGAGGTCAGCACGCTGAATAACCGCCAGGTCGTGACCATCACCGGCGTCCGCGACCGGCTGCGGGTGCTGTTGATCAGCGGGGAGCCGCATGCCGGCGAACGCACCTGGCGGCGGCTGCTGAAGGCCGACCCGAATGTCGACCTGGTGCATTTCACCATCCTGCGCCCGCCGGAGCGCGACGACCTGACGCCGCTGAACGAGTTGGCGCTGATCGCCTTCCCGGTGCGCGAGCTGTTCCAGGTGAAGCTGCGCGAATTCGACCTGATCGTCTTCGACCGCTTCGCCAATCGCGGCATCCTGCCGCCGGCCTATCTGCGCAACATCGCCGAATACGTGCGCAATGGCGGCGCGCTGCTGTTGTCGGTCGGGCCGGAATTCAGTGGCCCGGCCAGCCTGGCGTTGACGCCGCTCGGCCCGATCCTGCCGGCGCGGCCCGCCGGCGCCCAGGCGGTGGCGGAAGGCGCGTTCCGCCCGCGCATCAGCGCCCTCGGCGCCCGCCATCCGGTGACCGAGGGCCTGACCAGCGCGGCGCCGGAGACGGAGCCGGGCTGGGGCCGCTGGTATCGCTATCTGCGCGCCGACCAGCGGTCCGGCAGCGCGGTGATGGAGGCGCCGGGCGGCGCACCGCTGCTGGTGCTGGACCGCGTCGGCGAAGGGCGGGTCGCGCTGATGCTGTCCGATCATATCTGGCTGTGGTCGCGCGGCCATGATGGCGGCGGTCCGCAGCAGGAATTGCTGCGCCGCATGGCGCATTGGCTGATGCGCGAGCCGGAGCTGGAGGAGGAGGATCTCTCCGCCCGGATCGAGGCCGGCCGCCTGACCGTCACCCGCCGCAGCCTGGAGGCGGGGCCGCCGCCCGAGATCGCGGTGACGGCGCCGGATGGCACGGTGACGCGGTCGCGACCGGATGCGGTCGAAGGCGGCCGCGCCACCCTGACCATGCCGGCGACCCAGCCGGGCGTCTGGCAGGCGAGCGACGGGCGGCGCACCGCCTTTGCCGCCGCGGCTGCTACCAATCCGCTCGAGATCGCCGATCTGCGGGCGGATGATCAGCGGCTGCGTCCGATCGCTCAGGCGACCGGCGGCGCGATCCGCTGGATGGGCGACGGGGTGGAACCGGTGCTGCCGGAAATCCGCCGGGTCGCGGCCGGGCTCGATGCCAGCGGCGCCGGCTGGATCGGCCTGCGGCGCAATGGCGATCACACGGTGACCGGCATCGCGGCGCTGCCGCTGCTGCCGCCCTGGCTCGCCTTGCCGCTGGTGCTGGGCGTCGCCATCATCGCCTGGCGAAGGGAAGGGCGCTGACGACGGCGCCGCCACCCTGCCCAGGCTCCGGGTCGAGGAGGGTCCCATGCGATCCATGATGGTGCTGCCGTTGCTGGCGCTCGGCGCCTGCGCCACCGGGCCGGGCTTCGGCGAGCGGATGGCGGCCCTGGTCGGCCATAACGAGGCGGACCTGGTGCAGACGCTCGGGGTTCCGGTGCGGACCCATGAAGCCGATGGCCTGCACTTCCTGCAATTCGAGGAACGGCGCGCGGTGGTCTATCCCGCGCCCGATCCGTTCCCCTACTACGGCCCCTTCGGCCGCTGGCGCGGTGCCTATGCCGGGCCCGCTTACGGGCAGGCCTTCTGCGACGTGACCTGGTCGCTGCGGAATGGACGGGCGGAGGCCTTCACCGCCCGGGGCGATTGCAGCTGATACCGCCGAGCCTTATCGCCGGCCTGTTCCGTTTCCGAACTGTCTGGGGCGAGGCTGGCGGGATGAGCTGGCGATCCCACCGCATGTGATTTCACTTGCTGGGGATCTGCTTTAGAAGTGGCGCTCATGCGCATCCTTCCGATCCTCCTCGTCCCCCTGCTGCTCTCGGCCTTGCCGGCCTTTGCCCAGGGCCGTGCACCAGGCAGCAATTGGGGTGGCGGCCAGGGCGGCGGCCAAGGTGCAGGCCGGCAGCAGGGCCAGGGCGCGGCCGGTCAGCAACAGCAGCAGCCGGCGGCTGCCCTTCCGGGCCTCGCGGCGCGGACGGCGCCGGCGCCGATCCCGGCCGATCCCAATCGCGGCGAGCTGTCGCCCAATGCGGCGCTGTTCGACGCGATCACCCGCGGTGACCTGCCGGCGGCGCGGGATGCCGTGTCGCGCGGCGCCGACCTCGATGCGCGGAACGTCCTGGGGTTGACGCCAGTGGATGCGGCGGTCGACCAGGGTCGGAACGAAATCCTATTCTATCTGCTTTCGGCGCGCGGCACCGTGCGCAGCCCGGGGGCAGCGCCGCCGCCGCAGGCGCGCGAGACCCCGCGGGAGCGTCAGGCGCGGGAACGGGTGGAACAGGCGCAGCGCGCCGCGGCGGAACGTGCCGCGCGCCAGGCGGCCGCCGCCCCGCCGCCCCGGGATGCGATGCCGGCCAGTGCCCGTCTGTTCGCCGGTGACGGCGGCTCGCCGCGTCCGGAAATCGGCTTCCTCGGCTTCGATGCCGGCCGGCCGCAGGGCGCGGTCGCACCCGCTTCGGAACGGCCGGCGTCGCGCCGCCGTGGCGGCTGAGCACCCGATGACCGAAGGGCCGTATGGCCCGAAGGTCTGAATCGGGTGCTCGACTTGTAAGGATCGATGACCGAAGGGCCGTATGGCCCGGAGGTCTGAATCGGGTGCTTGATCCGCGACGCACCGCCGCGGTCAGTTCTGGTTGGATCGCGCGTTGCAGCGATGCCAGCGCATCTGGGCGCTGATTTCGCCACGCTGGCCATAGCACCAGCCGACCGAGCGCAGGCGGCGCACCAGGTCGTCCCGGACTTCGCAGAGACTGGCGGTTTCGGGGTTGTCCCCGGACATGCCGCGGCAGAGCTCATTGGCATGCCGCTCGAGCGCGAGCAGGCCGGTCGGCTCCGATGGTGTCTGGGCGGCGGCTGGCAGGGCCATCAGGCCGATGAGGGTGGTCATGGCGGCGATGCGCATGGCGTCGATCCTGATCTGGAACAAGCCAAGGCTGCCGCCCGGCGATGATGGCGGCAATTGCCGGCGCGATCACCACTGCGCGCGCGGGTTTGGCGGGGCGGCCGCGCCCTCGCATACCGAGGCAGCCGAAGGGCTGGCCGGCATGAAGCATCAGGCCGGCGGCAATGTCGCCTGCAACCGGTCGGCCTTCTCCAGCAGGGTGGCGAGTGGCGCCAGGAATTGCCGGCCCTCGGATTCGGGCAGGGCGAGGATCTGCGCGCATAGCGTCGCCACGCTCTCCTCGACATGGTCGAGATCGACGGGGCGCCCGGCGTCGATCAGCGTTTGGTAGCGATCGAGCAGCGCCATGATGGCGCCTGCCATGGCGTCCAACTCGGGGTGGCTCGCGCCGGGAGCCGCTGTCATCGGGCTGGACTCAGGCCAGGGCGAAGGCGTTCCGGGTCGCGATCGATGTGGTGGCGAAGGAGGTCGACGGCGATTTGATGTCGTCGCTCGGCGCCTCCACCGAATCCCGCAGCACATAGCCACGGCCCCAGACGGTCGCGATCAGGCTGCCGGCACCGGCTTCAGCGAGTTTGCGGCGCAGCTTGCAGACGAAGACGTCGATGATCTTCATCTCCGGCTCGTCGATGCCGTTGTACAGATGCGTCAGGATCGCGCCCTTGCTCTGGATCGCCCCTTTCCGGAGCATCAGGAGTTCCAGGATCAGGGATTCCTTGCCGGTCAGGTTGACGTAGTTGCCGTTGACGTGGACTTCCTTGCTCTGGATGTCGAGGGAGAGGTTGCCGGAGATCAGCGTCGAGCGGGCATAGCCCTTGGAGCGCCGGATGACGGCGCGGATGCGGGCAACGAGTTCCACCTTGTCGGTCGCGCGGGTGATGCAATCATCGGCGCCGAGATCCAGGGCCTGGACACGCGCCGGCAGGTCGTCCGTCCCGGTGGTGGCGACGACGGGGAGGTTGATGCCGCGGGCGCGGATCAGGCGCACCGCCTCCAGCCCATCCATGTCCGTCAGCTGCAGGCCGATGATGACGACGTCGTAGTCGTAATGCCGGGCCATGTCGGCGGCATCCTCGCCGCTTTTCGCGGTGTCGACGGTGATGGTGGCGAGCTGAAGGGCCCGGATTGCACCGATAACGATAAGCGGATCCTGTTCTGCAACCAGAGCGCGCATGTCCATTCCTCTCCGCCAGTGACCGAACAGTATCAACAGGGCGTGACAATTCAAAATGGAAAAGCGCAGTTTCCGGGAAAATTTTCATAAAGCGAAGCAGAGGCCGAGGAAGCGGTAGTGGCCGCCGGTGTCCATGCGCTACCGCCGAATCCCTGGTCCCGCCTCGATCGTCGCCGACCGGCCCGGCTCCTCGATATGCATCCTGCGACCTTGCGCATTGATTACAAATGTTTGATTCGGTGCATATTGTGCAAAGGCAAAAGGCCCTTCCGCAGCAGTCGTCACGATACTGTCACGAACTGGTTAACGGGCACCCAGCAAGGCGCTCTTCTGGCAGTTCTACCCGCAATGGTTGTATTTGGCTGCGGAAAGCTGCCAGCGGCCATTGCGCCTTGGCCATGTCCTGGGCGCAACGGCCTTGACGGATGGCATCCGGGCTTCAGCATCAGCGCGTCGTCAAGAACGAAACGAGGAAACAGAGGTCCATGCTCGGAAAGGCAGACAATGCCCTGATGGCCCCGGTGCGTCGCCGGTCGGTGGTCGCAGGTCTCGTGGGCTCTTTCGCGGCGCCGGCCGCGCTGCGGGCGCAGGGGAACTATCCGGCCAAGCCGGTGCGCGTGATCTGCGCCTATGGCGCCGGTGGCACCGCCGATATCGTCTCCCGCATCGTGTTCGGGGCCCTGTCCATCCGGCTCGGGCAGCAATTCGTGGTGGAGAACCGGCCGGGCGGCGCCGGGATGATCGCCGCCGGCTCGGTCGTGCATGCGCCCGCGGATGGCTACACGCTGCTTTATGACGCGACCGCGCATTCGGTGAACCCGGCGCTGTTCGGCGCGCGCGTGCCCTACGACACGGAACGCGATCTGCTGCCGATCTTCCTGTCCATGGTCGCGCCGAACACCATCGACATCCGGAAGGATTTCGGCGCCGACACGGTGCAGGACCTGATCAACCTCGCCAAGGCCGCGCCGGCGGGCCTGGATGCGGCGACGACCGGTGTCGGCAGCGCGCAGCACATCTCGATCGAGCTGCTCAACACCATGGCGGGCATCCGCCTGAACCATGTCGTCTACCGGGCCACCCCGGCGGCGCGGAACGACCTGATCGCCCGCCGCGTCGCGGTGCAGTTCGGCAATGTGCCGGGCTCGGTCGCCGTCCTGCAGATGGACGAACTGCGTGTCCTGGCGCATGCGGGCCTGGGCACCGTCGATGTGCTGCCGGGGGTGCCGCCCATCGCCGCGACCGTGCCCGGCTACGAGACCTATGAGTGGAATGGCGTCTTCGCGCCCCGGGGAACCTCGCAGGAGATCATCGGCTATCTCAACACCGAGCTGAACCGGACGATCCAGTCGCCGGATGTCGCGGAGCGGCTGCGGACGCTCGGCGCCATCACGCGGCCGAACACGCCCGAAGATTGCGCCGCCTTCCGGCGGCAGCAATTCGAATTGCACGCGCGCGTGGTACGAGAGGCGCATATCACGATCGACTGAGCATCCGATGACCGCAGGACCGCATGGCCCGAGGTCTGAATCGGATGCTGACTGACAAGCATCCGATGACCGCAGGGCCGTAGGGCCCGAAGGTCTGAATCGGATGCCGACTGACAAGGGGATTAGACGTGGATCCGATCTATACAATCGACAGCGGCAGCAACTCGCGGCGCCCGGCGGTGGAGGAATGGCTCCATGGCCTCGACCTCGTCTCCGCCCCCGTGCGGGAACGCATCGTCACCGCCTGGGTCAGCGCCTGGGCCTCGAGCAGCCATGCCGCGCTGGCGGACATGCCGTTCTCACCGGGGACGCCGACCTACCGGCTGATGGACCATGTGAACGAGGTGACGCGGGCGGGCATCGACCTGGCGAAGCGGGCCGCGGCGGATTGGGGGATTGCGCTCGACTGGGACATCATGATGTCCATCCTCATCCTGCACGATGTGGACAAGCCGCTGCTCTATACCGTGCGGGATGGCATCGCCGGGCATTCGCGGCTGTTCCACGAACTGCCGCACGGCGTGGTCGGCGCGATGATGCTGAAGGAGATCGGCTTCCCGCATGTCGTGGTCAGCACGGTCGCGACGCATGCCACCAACGCGCCTTTCCATGGCGAGAATGCCGAGGCGCATATCCTGCACTACGCCGACCTCTTCGCCGCCGACCACGCGTTCCGGTGCATGGGGAAGACGCCCATCTATCTCCGGCACGGGAAGTGAGATTCCGGCACGGGACGTGAAGCTTGCCGCCATCGCGGGCCGGCCTGGCCGGCCGCGATGGCGGTCCCTTCAGGCCTGGAAGGGATCCTTGCCACCGAGGATGGCGAAGGCGCCGCGTGGGCTGAGTTCCTCGACGGTCGGGCCGATGAAATGCGCCGTGTCCGCCCCACGCGGACTCGGGAGCGTGAGCACCTTGCCGAGCCAGTTGCCGAAGGCGCTGGTCCGGTTGATGAGGTCGTTCTTCACCTGCAGGCAGACGACGCTGGCCTTGGTGCGCTGGTATTCGCTGACCACGCCGGGCACGGCGGTGACGGTGGGCGGATTGAAGCAGATGGCCGGCACCCCGTAGCGCGCCGCCATGATCTGGGCGATGCCGCCGCCCAGCGAATGCCCCGTGACATAGAGGCGATCGCCGCGTCCCATCACCTGATTGGCGTTGCCGACGAGCTCGCCCGCGGCGCGGCACTGGGCTTCCAGCATCAGGCTGCCGCCCGAGGCATAGGAGCCGAGGGCGGGGCCGGCCAGCGCGCCCAGCGGCAGGAGGGTTCCGATCGCGCCGGCGACGGCGCCCGCCGCCAGGCTCGCGCCCGGACCGCCGAAGCCCACATCCGCGACCACGTCGGCGCCGGCGGTATCCGTCGCCTGCGTGCCGGCAATGCCGACCACCCAGTCGAGGCCGCCGCCATTGGCGCGGCGATAGACGGCGCCCTGGAAGCCGGAGGCGCGGCGATCCATCGGGCTGAAGCGGGCGAAGCTGCCGGCGCGGGTGATGGCGGGCTCATAGGCCATCATCGCGATGCGGGCGAATTCGAGGAAGGTGACTGGAGCGGGCATGGGCAAGGCGCTTCCGTGACAGGGGAGCACCGAACCTGATGCGGAACGAACGCCCGGTCTTGTACGCGCCGCGGCGTTTGTCCATTCCTGCGCCCCGGCGCTGCCATGCCCCCCGATTTCGGACTATGGCGGTTGCCCAGGCCAGGGAGGCAGGGACATGGCGCGCGGGATGATTGTCCGGACATTGCTGGCAGGCGCCGCCCTGCTGTGCATCGTCGCTTGCACGGACGCCCATGATGCGGGGCGGCGTTCCCCTGAAGGGGTCACGGTCGGGGTCGGCGGCGCCCTGTCCGTCGGCGCATCCAGCCGGGGCGGTCGCTGATCGCCCCGCCGGCACCGCGGGTCAGCGCCAGCCCAGCGCCGGGGCGACCTGCTGCAGGATGCCCTCGATGACATGGGCGCAGTAGGCGACGCCGAGCTGGTTCGGGACGGTCAGCAGCAGCGTATCCGCCTCGGCGATCGCCTCGTCGCCACGCAGTTGCTCGACCAGGACGTCAGGCTCGGCGGCATAGCCGCGGCCGAAGATGGCGCGGGTCTTGTCGTCGATGAAGCCGAGCTGGTCCTGTTCCTTGCCGCCGCGGCCGAAATAGGTGCGGTCCTGGTCGTCGAGCAGCGGGACGATGCTGCGGCTGACGGAGACGCGCGGCGCGCGGGTATGGCCAGCCTCCTGCCAGGCCGCGCGGTAGGCGCGGATCTGGGCCGCCTGCTGCACGTGGAAGGGCTCGCCGGTCTCGTCGTCCTTCAGGGTGGAGCTCTGCAGGTTCATGCCCTGCTGCGCCGCCCAGATGGCCGTGGCATTGGAGCCGGAGCCCCACCAGATGCGCTCCCGCAGCGCTTCCGAATGGGGCTCCAGGCGGAGCAGCCCGGGCGGGTTGGGGAACATCGGCTGCGGGTTCGGCTGTGCGAAGCCCTGGCCGCGCAGCACCTGCAGGAAGACCTCGGCATGGCGGCGGCCCATATCCGCGTCGGTCTCGCCTTCGGCCGGGGCGTAGCCGAAATAGCGCCAGCCATCGATCACCTGCTCCGGCGAGCCGCGGCTGATGCCGAGTTGCAGGCGGCCGCGGCTGATGAGATCGGCGGCACCGGCATCCTCCGCCATGTAGAGCGGGTTCTCGTACCGCATGTCGATGACCGCGGTGCCGAGTTCGATGCGGCTGGTCCTGGCACCCATGGCGGCGAGGAGCGGAAAGGGGGAGGCCAGCTGGCGCGCGAAATGATGCACGCGGACATAGGCGCCATCCGCGCCCAGTTCCTCCGCCGCGACGGCGAGGTCGACGGATTGCAGCAGCGCATCGGCGGCGGAGCGGGTGCCGGAATGGGGCGAGGGCGACCAGTGGCCGAAGGAGAGGAAGCCGATCTTCTTCATGGTGGAATGGGTCCGCAGGGCGGGACGACCCGCCGCAATGCGGGGCGTCCAGCGACCCTCGATGGCGCCCCGTGGCTGCGATATGGCATTGGCGCTGCCTTCGTCCCAATCATCGGCGGCGATGACCGTCATGGCCAGGGAGGATCGCGCGGGCTGGCGCCGCCGCGCGACCGGCTGGAAGACGGCGATCTCACGGGCTGCGCAGATAGAGGTATTGGGGATCGAACTCCCCGCGCGCAGCGAGCCCGGCGGGGTCGAGGACCTCGACCAGGGCCGAACGGAAGACGCAGAGCCGTTCTTCGCGCAGGATCCGCAGCACCCGGTTGACGTGCACGCTGGTCAGGCCGCAGATCTCGCCGAGATCGCTCTGGGTGATGTCGAGGGCGAAGCGCTGGCCGTCACTGAGCCCGGCCGAGGTCAGGCGGGCATTGGTCTCGCACAGGAAATGCGCCAGGCGGCCGACGCCATCAAGGCGCCCCAGGCGAAACAGCCAGGCGCGATGCATCGCCGCATCGAGCAGCGTCGCGTACCAGAGCTTGCGCGTGAGCGACGGTGCCTGTTCGACGATGCGGTCGAGCGCGCTGTGCGGCACGATCGCGATCACGGCGCCCGTCAGGCTGGCCACCTCATGATCCAGCGACTTCAGCGGGTAGCCGTGCAGATCGACGAAATCACCCGCGATGTGGATCGAGACCATCTGGCGTTGCCCCTTGTGGTCATCCATGGCGCGGCACAGCAGGCCTTCCAGCAGCAGGGTGCTGTGGGAGAGCGTGCTGCCGATGCGGACCAGCGTCGTCCGCGGCGGCACCGACTTGACCTCGGTGATCGAGCGTTCGAGCAGCAGGCGTTCCTGCATGTCCAGCTCGACACCGCGGCGGTTGTTCAGGAATCGGTTCGTCAGCACCCTTGCTGCTTCCTCATGGTGGTGTGGAGCACGCATCCATAACGGCCGCCGCAGCCGATTGGTTCTCGTGGGAACGGAGACGGGTGATGCAGGATCCGGGACAGTGATGGCCGGCGGGCACCGCCCGGCAACCTGGTCCTTGCCGCCGGCGTTTCTCCCGTGCATGCAGGACGCCATCCAAGTCGCCGGGATCGCGATCGCCATCCCGGCGCGCGACGAAGCCGTGCGGCTTCCCCGCTGCCTCCGGGCGCTTGCCCGCCAGATCGCGACCGGCTTTTCCTGGCCGGACCTTACCGTCATCGTCACCGCCAACAACTGCTCGGACGATACCGCCGTGCTGGCGCGCGCCATGGCGCCGGCGTTGCCGTTCCGGCTGCTGGTCCAGGAGATCCGGCTGCCGAAGCAAGATGCCCATGCCGGGGGCGCCCGCGCGGCCGCCATGGGCATCGCGGCCCGGCATCTGCCGCCGCGCGGCCTGCTGATCAGCACGGATGCCGATGCGGAGCCGGCGCCGGCCTGGCTGGCGGCTAAGCTGTCCGCCCGCGCCGCCGGCGCGGATGCGGTGGCCGGCGCCGTCGATCTGCATGCGGGGGAATTCGCCGCGCTGCCGACCGAACTGCGCCGGCAGCTGTCGCGGGAGATCATGTATGCCGAAGCGCTGGATCAGCTGGCGGCGCTGGTCGATCCGGAACCGCGGGATCCCTGGCCGCGGCATCACTGGCATTCGGGTGCCTCGATGGCACTCAGCCGCGATGCCTGGGATCGCATCGGCGGCCTGCCACGGGTGAAAGCGGGGGAGGACAGGGCGCTCTTCGCCGCCGTGCGGCGGGCCGGGCTGCTGGTGCGGCACGAGCCTCAGGCGCGGGTGACGGTCTCCTGCCGGCTTGAGGGGCGGGCCGTCGCCGGCATGGCGGATACGCTGAAGCGGCGGCTCGCCGCCGAATCCGACACGGCCGACACGAGGCTGGAGCCCGCCCGCCTTGCGCTGCGGCGCCTGCGCTGCCGCCGCGGCCTGCGCCGCCTCTGGCAGGGCGAGGGATCGCTATCGGAGGTCGCGGCCTGCTGCGGCGTCCCGGCCGCGGCGGTGCGCGGCACGCTGGGCGCGGCGTCCTTCTGGGCCGCCTGGGAGGCGCTGGAAGCGTCTGCGCCCGGCTTGCGGCGTCAGCCGCTGCGCCTGCGTGATCTGGCCGCCGAACTGCGCACCGCGCAGCGCCTCATTGCGATGCGGGCGTGGCCAGGCGCAGCACGTCGATGCGATAGCGCGGGTGGCGGCGATGCAGCAGCAGGTCCGCACCCGTACCCAGCGCCGCGCTGAGGCCTTGCAGCGCGGCATCGGCCGTAAGGGGGTAATCCGTCGCGCCGGTCCAATGCACGGCGACGATATCGGCACCAGGGCGCGCGGTGAGGCGGATCCGCTCCACCAGCCGCGCGATATCGGTGAGGTCGAGGTAGTAGAGCACCTCCGACAGCAGGATCAGATCGAAGCCGCCTGCCGCCTGCGGCCATCGCCCCGGGACCCAGGCGCTTTCGATCCGCACCTGCGGCAGCGTGGCGCAGCGCCGGCGCGCCTCGGCCAGGGCTGCCTCCGCCCCGTCCACGGCAACCAGCGCGTCGCAGCGCCCGGCCAGCTGCGCTGTCAGCACGCCGATCGAGCATCCGATCTCCAGCGCCTGCCGATAGCGCCGTCGCGGCAGGGCGGCGAGCGTGGCCGTGTATTTCGCCCGCTCATAGGCGCTGGATTCGAAGCCCCAAGGATCGCGCTCGCAAGAATAGAGCGCGTCGAAATAGCTGGGACCGAGGCTCATGCCAGATAGAGCTCCTCCGGCCGTGTCAGCAATGCGATCGCCTGGTCCGGAAGGCGGAAGCCGGTGGGATCGTCATCGATCAGATCGGTCATCTGCGACCGGTGCGCGGCGATGGCGCGCCGCTTGGCGGCAAGCCAGGGCGTCGCGGCGAAGCGCCAGCCCCGCGGCGGGCCCGTCACCTCCGGCTCCTCGCCCAGCGCAAAGCCCGGCAAGGGCGTGGTATAGGCCCAACCCCACACCACGTAGGAGAGCAGGCGGGCCCGCCATTGTGCCGCCAGCGCGCTGGCGATCGCGGCCGTCGCAGCGTGGTCGCAATGCGGATCGTGCCGCCAGGGCGCGAGGATGGCCCCCGGCGGCGTCGGCAGGCTGTCGCGGATGGTAGCGCAGGCCGCCTCCAGCGCGAGGCCGGCCGCCGGCACGCTCCGGTCCGGCAGGCCGAGGAAGCGCAGGTCGCGATGGGGATCGAGGCCCAGCGCCGCCACGGCCTGCCGCGTCTCCTGTGCGCGCAGCGCGATCAGTCGCGGCGCCGGCCAGCGGCGCGATCCTGGGTGGGAGAAGCGTCCGTCGCTGACCACCAGGATCCGCACCGCGCGGCCTTCCGCCGCGCAGGCCGCGATCAGCGCACCGCAGCCGAGGCTTTCGTCATCCGGATGCGGCGCCAGCACCAGCAGCGGCGCCGCCGCACCGAGCAGCGCACCAGGGCTGGCCGCGACCGGCAATTGCGCCGCCGCCAGATTCAGCCAGCCGCCGGCCTTCATGCCCAGACGTCGCCGGCGGCACCGGGCGCCGCCAGCACATGCGCCGCCGCCGCGACCAGCGCCGCGTCGGGCGCGGGCTGCCGCAGATAGGTCATCAGATCGCGGCTCACGCGCTCCAGCGGATGGCCAGCCATGAACCCGGCCAGGCCGATCGAGCGCTGCGCGAGTTCCAGCATGTCCAGCGCGGCGCGTTCGACCGCGGTGCGGGCGAGATTGGTGTAGCTCGCCGCATCGGCGGCGCCCTCCCCGGCGCGGCGCGCCGCGGCTTCGACCCAGAGCCGCGCCGTCTCCGCGGCGATCGCGGCCTGGCCCAGCCGCGCGGCCTGATGCGGATCGCCGCCGCGCCCGGTCCGGCGGTGATGCGCGCGCAAGGCTCCGAGCAGGGCTTCGATGCCGCCGCATTGGACCGCGGCAAAGCGCCAGGCGCCGGCGGTGAACTCGGGCTGCCGCTCGTAGTCGCCGGGCCCGCCGATGTGATGACCTTCTATCGGCAGCCCGCTGAAGTCGACGCTGCCGGAGATGGACCCGCGCATGCCCAGTGCATCCCAGCCCGTCGTATCGGCGCGCTCCCCCGGCGACAGCGGCAGCAGCAGCATCTGCGGCGCCGCGTCAGGCGCATCCCGTGCGGTGACGAGCGCGCGCGCGACATGCCCCGCGCCGGAGCACAGCACCTTCCGCCCCCGCAGCATGCCGTCACGCAGGCGGAGCGGCGCCTCCCGGTCGTCCGTGTTCCAGACCGCGAACAGGCACCCATCCCGGGCATCCTCGGCACAGCGGCGGTACTGGTCCGCATGCCCGTAGGTACGAATGAGCCGCAGGGCATTCACATGGCCTTCGAACAGCCGGCCGAGCGACAGATTGGCCCGGCCGAGCAGGCGAAGGATCATCGCCAGCGGTTCGGCGCCCCTGTCTGGCGGCGGGGCGGCCAGGATACCCAGACGATGCAGGGTCGCGATGCCGTCCGCCGGAAAGCCGCCGTCGCGGTCCGTCGCCGCGGCCTCCGCCTCGAGCGCCGGCAAGGCCTCGCGCAAACCGTCCAAGGTGAAGGGCGGGCTGGTCAGGGTTCGTGCCGGCAGGTCCATTGCCCGCTTCAAACGTTGCGACGCGCCTGAAGGATGCACCGCGCCGGGCCCGCGGTGGATCAACCATCCGGTCAGCGAGGCGAATGGCTGCCGACGCGGAACCGGCCGATCGGCGGCGCGTTCAGGAACGACATGTGAGGCGGTCGCTCAGTCATGCTCCCCGACCAGGATCCCGGCCTGTCGTCCCCCGTGGTCGATCCGCGCATCGCGGCCGAGGAAGCGAACCTGACCTATGTCACGGATGAGCGGCCCGGCATCACCCGCCGGCGGGCGGGGACCGGCTTCAGCTATCGGCTTCCGGGCGGCGGCCCGGTGCGGGATGCGGCCGCGCTCAGGCGCATCCGCGCCCTGGCGGTGCCGCCCGCCTGGACCGAAGTCTGGATCTGTCCAAGGATGAACGGCCATATCCAGGCGACCGGCCGCGACCAGCGCGGCCGCAAGCAGTATCGCTACCATGCGCGCTGGCGCGAGCTGCGCGATGCCGCGAAATACGACCATATGATCGAATTCGCGCATGCCCTGCCGGCTGTGCGCGCGCGTGTCACGGCGGACATGGCCAAGCCGGGGCTGCCGCGGGAGAAGGTGCTGGCAGCCATCGTCCACCTGCTCGAGACGACCCTGATCCGCGTCGGCAACGAGGATTACGCGCGGCAGAACCGCAGCTACGGCCTGACCACGCTGCGCAGCCGCCATGTCACGGTTGACGGTGCCGAGTTGCGCTTCACCTTCAAGGGCAAGGGCGGCAAGACTTGGCAGCTGCGGCTGCAGGATCGCCGCGTCGCACGCGTCATCCGTTCCTGCCAGGAACTGCCGGGGCAGGAGCTGTTCCAGTACCGCGAAGCGGATGGCTCGCTGAACGACGTCTCCTCCAGCGACGTGAACGCCTACCTGCGGGAGATCACCGGGCGCGAGATCACCGCCAAGGATTTCCGCACCTGGGCGGGCACGGTGCTGGCGGCCCTGGCGCTGGACGAGGTCCGCCGCTTCGACAGCCAGGCCGGCGCCAAGCGCAACATCAAGGCGGCGATCGAACGCGTGGCGGCGCGGCTCGGCAACACGCCGACGATCTGCCGCAAATGCTATGTGCATCCGGCGATCCTCGACAGCTACCTCGATGGCGGCTTCGCGCTCGGGATGGAGGAGGAGCAGGCCCGGACCCAGCTTCGCGAGAAGCTGGAGACACTGCAGCCGGAGGAAGCGGCCGTCCTGGCGCTGCTGCTGGAACGGCTGAACCGCGAGAGAAACGCCGGGTAAAGCCCGTCATCCCCGTCCCGATCCCGGCGCGCCTGGCCAGGCGGCGGAAACCATCCCAAGGGCCGGGCCGCGTCGCTCTCGAATACATCCTGCACCGGCTCGGGCCCCAACAAACGATGGTCCAGCCTTATCCCGGGCCCAGTCATTGGGTGGCCTGGGGACGCCGTCTATCGCGGGTCGAAATTTGAGATGAAATATCGCGCGATACTGTTCATGAATCCCAGCGGCGAGACGATAAGCACAAATTCGACCTGATTATGCTTTGTTGAACGCGATTATGTCGCGCAATGATGCAGCGCGGGGGTACATCCTCTCAGGGAAGCCATGCTGAGGAGTCGCAAATGAAAAATAGCCTTCAAATTGGCGCTTCTCGCCCGAGACCCGTTCCGGGCTTCCGGAACACCTCGCGCAGCTCGACCGTGCTGGCCGGCTTGGCGCTTGCCCTCGTCGGCCTGCCGCCCGCTTCCGCCTGGGCTCAGACGATCATCGTAGGTGGCACGACTGCCATCGTGGGCCCGACCGGCTATGGTGGCAGTACCTATGTCTCCCCTTTCACGGGAATGGTCGCCGATGTGCTGGTCACTGGCCCAACCGCGTTCCTGGAGATCGAAGACAGCCTGTATCTCGCCGGCGGCCTCGACACCCCGCAGGACCCGGGCGGCACCGCCATCCTCGTCATCGATGCCGGCGCCCAGCTTCAGATCGACAATCCGGCGGGGGCGAGCTTTGTCGGCCAGGGTCCGGGCGGAACGGGAACGGTCACGGTCACCGGCCCCGGTTCGACCTGGACCAATCTCGGCGGGCTGCAGATCGGCGTCTACGGTACCGGCACCCTGACGATCACGGATTCGGGCCAGGTCACCGCCGTGCAGGGTATCGGCATCGGTGTCGAAACCGGCGGCAACGGCACGATCACCGTGACCGGCGCCGGCGCGGCCCTCGCGTCTTCGGCGCAAATCCAGGTCGGCATCGCCGGCACCGGTACGCTCACGATCGCCCAGGGCGGCAAGGCCAGCAGCGCCGGACCGCTCGATGCCATTGGCGCCGGAGCGGGCGGCACCGGTACGGTGACG
>DASYDR010000111.1:0-23453 GCA_036499545.1 Roseomonas sp. | reverse complement strand
AAGGAGGATCAGCAACACGACGACGGTCGCCATCACCTCCGGCATGAAGCGCTGGTAGCCGAAGCGGATGCCGAGGTCGCCGAGCCCGCCGCCGCCGACCGCGCCGGCCATGGCCGAATAGCCGACCAGCGAGACCAGGGTGACGGTGACCGCGGCGATCAGCCCCGGCATGGCTTCCGGCACCAGCACCTTCAGCACGATCTGGGTGCGCGTGGCGCCCATGGCGCGGGCCGCTTCGATCACGCCGCGATCCACCTCGCGCAGCGCATTCTCGAACAGGCGCGCGATGAAGGCGGTGGCGGCCAGCGCCAGCGGCACGATCGCCGCGCCGGTGCCGATCGAGGTGCCGGCGACCAGCCGCGTGAAGGGCACGATCGCCACCATCAGGATGATGAAGGGCGTCGAACGCACCGCATTGACGATGAGGGCGAGCGGCCGGTTCAGCAATGGCCTGGGGCTGAGCCCGTCGCCCGCCGTGACATGCAGCAGCAGCGCGATCGGCAGGCCGGCCAGCAGCGCTATGGCGGTGGCGCCGCCGACCATCGCCGCGGTCTGCCAGGCGGCTTCGATCAGCAGGTCCTGCAGGCTGGGGGTGAGCCAGGGCAGCATGGTCAGGCCTCCTCCGCCACGAGATCCTCGACGCCGAGGCCGAGGCCGCGCATCCAGGCGATCGCGGCCTCGACCGCCGCCGGCGCGCCATAGGCGGCCAGCGCCAGGATGCCGAAGGGCGATTGGCCGATGGCGTCGATACGGCCGGAGACGATGTTGAGATCGATGCCGAAGCGCCGGCTCGCCTCGCTCACCACCGCCCGCGTCGCGGCGGTGCCGGTGAACAGCACGCGCAGCAGCCGGCGCATCTCGTCTGGGCCGGCCGGCGGCAGGGCGCCGAGCGTCGCCGCCGGCACCGCGGTGCCGATCACTTCCGCCACGAAGCGCCGCGTGGCCGCGGCCTTGGGCGCGGTGAAGACATCGAAGACCCGGCCCTGCTCGATGACGCGCCCGGCCTCCAGCACCGCGACGCGGTCGCAGAGCGCCTTCACCACCGCCATCTCATGCGTGATCAGCAGGATGGTCAGGTTCAGCCGCGTGCGCAGGTCGCCGAGCAGCGCCAGGATCTCGGTCGTGGTCTCGGGGTCGAGGGCGGAGGTGGCTTCGTCGCAGAGCAGCAGGCCGGGGTCGGAAGCCAGCGCCCGGGCGATGCCGACGCGCTGCTTCTGCCCGCCGGAAAGCTGCGTCGGATAGGCGTCCCGCTTCTCCGCGAGGCCCACCAGCGGCAGCAGCGCTTCCACCCGGGCGCGGCGCGCGGCGGTGGCGAGCCCGGCGATCTCCAGCGGAAAGGCGATGTTCTCCGCCACGGTGCGGGAGGAGAGCAGGTTGAAGTGCTGGAACACCATGCCGATGCGCCGCCGCGCGGCCCGCAGCCCGGCTTCGTCGAGGCTGGTCAGCAGGGCGCCTTCCACCTCGACGCTGCCGGCATCGGGACGCTCCAGCAGGTTCACGCAGCGGATCAGCGTGGATTTGCCGGCGCCGGAGCGGCCGACGATACCGAACACCTCGCCCGGCGCGACGGTGAGCGACACGCCGTCCAGCGCCGGCTGCGCGGCGCCGTGAAACCGCTTCGAGACAGCGTCGAGGCGGACCGCCGGCGGGTGCGGCCGTGTCGCCGTTTCCGGCGCCGGCGCGGTTTCACGCGGCATCAGGGGATGGCCCTCCAGATGGGCGGCAGCGGAAGACATGCGGATGATCCGGGGCGGAAAAGGGAAAGCGAAGCGGGATGGGGCCGGGCGCCGCGGGCGGTGCCGGTGTCAGGCTGCGGGACAGCGGCGGCGCATGCGGCACCAACAGGTCATCGAACATTGCGCCGGCATGGGCGCGCCCCTCCGCTTGGGCGATCACGACGGGCCGCACCGTAAAAATCAGCTAACCGCATTGCAATACGAGATTTGCGGAGAGCAGGGGCCGCCATTGCGCGTGGCTGCTGCGTTTTTCCGTAAGCACGTCTTGACGTCGTACTGTCGTATCGACTTTATAGAAGAGTTCGGTGGAATTGCAAAATTCCACCATCATAAACGATGGAATTCCGGACCCGATCCCATATGCTGATCACCAATGTTCTTCCCCTGCTCGCGCCGTTCCTGGCTTCGGCGGAAGGCTGTGGGCTTGGCGCCGCGGTCGCGGCGGCCGCGCTCGGCGCCGCCCTGCACACCAGCCTGCCCCCGGCCGCCGAAGCTGTCGAAGAAGCGCTGCTGCAGGCCGCCCTCTCGATCTGACCCGCCGCTGATCGGTCAGGTCAGTGCATCGATCGCCCTGGCCAGCCGCACGTCGCGTTCCGTCAGCCCGCCCGCGTCATGCGTGCTCAGCAGGATATCGACGCGGTTCCAGACATTCGTCCATTCCGGGTGGTGATCCTGCGCCTCGGCCAGCAGCGCGACCCGCGCCATGAAGCCCCAGGCTTCGGAGAAATTCCGGAAGCGGAAGCCGCGCGCGATGGCGTCGCGCCCTTCGACCAGCCGCCATTCCGGCAGCGCCGCCGCCAGCCCCGCCCTGGCCGCATCATCCAGCTTCCGCACCATGCCGACCTCCCTTGACCGCGCCCGCCGGCGCGTCCCATCTGCCGGGTATGCGCCACGGCACGCCGCCCACCACCGAAGACATCCTGGATATGGCGGAGACGGCGCTCGGCGCCATCCCGGCCGAGCTGCGCCGCCTGGTGCAGGGCATCGCCATCCTGGTCGAGGACGTGCCGGACGACGAGACGGTGCGGGAGATGGGCCTCGACAGCCCTTGGGAGCTGACCGGCCTCTACCGCGGCGTGCCGCTGACCGAGAAGAGCAGCGCCGATGTGCCGATGCTGCCCGACACGGTGCTGCTCTACCGCGAGCCCATCCTGCTGGAATGGATCGAGACCGAGGAAGACCTGTTCCGGCTGGTCCGCAACGTGTTGATCCACGAGATCGGCCATCATTTCGGCTTCTCCGACGCCGAGATCGAACGCCTGGAGCGCGAAGGCTGATGGGGCTGAACTGGCAAGCCGCGGCCGCGGCGGCGGCGGCCGTCACCGCCGAATGGGCGCGGTCCGGCGAAGCCGCCCCTGGCGGCGCGGTGCTGGTCTTCGACCGCGGCGGCATCCGCGCGGAAGCCGCTTCCGGCCTCGCCAGCCTGGCGCATGGCATTCCCTTCGGCGCCGCCACGCCAACCCGCTTCGCCTCCCTCACCAAGCATGTCTTCAGCGCCTTCGTGCTGATGCAAGGCGTCGATCCGGCGGCGCCGCTCGGCAGCTTGCTGCCCGGCCTGCCGGACGCCATCGCCGCGGTGCCGGTGTTCCGCGCGCTGTCCATGACCGGCGGCATCCCGGACCTGATGCAGAGCTATGTGCTCTGCGGCGTGCCGCAGACCGCGGCGCTGGACGCGGCGGCGCTCGATGCGTTCACCGCCGCGCTGCCCGGCCTCGACAATCCGCCGGGCCGCGAGGTCTCCTACAGCAATACCGGCTATCGTATCGCGGAACAGGCACTGGCCGCGCGCGGCGCGGTGTTCGGTGCCTGGGTGGAAGGGGCGCTGAACGCGGCGCTCGGCACCGGCTTCCGTTTCCCCGGCGCCTGGGACCAGCCGCTGCCGGGCCTGGCCGACGGCTATTGGCGATCCGGGCCGGCGGCGCCCTGGCGCACCGGCGCCTATGGCATGGCGCTCTCGGCGTCCGGCGCCCTCTGCGGCAGCGCCCGGGATCTCGCCGCCTGGCTCGGCGCGCTGCTGCGCGGCGACGGGCCGGCGGGCGATGTCCTGGCGCGGCTCGCGACCCCGGTCACGCTGGCGGATGGCCGGCCGGCCGGCTATGGCCTCGGCCTCGCGCTGTCGGAACTCGGCGGCCATCGCCTGGTCGGGCATGGCGGGCACCTGCCCGGCTTCAAGAACCATGTCCTGATCGAGCCCGGCCTCGGCGCCGGCGTCATCCTGGTCTCGAACCGGGAGGAGACGGAGCCTTACGGCGGCGCGCTCCGCGTCATGGCGGCGTTACTCGGCGCGGCCCTGCCGCTTCCGGCGCCGGACCTGCTGCCGGATGGCTACTTCGTCGAAGCGAAAGGCCCCGCCTGGATCGAGCATCGCGGCGGGCTGCTGACCTTCCTCGGCGCGCGGGAGGCGCTGTTCCATGGCGAGGCGCCGGGCGACGCGGTCTCCCTCTCGCCCTATCTGCCGATCCGCCTGCGCCGCGACGGTGCCGGCATCGCCGGTGAGATCGGTCATGCGCCGCGGCGCTTCCTGCCGGTGGCTGCCGATGCGGGTTTGTCGCCAGGCTTCGCCGGCACCTGGCGCGCCGAGGCGCAGCATGCTTCGCTCGTGCTGGAAGCCGTGGCCGATGGCGGCCTGCAGGCGGCCTATGGCGCGGGGCCGCTGCATCGCCGCGTGGCGCTGAGGCCGCTGGATGCGACGCGGGCGCTGATGCCGGTCGGCAGCGCGCCCTGGCCGGGGCGCGCCTGCCTCTGGCTCCGCGCGCCCGACCGGCTATGCCTTGTCAGCAATCGCAGCCGCGTGCTGGAGTTCGCGCGCGTCCAATCATAAGGCAGGGGCGGCAGGCTCCGGGCCGGGAGTTCGTCCATGCGCTTGTCCTTCCGCCGTCTGGTCCTCGCCGGCCTCGCCACCCTGCCTTTGGCGCTGGGGGAAGCCGCCGCCCAAGGCGCGCTGCCACCGGAGCGCGTGTTGCGCGTGGCGCCGCATGCCGATCTGCGCACCCTCGATCCGGTCGCGGTCTCGGTCGTCATCACCCGCATGCACGGGCTGATGATCTACGAATCGCTGTTCGCCTGGGACAGCCAGCTGCGCCCGCAGCCGCAGATGGTGGAAAGCTATACGACGAGCCCGGACGGGCTGGTCTGGCGCTTCACACTTCGCGACGGCCTGCGCTTCCATGATGGGCAGCCGGTGACCAGCCGCGATGTCATCGCCAGCCTGCGCCGCTGGATGGCGCGCGACGTGGTCGGCAGCCATCTCGGCGCCCGCGTCGCCGCGCTGGAGCCGGTCGATGCCCGCAACTTCGAGATGCGGCTGTCGCGCCCGCACGGCTTCGTCCCCTATGCGCTCGGCTCCGCGGTCGGGCAGATCCCGGTGATCATGCGGGCCGAGGATGCGGAAACCGACCCGTCGCGGCCGATCACCACCACGATCGGCTCCGGCCCCTTCCGCTTCAACCGCGACCTGTGGCTGTCCGGCCAGCGCGTCGTCTATGACCGCAACCCGGATTATGTGCCGCGCTCGGAGCCGGCGGATGGCCTGGCCGGCGGCCGCGTGGCGCGCGTCGACCGCGTCGAATGGCAGATCATGCCCGATCCCGCGACCGCGGCGGCGGCGCTGCAGACCGGCGAGATCGATATCTGGGAACAGCCGGCGCTCGACCTGGTGCCGGTGCTGGCGCGGCGGCGCGACATCCAGGTGGAACGGCTGAACAGCATCAGCACCCAGGCGATGCTGCGGCCCAACGCGCTGTTCCCGCCCTTCAACGATCCGCGCGCCCGTCTCGCGCTGGCCTATGCGACCGACCAGGCGGAGGCGATGGCCGGCGGCTGGGGCGATGAACGCTGGTGGCGGCGCTGCGAAGCCTATTTCGTCTGTGGCACGCCCTTCGGCACCGAAGCGGGCAGCGAGGCCTATGCCCGCCCGAACCTCGACCGCGCGCGGCAATTGCTGCGGGAGGCCGGCTATAATGGTGAGCGCATCGTCTTCATCACCAGCACCGACATCCCGCCGATTGGCCGCATGGCGGAGGTGGTGGCGCAGAACCTGCAGCGCATCGGCATGAACATCGACCTGCAGGTCAATGACTGGGGCACGGTCATCACCCGTCAGCCACGGCGTGACCCGCCGGACCAGGGCGGCTGGAACCTCTTCGTCACCTTCGCTTCCGGCGCGACCATGCAGCACCCGCTGACCAATATCGGGACCAATATGTCCTGCGACGGCCGCAACTGGTCAGGCTGGCCCTGCGACGAGGAGGCGGAGCGGCTGCGCAACGCCTTCCTCGACGCGCCGGAAGGGCCGGATCGCGCGCGGCTGCTCGAAGCGCTGCATCGGCGGCTGGCGGAAGTGCAGCCCTATCGGGTGCTCGGCCAGGTGGACCAGCCCTATGCCCGGCGCAGCAATGTCCATGGCATGCTGGCCGCGCCGGTCATGGTGTTCTGGAACATCGAGAAGACGGCGCGGTAGGCATGGCCGCCGAACCACCATCCTGGCCCGGCCTGCTCGGCCGTGGCCTGGTGCTCACCATTCTTGCCGCCGCCTTCGGCACCGTCGCCATGCTGCCTGCGGCCGCGCTGCCGCTGGGGCATGATTTTGGCCGCTACTGGCACATCTACCTGGCATTCGGCCTGATCTACGGCGCGATATTCGCCGCGCCGATCACCCTGGCGCTGTTGCCGGTCCTGCGCCGCCACGGCGCGCCGCTGCGCCTGCCGGCGGCGGTGGCAAGCGCGCTCTGGATGGTGGCGGCGCCGCGGCTGACCAATGTCACCGGACTCTTCGCGCCGCCGAAGCTCAATCCGGACCTCGCTCTGATCCTGGTCGGCGCCCTGGCCGGGGTCTTCTCCGCCTGGCTGCTCGCCGCCTGGACCAGGCCTGCCGCCATCACACCCCGGCAGCCTTGAGCAGCCGCGCCACATAGGCCGGCACGATCCCGGTCGCCGGCCCGTGGATCGCTTCGTCGAACAGGGCGCTGCCCTGGCTCGGCTCCAGGTTCAGCTCCACCGTCCGCGCATGGCCGCGCACCTCGGCGACGAAGCCGGCGGCAGGATAGACATTGCCGGAGGTGCCGATCGACAGGAACAGCCCGCAATCGCCGAGCGCCGCCTCGATCGCATCCATATGCATCGGCATCTCCCCGAACCAGACGATGTCCGGGCGCAGGCCGCCGGTGGTGCCGCAGCGCGGGCAGGTGGTGACGGTGGAGAGATCCTCCGCCCAATCCATCACCGCGGCGCAGTGCAGGCAGCGGGCGCGGGTGAGCGCGCCATGCATCTGCAGCAGCCGCCGCGACCCGGCGCGGGCGTGCAGGTCGTCGACATTCTGGGTGACGATGAGGACATCCGCCGGCCAGCGCCGCTCCAGCTCCGCCAGCGCCCGGTGCGCGGCATTGGGGATGACGGCGGGATCGCGCAGCTGGGCGCGGCGGGTGTTGTAGAAGGCGTGCACCTGCGCCGGATCGCGCGCGAAGGCGTCCGGCGTCGCGACATCCTCGATCCTGACCCGTGCCCAGATCCCCTCCGCGTCGCGGAAGGTGGCAAGCCCGGATTCCCGGCTGATGCCGGCCCCGGTCAGCACGACGATGGGATCGAGGCGACGGGTCAATGCGCGTGCTGCGGACCGCGGGCGCCGGCGGCCTGGACCGCCAGTTGCACTTGAACCTCCCCCGCGCGTTCGAAGCGCAGCGTCAGCGGCGCGGTGCCGCCCTGCTCCAGCGCCTGGGTCAGGCCGATCATCATGATGTGCAGGCCGCCGGGCGCGAGTTGCACGGTGGCGCCGGCCGGCAGCTCCACGGCGTCGACCGGCCGCATCCGCATCACGTCGCCATCCATGGACATGATGTGCAGCTCCACCCGCCGCGCGATGGGGGAACTGGCGGCGACCAGTCGGTCCGGCGCGGTGCCGGTGTTGCGGATGGTCAGGAAGGCGCCGCCCGTGGCATTGGCGCCGGCGGCGCGCGACCAGCCCTGGCTGACGATGATGTCGCCGGCGCGGTAGTCCTGCGCGGCGGCGGGCAGCGCGGCCAGCAGGGCAATGGCGGCGGCAAGGAGGGTGCGGCGGGTCGGGGTCATGGCGTGATCCTCGGTCAGGGCTCAGCGGGCGGCAAGGCGTTCGGGCCAGATCGGCGCGGTCTCACCGAGGCGTGCTTCGATGCGGCCGGCCAGCCGCGCCAGGCGCGCGGCTTCGCGGGCGCCGGCGGTCGGGTCACCGGTGTCGCAGGCCTCATTGGCGCTGCCCAGCGCGGCATCGATCGCACCGCGCTCGGCCGCCGTCGCCCGGGCGTGCAAGGCGCCGATCCAGGCGGCGGCGGGGGCGAGTGCCGCGCGGCAGACGGCGGTGAGCTGCTGGTTCAGCTCCTCCGGATCGCAGGCACGGGCCAGCGGCGGCGCGGTCAGGACCAGGGCCGCCAGCAGGGCGGCGTGACGGGCGTGGCGCATATCAGTTGCTCCCGGGGATGCGCGGCGGGGTGACGCGAAGGCTGGGCGCGGGGTGGTGGTAGTCGGTGATGCGGCGGCCAGGCTCCGGGATCTCGGTCCAGGATGCGGTGGCGCCGCCGCTGCACTGCTGCACCGCCGGCAGGTGCAGCACCTCGCCACCGGGCCCCGGCACGCGGAACATGACGACGAACTCGTCATATTCCTCATCCGGCAATGGGCCGCCGGCCCAGGTGATGCTCACCACCCGTTCGTGGATCAACCGGCCATGGCCATTATCGACCGGCGGGTCGAGCGGCGCGCGGGTGATGGTCAGCCGCCAGCCGGGCTTCGGCATCGGCCGGGCGGTGGCGACGCCCTCCGGCAGGCTGACCGTCAGGCTTTCGGTCGCGGCGCCGTCGCAGCCATGCGGCACGCGGAAGGCGGCCCGGAGATAGCCGCCCGCCACGGCCTGTGGCGGGTCGAGCGTCACATGCGCGGCGGCCGGCAGCGACAGGGCCAGCGCGGCGAGCGGAAGCAGGAAGCGCTTCATGATTCCATTCCCTTCGATCATCGGACGCTTAAAAAGTGAATTGCATGCCGGCATAGACGGAGCGTCCGAAGCCCGGTTCGAACAGCAGCGACGCGGCGGTGGCGGTGGGCGCCACGCTGGCGCTGGCGATGTAGCGCCTGTCCGTCAGGTTGCGGGCATCGACGAAGACGCTGATGCCGCGGTCGAAATTCCAGCCCGCGCGCAGCCCGAGCAGCGCGTAGGAATCGGTGCGCGTGGTGTTCGCGTTGTCGACATAGAAGGCCTGCGGCACCCATTCGACATTGGGCGCGATCCAGCCGCCGGCCGGATGCGCGTAGCGCAGCTCGGCGCGCAGCAGGTGCCGCGGCGCGCCGGGCAGCTGGTTGCGGCCATAGACCGCGTCGCCATCGAAGCGGTAGTCGCTGAAGGTATAGGCGCCGCGCAGGGTCACGCTGTCGCCCGGCGCCAGCGCATCGCGCGCCGCGGTCCAGTCGACGCCGAGCTCCACGCCCTGATGGATGGTACGGTCGGTGTTCAGCGCGAGCGAGGTGGAAGGCCCGGTGCTGATCAGCTGGATCTCGTCGCGCAGCCAGGCGCGGTACACCGCCGCCTCGAAGCGGAAATCGCCGATGCTGCCGCGGGTGCCGAGCTCGAGCGTCGTCGCCCGCTGCGCCTTCAGGCGGTCGAAGCCGCCGACCACCGTGAGCGGCATCAGATCCATCAGGCTCGGCGGCTCCGTGCTCCAGGACAGGTTGGCGAAGACCTGCGTGGTCGCCGTGGCGTCCCAGAGCAGGCCGATGCGCGGGTTCACCCATTGCCAGCGGCCGCTGCCGCTGTCGTCGGGGGTGCCGTCGGTGTCGGTCAGCAGCCGGTCGCGGCTGCCGCGAAAGGCTTCGCCCGCCTGCAGCCCGGCGATCAGGGCCAGGCTGTCGGTGACCCGAAGCGTGTTCTCCAGATAGAGATCGCCGGTGCGGGCACGGTCGAGCGAGCTTGCGGTCCGGGTCGCGGCGGCATGGCCGTTGAGGTTCAGGAAGCGGTTGCTTTCCGTGCTGCCGGTCGCGAAATCGCCGCCGAGCACCAGCCGGTTCTCGAGGCCGAGGATGCGGCCTTCCAGCGTCGCGCGCAGGAAGAGGTTCACGTCGTCGGTGCGCTGGTCGATGTACTGGAAGATCGGGTGGTCCAACTCGCGCCGGACCAGGCTAAGGCCGCCTTCGACCAGCACGCCCTCCATCGGCCGCCAGGCGGTGCGGCTGCCCAGGCGCAGGCTTTCGATGTCGCGCTGGTAGTTGCCGGCGAGGTTGGCCGCCGCCGCCTGGCGCGGCGCATTGAGGGCGGCGGCGCGGGATACGCTGCCCGGGATCTGCTGGTAGATGTTGTTGTAGGTGACGTAGACCCGGGTTTCGAGCTGGTCGTTCCAGCGATAGCCGGCATTGGCGTTGAAGCGCGTGCTGCGCCCGGCCGAATGGTCGCGATAGCCGTCATTGGTCAGGCCGGTATAGCTGAACCAGGCATCGAAGGGCCCGCTCGCGGCGCCATAGGTGGCCTGCCACTGCGCGAAGCCGTCGGCGCCGAATTCGAAGCGCAGCAGGCCACCCGGCGCGCTGCGGCCGGTCTGGGTCACGACGTTGATCGCGCCGCCCAGCGCGTTGGCGCCGAGCATGAAGGCATTGGCCCCGCGCAACACTTCCAGCCGCTGGAAGGTCAGCGGGTCGAGTTCCTGGAAATCGCCGCTGCCATCGGCCTGGTTGACCGGGATGCCGTCCTGCAGCAGCCGGACGCCGCGCAGATGGACATTCCGCGCGAGGCCGGAGCCGCGGATCGACAGCCTGGTGTCCTGGCCCCATTTGGGCGGCGCGAAGACGCCGGGCGTGAAGGCCAGGGCGTCGTGCAGCGTGGTGGCGCCGGCTTGGTCGCGATAGCTGTCGGCGGGGACGATGGTGACGTTGCCGGGGTTGCGCCGCGCGAGTTCCGCGGCTTCGGCATTGTCCGGGACGGCCAGCGGCATGGGGACCGCGGTGACGCTGATCGGGGGCAACTGGATGGGCGGCGCGTCGGCGGCGCCCTGCGCCAGGGCGAAGCCGGGCGCGAGCAGCGCCGCGCCCAGCAGGGCGCGCGCGTGGAGGCGGGGAAGCATGGCAGGTCACTTTCCTGATCGTCGGAACGGCGGGCGGGATCGAGCCCCGCGCGACCGCGCGGGACGTCAGGAAAGCTGTGGTGGTGCCTGGGCGCCGAGCGGCGGACCGCGGATCGGCGGCGGGACGGCGGTGAGGCTGCGCACGGGCGCCGCCACCGCGACCAGCACCCAGCCGGGCATCGCCAGGACCGGCGCCGGCGGCGTCAGCCCCTGGGGCAGCGCATGGCAGGCGACGCAGAAGCCGCCCTGCATCGCGAGGTCGGGCGCCTGCGGCTGGTTGTTGTCGTCGACCTGGATGCTGCGCAGACCGTCGGGGCCGCAGATCTCGATGCTATGGCCATTGCTGGCCGCCAGCATCGCGGCCGCATGCGCCAGGCACAGCGCGGGCGCCACCATCGCCTGCGCCAGCAGCAGGACGGCGAAGATCTTCGCGATGCGGGCGCGCAGTTTGATCATGGGCGGATCGACGCTATGCCGCGTATGGGAAGGTTGCGCAACTGGGCGTGCCCAGCCTCAGCCTCCCGTGGCTGCCACCGCGGCCGCAGGCCGCTACCGGTAAGGCCGGGCTGCGAGGCGGTAGCCGATGCTGGCCGAGGCCGCGAATGCGGCCCGCGCGCGACCGACCTTGCCCGCCAATGCCCCGCCGACCGCGCGAAAGCCAAGCGGCCGGAGGCCGCGCCGGCGTTTGAGGTCAGATCTACGCCAACTCATACTCCACTTCCGGCACGTAGACCGCCTGTTCCTTGCCGAGCTTGGAGGAGAACAGGGTGAAGTGCTCCACCGTCACCGGCGGAGCCCGGAACAGGTTATGGGCCTGGACGAAGGCGATCAGCTTGTCCGGCGCGGCGCGTTCGGTCCGCGCCAGGGTCACATGCGGGGCGAAGCGGCGGCGCTCCGGCTCCAGCCCGACCCGCTGCAGCGCCGTCTCCACCTTCGCCTGCAGATGCGCCAGGCTGTCGCTGCGCTCGACCCCGGCCCATAGCGCGGTGACCCGGCCGCCCTTCTCGAACAGCCCGACCCCTTTCAGCGACAGGTCGAAGGGCCGGGCGCGGATGGCGGCGAGCGCCTCGTCCACCTCCTCGGCCTGCCAGGGCTCCACCTCGCCGATGAAGCGGAGCGTCAGGTGGTAATTCTCGGGCGCCACCCAGCGGGCGCCCTGGATGCCGCCGATCAGGCCGGAGAGCTGGGCGGACACCAGACCAGGAAAGGCGAGGGCGACGAACAGGCGCATCTACGAGCCCTCCGCGAAGTCTGAGCCGCGTCAGCCCCCGGTGGCGGGGCGGGCGCGGTCAAGCAGCGAATCGACGATGGAAAGCATGCGACGAACCAGCTCCTCCACGCCACGGTCATTTGGGTGAATACGATCCGCCTGGTTGAGCGCCGGATCCCCGGCCACGCCATCCAGCAGGAAGGGATAGAAGATGACGTCGGGATGGGCGGCCGCGGTCGCGGTGAAGGCCGCCGTGAAGTCCCGCCCGTAATCGGCACCGAGGTTGGGCGGCGCCAGCATGCCGGCGAAGAGGGTCGGCAGCCGCCGTTCGGCCAGCCCGTCCAGGATCGCGCCGAGGTTCTGCGCCGTCGCCCGGGGATCGAGCCCGCGCAGCCCGTCATTGCCGCCGAGCGCCACGATCACCGCATCCGGCCGCTCCGCCAGCGCCCAGGCCAGCCGGGCCCGGCCGCCGGCGGTGGTGTCGCCGGAAACGCCGGCATCGATCACCCGGACGGCGCGGCCCTGGGCGCGGAGCGCCGCTTCCAGCCGCACCGGCAGGGCCTGGTCGCGGCGCGGCAGGCCATAGCCGGCGGTGATGGAATCGCCCAGCATCAGCAGGCGGGTCTCCGGCGCTTGGGCCCGGGCGGGGCTGGCCAGGATCAGGCCGAGCGTGAGAAACACTGCGAAACAGGCCAGGAACTGGCAGGCCGCCCGCCGCGCCCCATATCCATTCGGTAATCCAACACGAACGAAGCGAAGCATGGACGCACCCATCCCGGACGCGCGCGCGCGCCTGCTGCCCGCCGCCGCGCCGCTGGTCGCGGCGCGCGACCTCGCCTTCAGCGTCCCGGCCGCGCAAGGGCGGCTGGCCATCCTGAAGGGGGTGTCGCTGGCGGTCGCGGCGGGCGAAGCGGTGGGCATCGTGGGTCCGTCGGGCTCCGGCAAGACATCGCTCCTCATGCTGCTGGCGGGGCTGGAACGCCCGACCGGCGGGGATCTGGCGGTGGCCGGCCAGGACCTCACCGCCATGGACGAGGATGCGCTGGCCCGCTTCCGTCGCGACCATGTGGGCATCGTCTTCCAGGCCTTCCACCTCATCCCGACGATGAGCGCGCTCGAGAATGTGGCGGTGCCGCTGGAATTCGCCGGCCGCCGCGATGCCTTCCCCCGCGCGGAGGACGCGCTGCGCCGGGTCGGTCTCGGCCATCGCCTGGCGCATTACCCCGGCCAGCTCTCGGGCGGTGAACAGCAGCGGGTGGCGCTGGCCCGCGCCATGGTGGCCGGCCCCCGGCTGATCCTGGCCGATGAGCCGACCGGCAATCTGGACCGGGCCACCGGCGCCCAGGTGATGGACCTGCTGTTCTCGCTGCGCGATGCCGGCACCACCCTGGTGCTGATCACCCATGATCCGAGCCTCGCCGAGCGCTGCGACCGCCAGGTCCGGATCGAGGATGGGCTGATCGTGGGCGGCCAGCCGCCGGAGCCGTCCCAATGAGCAGGCCGGCCTTCGCCTGGACCGGCATCCGTCCGGACGATGCGGGGTTCGTGCCCGATCTCGCAGCCCGGCTCGACGCCATGCGGGCCGAGGGCCACCTGCCCAACCTGCACGGGGTGGTGGCGGAGCGCGGCGGCCGGATCTTCCTCGAACGCTATTTTGCCGGCCGCGACCAGGATTGGGGCCGCGACCTCGGCGCCGTCGCCTTCGGGCCGGAGACCCTGCACGACCTGCGCTCGGTGACGAAGAGCATCGTCGGCCTGCTCTACGGCATCGCCCTGGCCGAAGGCCGGGTGCCGCCGCCGGAGGCGCCGCTGCTGGCGCAGTTCCCGGATTGCGCCGACCTCGCCGCTGATCCGGCGCGGACGCGCTGGACGATCGCGCATACGCTGACCATGACGCTCGGCACCGAATGGGACGAGACGCTGCCCTACAGCGATCCGCGCAACAGCGAGATCGCGATGGAATGCGCGCCCGACCGCTACCGCTTCATCCTCGATCGCCCGATCGTGGCGGAGCCTGGCACACGCTGGAGCTATAACGGCGGCGCGACCGCGCTGCTCGGCGCGCTGATCGCCCGGGGCACCGGCCGGGCGCTGCCGGATTACGCCCGCGCGGCCCTGTTCGACCCGCTCGGCATCGGCCCGACCGGCTGGGCGCGCGGCCCGGATGGCGTGCCCTCCGCCGCCTCCGGGCTGCGGATGGCGCCGCGCGATCTGGCCCGGATCGGCCGCATGATGCTCGGCGGCGGCCGCTGGGACGGACGCCAGGCGGTGCCGGAGGCCTGGATCGACGCCGCCCGGCGCCCGCAGGCGGCGCTGCCGGACGGGCGCGGCTACGGCTATCAATGGTATCGCGGGCTGTTCGGCCAGGGCGAGGTGGCGCACCCCGAACCCTGGACCGGCGCGATCGGCAATGGCGGCCAGCGGCTCTATCTGCTGTCGCGGCTCGACGTCACCGTCACCATCACGGCCGGCAACTACAACCTGCCCGACCAATGGATCCCGCCGATCCTGTTGCTGCGCGAGGTGATCCTCGCCGGCCTGCGGGAGGGCTGACCCGGTGCTGCAATCCCTGGCACTCGGCGCCCGGCTGGCGCGCCGCGAATTGCGCGGCGGCGTGCGCGGCCTGCGCATCGTGCTCACCTGCCTGGCGCTCGGCGTCGCCGCGATCGCCGCGGTCGGCACGCTCAGGGCCGCGACCGATGCCGCCTTCGTCGCCGACGGCGCCCGCATCCTGGGCGGCGATGCGGAGGTGCACATCACCCAGCGCCGGATGCCGGATGCGGCACGCGCCTGGATCGCGGCGCGCGGCGGCACGCTGTCGGAGGTGGTCGGCATGCGCGCCATGGCGGTCGCCCCTTCCGGCGAACGCATGCTGGTGGAACTCAAGGCGGTGGATGACCGCTACCCGCTCTATGGCGACCTCGTTCTCGATCCGGCGCAGCCGCTGGCGCAAGGCGGCGTGGCGCTGGATCCGACCGTCGCGGAACGGCTGAACCTGGCGCCGGGCGATACCGTCCGGATCGGGGAGGCGCATTTCCGCTATCTCGGCGCCGTCACCCAGGAACCGGACAAGGTCGCGGCGCCCAGCATCCTGGGCCCCCGGGCGATGATCCTGTCCGCCGATCTGGCGGCGACGCGGCTGATCCAGCCCGGTTCCCTCTTCGCCTATGATTATCGGGTCCGGCTGCCGGAAGGCGCCGATGTGGCGCGGTTCATCGCCGATCTGCGCACCGCCTTCACAGGCGAGGGCTGGCGGATCCGCGGCGCCGGCGACGCGGCGCCCGGGGTCAGCCGCTTCCTCGACCGCGCGGCCTTCTTCCTGACGCTCGCTTCGTTGACCGCGCTGCTGGTCGGCGGCATCGGCGTCGCGACCGGCGTGCGCGCCTGGCTGGACCAGCGGGCGCGGACCATCGCGACCTTGCGCTGCCTGGGTGCCCCGGCCGGCGCCATCTTCGCGACCTATCTGATCCAGGTGATGGCGCTGGCGGTGCTCGGCATCGCGATCGGGCTGGTGGGCGGCTTCGCGCTGACCTGGGTGGGCGCTTCCCTGCTCGCCGATGCGCTGCCGGTGCCGCCGCGGCCCGGCCTCTATCTCGCCCCGCTCGGCATGGCGGCGCTCTATGGGCTGCTGACCGCGCTCGCCTTCGCGCTGTGGCCGCTCGGCCGCGCGCGGGAGATCCCGGGGGCGGCGCTGTTCCGGGACGCGGTGCAGCCCAGCGCGGCGCGGCCGCGCCTGGGGCTGCTCGCCGCCGTCGCGGCAGCGGCCGGTGCGCTGGCGGCGCTGGTGGTCGCGACCGCGGATAACCGCCTCTTCGCGCTGGGCTTCGTCGGCGGCGCGATCGGCACGCTGGTGCTGTTCCGCCTCGGCGCCGGTGCGCTGATGGCGGTGGCCCGGCGCATCCGGACCTCGGGGCATCCGATCTGGCGCCTCGGCCTCGCCAATCTGCACCGGCCGGGCGCGCCGACCCCGCTGATGCTGGTCTCGCTCGGCATCGGGCTGACCACGCTGGCCGCCATCGCGCTGATCGAAGGCAATCTGCGCCGGCAGATCAGCGACCAGATGCCGGCGGTGGCACCGAATTTCTACTTCATCGACATCCAGTCCGACCAGGCGCAGGCCTTCGACACCCTGGCCCGCGGCCTGCCCGGCGTCGCCGAGCTGCGCCGGGTGCCGAGCCTGCGGGCCCGCGTCACCGCGGTGAAGGGCGTGCCGGTGGACCAGGTGCGCACCACGGAGGACAGCGCCTGGGCGCTGCGCGGCGATCGCGGCCTGACCTATGCGGCGGTGCCGCCGGATGGCACGCGCGTCGTCGCCGGGCAATGGTGGCCGGCCGACTATGCCGGGCCGCCGCTGATCTCCTTCGACGTCAACCTGGCGCGCGGCTGGGGGGTGGGGATCGGCGACACGATCACGCTGAACGTGCTGGGCCGCGACATCGAGTTCCGCATCGCCAGCCTGCGCGACATCCAGTGGCGGGCGCTCGGCATCAATTTCGTCTTCGTCGCCTCGCCCGGGCTGCTGGAAGCGGCGCCGCACACCAACATCGCGACGCTCCGCGGCGACGTGGCGCAGGAAGGCGCGGTGCTGCGCGCGATCAGCGACGCTTTCCCGAACGTCTCCGGCATCCGGGTGCGGGATGCGCTGGACGCGGTGGCGGCGCTGCTCGGCAAGATCGGCGCGGCGCTGTCCGGCACGGCCAGCGTCACGCTGGCGGCCGGTGCGCTGGTGCTGGCGGGCGCGGTGGCCGCCGGGCAGCGGCGGCGCATCCGCGATGCGGTGGTGCTGAAGACCATCGGCGCCAGCCGGGCGCAGATCCGCAACGCTTTCCTGGTGGAATTCGGGCTGCTCGGGCTGACCGCCGGCCTGATCGCGGCGGCGGCCGGCACCGCCGCGGCCTGGGGCGTGGTGCGCTTCGTGATGCGGGCGGACTGGGTGTTCCTGCCGGGGACGCTGGCGATGACCATCGCCTTCTGCACCGCGCTGACCCTGGCTTTCGGCTACGCCGGCACCGCCTTGGCATTGCGCGCGCGACCGGCGCCCTTGCTCAGGAACGAATGAGCTACCAGTTGTCAATCTGCCGGCGATGCAAAAGCCCGGGACGCCGGCACGGCGTTCAGGTTATGCTTTGTCACCCGATGGACCTTGGAATCCCGTTGAACAGGGATTACCGAATGTCCATATTCCGGAGCGGATGGGGAATGGTTCCCCGGTAACCGCCCTTTGGGAGGAGTCCCTCTTTTCATGGCCCTTCAACCCGACAATCGATATGCGACGGGTGCGCCCGGCTGGGGTCGTACGGCGACCGCCGACGCGGCCGCCGTCGATGCCGGGCTGCGCGCCTACATGCTCCGCGTCTTCAACTGGATGGCATCTGGGCTGCTGTTGACCGGCATCGTGGCGCTCGGCATCGCCCGGTCGGAAGCGGTTCAGCAGTTGTTCTGGCAGGTTGGCCGCAACGCCGCTGGCTACGCGGTGGTGTCGCCGACGCTGCTCGGCTGGGCGGCGATGCTCTCCCCGCTCGTCTTCGTGCTGGTGCTGAGCTTCGGCATCAACCGGATGTCGAAGACCACGGTGCAGGCGCTGTTCTGGGTGTTCGCGGCCGCGATGGGCGCGAGCATGAGCAACATCTTCCTGCGCTACACCGGCACCTCGATCGCCAGCACCTTCTTCATCAGCGCCGGCATGTTCGCGGCCGTGAGCCTCTATGGCTACACGACCAAGGCCGACCTGACGCGGATGGGCAGCATCATGATGATGGGCGTGATCGGCATCCTGATCGCCGGCGTCGTCAACATCTTCCTGGCGTCGCCCGCGCTGCAGTTCGCGATCAGTGTCATCGGCGTGGTCGTCTTCGTCGCGCTGACCGCCTACGACACCCAGCGCATCAAGGCCGACTACATCGAATACGCCTATGCGGAAGGCACGGCCGAAGCCGGCAAGCGCAGCGTGATGGACGCGCTGGGCCTCTACCTGAACTTCATCAACATCTTCCAGTTCCTGCTGTCCCTGATGGGCCAGCGCCAGAGCAACTGACGCTCCGGCAGGACCTGAAAAGCGAAACCCCCGGAGGGCGACCTCCGGGGGTTTTTTCATGCCGGGATCAGCACCGGATCAGCGGTGGCGGCGATGGTCGTAGCGCCGGCCGCCACGATAGCCGCCGCGGTGATCGCGCTGCGACTGGTCATAGAGGTACCCGCCGGCGCCGCCGATGCCGGCACCGACCAGCGCGCCCAGGGCGGTGTCGCCGCTGAAGGAGCCGATGAGGCCGCCGACCGCGGCGCCGCCCAGGGCGCCGGTCGCGGTGCGCTGTTCGGTGTAGTTCATCCCGGCGCAGGCCGAGAGGCCGAGGGCCGCCACCAGCGGAAGCGCCAGGCGCGTTGCGCGCATGATCATGATGCGTCTCCCTCTCAGCGTGCGGCGCGCGGCGCGCGGGCGGGCGCGGCGGCGCCCTGGGTGGGGCAGGGGTAGGTGGTGCCGGCCCAGCGCATCAGGCCGTCCACCGCGGGATCCCCGCTGTATTGCGGGTTCTGGCGCGCCCAGGCGGCGAAGGCGACCGCGGCATCGGCGACCGAAGGTCCCGGCGACGGCGCGCAATAGACCGGCCGCGACACGCTGGACCCGGCCGGATGCGTCAGCGTGTGGAACTGGCCGGCGCCGGTCAGGAAGCCCTGGCAATAGGCGATCGCCTCCAGCCGCGACACGCCGCTCCAGTTCGGGTCGCAGACCGCGGCCAGGTCGGCCACGGTGCGCACCCGGGTCACGGGAGCAGGCGCGGCGGCTGGCGCCTGGGCAAGGACGGGTGTGGTGACAAGCGCAGCCAGCATGGCGGCGGCGGGTACGCGCATGACGAAGCCTCCCTGGGATCGATCCGGTGAGCCTATCGCGAACGTGGCGACCGGTCCCCGGTTGCATCGAATGCCATCGGTCAAGAACGCGCCAGGACAAATTGCGGCTGTCATCGTCCGGACAACAAAAAACCCGCCCGCGGTAAGACACGCGGACGGGTCGATGCAGGCCAACAGTCGCGCTGCGATCAGCTCTTCAGATGCACCTGCAGGCGTTCGATCGTCGCCATCTTGTCGGTCTTCTCGATGGCACCGACTTCGGAAGCGAGGCGATCCAGCGCCTGCTCGTAGATCTGGCGCTCGGAAAACGACTGGTCGGGCTGGCCGGCGTTGCGGTGCAGGTCGCGCACCACCTCGGCGATCTGCACCAGGTCGCCGGAATTGATCTTCGCCTCATATTCCTGGGCGCGGCGCGACCACATGGTGCGCTTGATGCGGGCGCGGCCCTTGAGCGTGTCCAGCGCTTCCTTCAGATTGTCGGCGCTGGCGAGCTTGCGGAGGCCCGCGGTCGGCGCCTTGTTGACCGGGACGCGCAGCGTCATCCGGTTCTCCTCGAAGGTGACCACGATCACCTGCAGGGAATAGCCGGCGGCTTCCATGGTCTCGATGCCCTGGACCTGGCCGACGCCATGGGTCGGGTAGACCACATGGTCGCCAGCCTTGAAGTCCTCTTTCGGGCGCGCGGGCGGCTTGGGCGCGGGCGTGTAGCCGCCAGGCCCGCCGGTGGGCGGGCGCTGCGGCAGACCGGGGCGCTGGGACGGCGCGGCCGCCATGGGCGGACGCTCAGGGGTGCTGGGACGGGACATGATCTCCGGGGCAGTCATGGCGGGCCTGGCGGCGGCTGCGGGAGCCGCCAGGGCCGGTGCAGGTTTCGGTGCCGGCACCGCTTCGACGGTGACGGCGGGTACCGGCGCGCTTTGCGCCGGGGTCTTGGGCGCCTGGGGCGCCGCATCCTGTGCCGCCGGTGAGGGCGGTCGGGGCGCGGCCACCTTGGTGGCGGCAACTGGGGCCGGCGCGGCCTTGGCGGCCGGCGCCGGTTTCGCGGCGGGGGCCTTGGTCACTGGCCTGGTCGCCGCGGGTCTGGCCTTCGGCGCCAGCTTCACTGCCGCCTTTGGCCTGGTGGCCGGTGCCTTGGCGGCCGGCTTGGCCGCCCTGGTGGCCGCTTTCACGGGCCTGGCGGCTGCCTTGGGTTTCGCCGTCGCCTTCGGCCTGGTGGCCGCGGCTTTTGCCGGCTTGGGTTTCGCCGGAGAGGATTTCCTGGCCTGGGTGACGGATTTGGCCTTGGCCTGCGCCGCCTTCTTGCGGCGTTCCGCCTCCGTCGCCGCCGGGGCTTTCTTCGCCGCGGTGGGCTTGCTGACCGACTTGCTGCCCGTCTTGGCGCGGCTTGCAGTCTTCATCGCGAAACCACTCCTGCCTCTGCCCTTGTGGCCGGCCAGGGTGTCGCCCGGATCCGGGAAACGCCCCACGGCACAATGCTGCGGCATGCGTGCCCCGCCGCGCGAAGCGGCGAGGACATGGGTCCCGATTCCTGGCCCAGGTCCCGTTCAACGGGGCCTGGAACGTGGCTCACCCTCTCCATACCTTTGAAACATAGCAGAAATTTCGCCCCCCGTCACGCGGGGAGGAAAAGCGGCTCAGGGCGTGCCGGGATTGGGGCTCAGGAGGGCCTTCTTGTCGGGCTTGTCCTTCCATTCCTCGGCATCGGCCGGCGCTTCCCCCTTGCGGGTGATGTTCGGCCATTGTGCCGCGAAGTCCCGGTTGATCTCGACCCAGGGCGTCGCCTTGTCGTCACTGTCCGGCACGATGGCTTCGGCCGGGCATTCGGGCTCGCAGACGCCGCAATCGATGCATTCGTCCGGGTGGATGACCAGGAAGTTCTCACCCACGTAGAAACAGTCCACGGGACAGACCTCGACGCAGTCCATGAACTTGCACTTGATGCAGTTCTCGGTGACGACATAGGTCACGGACGCATGCTCCTCGCCGGCGCGGCAGGTTGCTGAATGGGTGAGGCCGCTAGATGGCGCGGACGCGACGATGAGGCAAGGTGCGGCGCATCATGGCTCCTCCGCGCCGCCGAGGTCCTCATACAGGGTACGTGCCTCGGCCGGCGGTCCACGCCGCGCCGCCAGCGCCGCGATCCGCCAGATACGCACCCGCCCGCCTTCGCCCTGGCCCTGCGCGATGGTCAGCACGTCGCCCGGGCGCAGCCGGGCATGCGGCTTCCCGGTCGGCTGGCGGTTCACCCGGACTGCGCCGGCGCCGATGATCCGCGCGCAATCGGCGCGGGTCTTCGCCAGGCGCGCGCACCAGAGCCATTTGTCCAGGCGCTGCCAGTCGCGATCCTCGGTTCCCTCCGGCGCCGTGGCCATTCACGCCGGCCGCATGCCGCTCTGACCGGTCATGCGGCCGATGCGAGTGCCCGGTCGCGGGCGCGGATACCCGGTTCCGAAGATCCAGGTCTTCCGCACCGGGTGTCAGTCCTTCCGCAGCAGCTTCGCGAGCACCGCGAAGGGGCTGTCGGCCTTGGGCATCGGCGGCAGCGAGACGCGCTCCTCCCGCGGCCGGCGCGGGCCGCGGTCGTCGCGGCGCGGGCCGTCGCCATCCTGCCGCGGCCGGTCGGGGCGCTTGCCCTGCCACTGGCCGCCGCCAGGGCGCTGGCCCTGGCGCTGGTCGCGCCGGTCGTCGCGCGGCTGCTCGCGGCGGGGCTGCTCCTCGGGCCGTGCTTCCGGCGCGGGCACGCCTTCGGCCCCGGCTTCAGCGGCGATCGGCGGCGGCGCGCCTTCGGTGGGCTGGGCCTGCGGCTGATCCGGCCGCGGGCCGCGCCGCTGCTGCCAATCCCGGCGTTCGCCGCGCCGCTCGCCTTGCGGGCGATCGCCGCGCGGACGGTCCCCCGGCGGATGGTCGCCCGCCCCACGCTCCCCCTGGGGCCGGTCGCCCTGGGCGCGGTGTTCGCCATGCGGCCGGCCACCTTGCGGCCGCCGCGGGCCGCGCTGCTGATGCGGCGCCTCGTTG
Organism: Roseomonas sp.; assembly: GCA_036499545.1. Lineage (GTDB taxonomy): Bacteria > Pseudomonadota > Alphaproteobacteria > Acetobacterales > Acetobacteraceae > Plastoroseomonas. The sequence goes on along the minus strand of DASYDR010000111.1, from coordinate 1,575 downwards.
CGCGGCAGCCCGATGCGGGTGGGCGTCGGCGGACCCTGGTGGCCCTCCGGCAGATCGCCGCCCGGCAGCAGGCGGAAGCCCATGGCTTCCAGGGCCGCCGGCAGCGCATCCGCCTTGAGCCCGAGCCGGCTGGCCAGGTCGCCCGGCAGCATGGCCGGGGCACGGCGGGTCAGGAAGCCGATCTCGGCCGCGATGCGCTCCGCGACGTCCAGGCGCAGCAGCATCGATCCGGCCGGCAGCCAGCCCATCGCTTCGGCGAAGCCCGGCGGCCAATCGGCCGGCGGCGCGATGGCGACCAGGCCACCGCCCGGCAGCGACGGCGTCTCGATATTGCGCAGCAGGGCCCAGAGCTGGGCGCGCAGCGCCATCGGCCGCGGCTTCATCACTTCCGGCAGATAGAGCGCGTAGCGGCCGGCGCGCACGCCGATCACCTTCAGCTTCTGCCGCAGTTCCGGCGCGACCGCGCGTTCGGTGGCACCCGGCGCCAGGCCGAGCGATTCGCGAAGCTGGTAGGCCGGCCCGCGCAGCGCGCCTTCCTCGGCGGCCTTCGCTTCCACCTTGGCGATGGCGCCGAGCTCCCGGCCGATATGGCTCTCGATCCAGGCAGCCAGACGGACGCGGATGCGTTCGCGCTGGGCGCCGTCCAGGAATTCGGTCGGCAGCACCTCGATCTGGGGCTTGGATGCTTCCGGGCCCGGGCGCAGCCGTGCGATCTCGGCCGCGTCGCCAAGGCCGACCGGCGTGTTGAAGCCCGGGTGATAGGTCCAGGTGATGCGATTGGCGGAGGTGAGCGCGAAGGCTTCGTCCTTGGCCTGCTCCAGCGCGGTGACGCGGCGCGGAATCTCGGTCGAGAGCGCGCGGCGCGCGGCGCGCAGCACCAGCTTGCGCTGCTCCTCATCCTCGCTGCCGGCCTCCGGCTCGAAGGCGAAGCCCAGCACCTTGCCGACATGATGGCCTTCGACCACCACCTCGCCGCGGCGGGTCACGGCGGACAGCAGTTCTTCCGCCGTGTCGTCCAGCCGGCGCATCAGATGCGCGGCGCGACGATCGACGAAGCGCGCGGTCAGGCTCTCGTGCAGTGCGTCGGAGACGGCATCCTCGGCGCGCCGCGCCTCGGCCTGGAACTCGCCGGCATCGGCCACCCAGTCGGCGCGCGCGGCGATGTAGGACCAGACGCGGATCGACGCGAGGCGCGCCATCAGCGTGTCGAGGTCGCCGTCGATGCGGCCGAGCCCGGCCAGCGACTGCGCGACCCAATCCTTCGGCAGCGTGCCGGCGGTCGCCAGGTGGGTGAAGATCTGCGCCGTCAGCTTGATATGGCTGTCATCCGCCAGCTTGCGGAAATCCGGCACCTGGCACGCTTCCCACAGCAGCCGCACGCGGGACCGGCCCTCCGCCAGGCGCTGCACGTCCGGGTCGCGCGACAGCGCTTCCAGCGTGATGTGGTCGGTCGCGTCATTGCCGCGGGCGAGCCCCGTCTGCGGCGGCGGCAGCGCCAGCGAGCCGAGCAGCGCGTCGAGGGAGGCGAAGTCGAGCTCCGAATTCCGCCAGGCGAGCTGGGTCAGCGGCTCGAAG
>DASYDR010000110.1:0-5346 GCA_036499545.1 Roseomonas sp. | reverse complement strand
CTACGACCTGGATTTCAACGGCCAGGGCGTGAGCTATGGCGAGGTCTTCCTGCGCGCCGAGCGGGAGTACAGCGCCCATAATTTCGAGTATGCCGATACGGCGATGCTGTTCCGCCATTTCGAGGATGCGGAGAAGGAATGCCAGGCGCTGCTGGCGCATGGCCTGGCGCTGCCGGCCTATGACCACTGCATCAAGGCGAGCCACCGCTTCAACCTGCTGGATGCCCGCGGCGCCATCAGCGTGACCGAGCGCGCCGCCTATATCGGGCGCGTGCGCGCCCTGGCGAAGGGCTGCTGCGAGGCCTGGATCGCGGGGAGTGCGGCCCATGGCTGAATTGCTGCTCGAACTCTTCTCCGAGGAAATCCCCGCCCGCATGCAGGCGCGCGCGGCGGAGGATCTGCGCACCGGTTTCGTGGAGGCCTTCGGTGCCCTGATCGAAGGCGGCGAGGCCCGCGCCTTCTGGGGCCCGCGCCGCATCGCGCTGCAGGTCACCGGTCTGATCGCCGAAAGCCCTGGCGTCACCATCGAGGAACGCGGCCCGCGCACCGCGGCGCCGGAAGCCGCGTTGGCCGGCTTCCTGAAGAAGCATGGCGCGGCACGCGACGAGGTGGCCGAGGAAAACGGCTACTGGATATTGCGCCGCGCCCGGCCACCCGTGCCGACCGCGGCCGCCCTGGCGGCGAAGCTGCCGGCCCTGATCCGCAAGCTGGCCTGGCCGAAGAGCATGCGCTGGGGCCTGAGCCCCTTCGCCTGGGTGCGGCCGCTGCGCCGCATCCTCTGCGTCTTCGACGGCGCCGTGGTTCCTTTCATCCTGGCCGATGGCACGGATGATGCGCATGGCCTGGCCAGCGGCAACCTGACCGAGGGCCACCGCATCCATGCGCCGGGCGCCTTCGCGGTGACCGGCTTCGCGGATTACGCGGCCGCGCTGCGCGAACGCTTCGTGCTGGTCGATGCCGCCGAACGCGAGCGGCTGGTGGACGAAGGCATCGCCCGCCTCGCCGCCGCCGAGGGCTTCGCGGTGATGCCCGATCGCGGGCTGGTGACCGAGGTCGCGGGACTAATCGAATGGCCGGTGCCGCTGCTGGGGAAGATCGATGACGCCTTCATGGATCTGCCGCCGGAGGTGATGCGCACCACCATGCGGGTGAACCAGCGTTATTTCACGCTGGTGACCCCGGATGGCAAGGCGGCGCCCCGCTTCGCGCTGGCCGCGAACATCACCGCCTTCGATGGCGGCGCCGCCATCGCCGCCGGCAATGAGCGGGTGCTGCGCGCCCGGCTGTCCGATGCGCGCTTCTTCTGGGACCAGGACCGCCAGCAGCAGCTCGCGGATTTCCTGCCGAAGCTGGATAGCGTCGTGTTCCACGCCAGGCTCGGCACCCAGGGCCTGCGCGTGGCGCGGCTGGAGAAGCTGGCCGCGCTGATCGCGGCACGGATCGGCGCCGATACGGCGCTGGCGGCGCGCGCGGCGAAGCTCGCCAAGGCCGATCTCGCTTCCGGCATGGTCGGCGAGTTCCCGGAATTGCAGGGCGTGATGGGCCGCTACTACGCACTGGCCGGCGGCGAGGATGCCCGTGTCGCGGAAGCGATCGGCGCGCATTACCGCCCGCTCGGCCCCGGGGATGCGGTGCCCTCCGAGCCGATCGCGATAAGCATCGCGCTGGCCGACAAGATCGACCAGCTGGTCGGCTTCTTCGCCGCCGATGAACGCCCGACCGGCAGCGGCGATCCTTTCGCGCTGCGGCGCGCGGCACTCGGCGTGATCCGCATCGTGCGCGAGAATGGGCTGCGGCTGGCACTGGCCGATCTCTTCGCCGAAGCCTTCTTCCTGTACCCGGCCGCCACCGGCAGCACCGCGCAGCCGGAATTCGGCATGGCGGTCGCCACCGAACGCCTCAAGGCGGGCTTCACGCCAGCCGCCGGCGGCGCGCATCCGCCGATGGTCGCGGCCTTCGCGGCCGGCCTGCTCGACTTCCTGGCCGAGCGTCTCCGCGTGCAGCTGCGCGCGGAGGGCGCGCGGTACGACATCGTGGCCGCTGTCTTCAGCGCCGGCGCCGATGACGACCTGAACCGCCTGCTGGCGCGCGCCGATGCGGTGCGAGGCTTCCTCGACAGCGACAACGGCGCCAACCTGCTGGCCGCCGCCAAGCGCGCGCAGAACATCCTGCGCATCGAGGAAAAGAAGGACGGCGCCGCATTCGAGCCTGCCTTCGACGGGCAGGACGGGGCGCCGCCGCTGGAAGCCGCGCTCGCCATGGTGCTGGCATCCGCCAGAAACGATGTGACGCGCCGCCTGGCCGCGGAAGATTTCGCCGGTGCCATGCAAGCCATGGCCCTGCTGCGCGCACCGCTCGACGCCTTCTTCGAAGGCGTGATCGTCAACGACCCTGATCCGCAACTTCGCCGCAATCGCCTGCGTTTGTTGGCCGGTCTGCGGGCAGTTCTGGATCAGGTCGCGGATTTCTCGAAAATCGAAGGCTGAGGAGCTTGGCGATGAGCAAGTGGGTCTACAGCTTCGGCGCTGGCCGCAACGAGGGCAGCGCCCAAATGCGCGACCTGCTTGGCGGCAAGGGTGCCAATCTCGCCGAAATGGCCTCGATCGGCCTGCCGGTGCCGCCGGGCTTCACCATCACCACCGAAGTCTGCACCGCCTATTACGAGAATGGCCGGCGGTATCCGGCCGAGCTCCAGGGCCAGGTCGCCGAGGCGCTGGCGCGCGTCGAAGCCGCGGTCGGCCTGAAATTCGGTGACCACCAGAAGCCGCTGCTGGTCTCGGTCCGCTCCGGCGCCCGCGTCTCCATGCCCGGCATGATGGATACGGTGCTGAACCTCGGCCTCAATGACCAGACCGTGGACGGCCTGGCCAATGCCTCCGGCGATGCCCGCTTCGCCTGGGACAGCTATCGCCGCTTCATCCAGATGTTCGGCGCCGTCGTGCTCGATGTCGATCACCATCGCTTCGAGGAGATCATCGAGCATGTGAAGCTCGACCGCGGCGTGATCGAGGATACCGAGCTGACCGCGCAGGACTGGCACCGCGTCGTCGCCGGCTACAAGGACATGGTGGAGGAAGTCACCGGGGAGCCCTTCCCGCAGGACCCCGAGGCGCAGCTCTGGGGCGCGATCGGCGCCGTCTTCGGCTCCTGGATGAACCAGCGCGCCAATACCTATCGCCGGCTGCATGACATCCCCGAAAGCTGGGGCACCGCGGTCAACGTCCAGGCCATGGTCTTCGGTAACATGGGCAATGATTGCGCGACCGGCGTCTGCTTCACTCGCGATCCCTCGACCGGCGAGAACATCTTCTACGGCGAGTACCTGATCAACGCCCAGGGCGAGGACGTGGTCGCCGGCATCCGCACGCCGCAGCCGATGTCGGAAGCCCGCGCCAAGCCCGGTGAGCGCAGCATGGAAGCGGCGATGCCGGCCGCCTATGCCGAGCTGGTGCAGGTGCGCGCCACGCTCGAGAAGCACTACCATGACATGCAGGACATCGAATTCACGGTCCAGCAGAACAAGCTCTACATGCTGCAGACCCGCAACGGGAAGCGCACCGCCGCGGCCAGCCTGAAGATCGCCATCGACATGGCGCGCGAGGGGCTGATCGACGAGAAGGAGGCGATCCAGCGCGTCAACCCGGCAGCGCTCGACCAGCTGCTGCACCCGACGCTCGACCCCAACGCGAAGCGCAATGCGATCGCCAAGGGCCTGCCGGCATCGCCAGGCGCCGCCAGCGGCGTCATCGTCTTCTCGGCCGATGAAGCGGAAGCCCGGGCGCAGAAGGGCGAGGCGGTGATCCTGGTCCGTATCGAGACCAGCCCCGAGGATATCCACGGCATGCATGCCGCGAAGGGCATCCTGACCACGCGCGGCGGCATGACCAGCCACGCCGCGGTGGTCGCGCGCGGCATGGGCCGACCCTGCGTCGCCGGCGCCGGTTCCGTCACCGTCGACTACGCTGCGCAGGCGCTGATGGCCGGCGGCAAGGTGCTGCGCGGCGGCGAGACCATCACCCTGGACGGTGCGACTGGCGAAGTCTTCGCCGGCAGCGTCGCGATGATCGAGCCGAAGCTGTCCGGCGATTTCGCCACCCTGATGGAATGGGCCGACAAGGTCCGCCGCCTGAAGGTGCGCGCCAATGCCGAGACGCCGATGGATGCCGATACCGCGCGCAAGTTCGGCGCCGAAGGCATCGGCCTCTGCCGCACGGAACACATGTTCTTCGATCCGGAGCGGATCGGCGCCGTCCGCCAGATGATCATGGCGGAGACCGAGCATGGCCGCCGCGCCGCGCTGGCCCGGCTGCTGCCCTTCCAGCGCGCCGATTTCCTCGACCTGTTCCGCATCATGGCCGGGCAGCCGGTGACGATCCGTCTGCTGGATCCGCCGCTGCATGAATTCCTGCCCCATGCCGAGCATGAGCTGGCGGAGGTCGCGGCGACGCTCGGCGCCGATGTGGAGGCGATGAAGCGCCGCGCGGCGGAGCTTTCGGAAGCCAATCCGATGCTCGGCCATCGCGGCTGCCGGCTCGGCATCAGCTTCCCCGAGATCTATGAGATGCAGGCACGCGCCATCTTCGAAGCCGCGGTCGCCACGGCCAAGGAGACGCAGAAGGCGCCGGTGCCGGAGATCATGATCCCGCTGGTCGCCATGACGCGCGAGCTGGAGATCACCCGCGCCATGGTCGACAAGGTCGCGCAGGAGGTCTTCGCCGAGACCGGCTACCACCTGGTCTATCAGGTCGGCACCATGATCGAACTGCCGCGCGCCGCGCTGACCGCCGATCGCATCGCGGAAGTCGGGGATTTCTTCAGCTTCGGCACCAACGACCTGACGCAGACGGTGTTCGGCCTGTCGCGCGACGATGCCGGCAAGTTCCTGCCCCTCTATGTGGAAAAGGGCATCCTGCCGAAGGATCCCTTCGTCTCCATCGACGTCGACGGCGTCGGCGCGCTGGTCCGCATCGCCGCCGAAAAGGGCCGCCGCGTGAAGCCGGACCTCAAGCTCGGCATCTGCGGCGAGCATGGCGGCGACCCGGCTTCGATCCATTTCTGCGAAAGCGTCGGCCTCGACTACGTCTCCTGCTCCCCCTACCGCGTCCCGGTCGCCCGCCTGGCCGCCGCGCAGGCGGCACTCACCGGTGGTGGTGGCGACCGCACGGCCTAGGTTGGGCTCTGGGGGCTGGCGCGGCGTTTTTCTTTGCCTTGTAAGTCTCGCGTAGGCGGAAGGGCTGGCGATAAGCTGGTTGCCGCGGTGGCGGAGGAGAGGCCGGTTTGGCCTGGGGCGTCCGAGCCCGTGCCTGAGCTTGAGCCCTCCTCCGTCGTTCCTGTGAACCCGAACAG
>DASYDR010000109.1:0-5847 GCA_036499545.1 Roseomonas sp. | reverse complement strand
GGCCGATCCCCTACCGGATCACCAACAACTACTATCCCAACGAAGTCGCGACGGCGCAGGTGCTGGTGGAGATGTGGCGCGCGGCCGGCCTGCGGGTGCGCGTCGAGATGGCCGAGAACGTCGCCATGCAGGAACGCCCGGAGGGCCGCGCCCTGACGTCGAATTCGGCGACCTCCTTCTTTCCGGATCCGGTGGCTTCCCCCTGGCGCATCTTCGGCCCCACCGGCCCGATCCAGGCCCGGCTGCGGGCCTGGTCCAACGCGGAGTTCAATCGCCTCGGCCAGGTCCTGGAGCAGTCGGTCGATACCGTGGAGCGCCGGCAGGTCTGGTCCCGGATGCTCGGCATCCTCGATGCGGATCCGCCGGCGCTCATCCTGCACGCGAACGGGCATTTCCACGGCAAGCGGGCATCGGTCCGCTGGGCGCCGGCGGGCCGGACCCTGTCCATGGATTTTCGCCGCGAAAGCCTGTCCTTCGCCTGACGCTCTCGACCTCGGCCTCCCCGGGCCTAGGATGGCGCGGCGCCATGAGCGGGCGCGAGGGAGCAGAGAATGAAAGCCGTCGGACGCCGCCGCCCCGCGCCCATCGAGGATGCGGACAGCCTGGTCGATCTCGAGCTGCCGGATCCCCTGCCCCAGCGCCGCGACCTGCTGGTGCAGGTGGCCGCGGTTGCGGTGAACCCGGCCGATGCCAAGCGCCGCCGCAACACGCCGGCCGCCGCCGACGGCACGCCGCTCATCCTCGGCTGGGATGCCGCCGGCACGGTGCTGGAGGCAGGGTCGGAGGCCAGCCTGTTCAAGCCGGGCGACCGGGTCTTCTACGCCGGCTCCGCCATCCGGCCGGGCTGCAACAGCGAGCTGCACCTGGTGGATGAGCGCCTGGTCGGCCCGATGCCGCAGGGCCTCGGCTTCGCCGAGGCGGCGGCCATGCCGCTGACCACGCTCACCGCCTGGGAGATGCTGTTCGACCGCTTCCAGATCCCGCATCGCGGCAGCACCGGCGGCACGCTGCTGGTGGTGGGTGGCGCCGGCGGGGTCGGCTCCATGGCGATCCAGCTCGCCCGGCAGCTGACCGGGATGCGCGTCGTCGCCACCGCCTCCCGCCCCGAGACGCGGCAATGGTGCCTCGACCTCGGCGCCCATGCGGTGCTGGACCACGGCCGGCCGCTCGCCGCGCAGATCGCCGATGTCGGCCATGTCTTCATCACCACCGGCATCGACCGGCATCTGCCGGTGATCGACCAGGTGCTGGCACCGCAGGGGCATGTCGGGCTGATCGAGGTGCCGCAGCCCTTCGAGATGCGCCCGCTGATGCAGAAATCGACCGCCCTGCACTGGGAGCTGATGTTCACGCGCAGCATGTTCGGCACCGCCGACATGATCCGCCAGCACGAGGTCCTGGCCCAGCTCGCCGGCCTGGTCGAAGCCGGGCGGCTGCGCACGACGCTGGCCGAGGTGATGGGCCCGATCGACGCCGCCACCCTGCGCCATGCCCATGCGCGGATCGAGACGGGCACGACGCGCGGCAAGCTGGTGCTGGAAGGCTGGGGGTGAAACGGGCGGCCTGACGCCGGCACGCCCGCGCGGCGTCAGGCCGCCGGCCGTGCCCGGTGCGTGAAGGGGCCGGCCGGCGCGCGGCCGGCCGCGGCCGCCAGCAGCATTCCGGCCAGCGCCACGCAGAAGGTCAGGCCGAAGGCGTCGATATGCGCCAGGGTAAAGGCCTCCCGCTGGATGGCCGCCGCCAGCAGGCCGAGGGCGCGGCCCGGTGCCTGGGCGTCGCCATGGGTCGCGAACGCGGCGGTAAGGCGCGACAGCGTCTGCCCGACCACCCCGCCGCCGGCTTCGACATGCAGGCCCAACAGGTGCGACTGCACCTGTTCCCGGATCCGGATGAAGGTGCCGAGCAGGCTGGAGCCCAGTTCCACACCCAGCAGCCGGACCACCTGGATATAGGCCACGAAGGCGGTCGCCTGCTTCGGGTCGCTGTTGGACAGGCCATAGAATACCAGCGACAGGGAGGTGAAGGTCTGGCCGATCGCCTGCAGCAGCCCGATCAGCAGGAAGTTCTCCGGGGTCCAGTCATGCGTCAGCCCGGTGCCGAGCCAGGCGGCGATCGCGAAGACGCCGAAGCCGAAGATCAGCCCGACCCGTGCATCCAGCCTGCGCAGCACCAGCAGCGCGATCGGGGTCAGTGCCATCATCGGCAGGGCGACGCCCCACAACAGGCTGCCGCCGATCTGCTCCGGCCGCAATTGCCGCACCACGAGCAGGAAATTCGGCACCAGCAACCCGCTGGAGACGCTGACGAAGCTGAAGCAGAAGCCGGTCAGCAGCATCAGCCCCAGATTGCGGCGCAGGATGATGCTGGTGCTGGCCCAGGGGGCCGCCACCAGCACCTCATTCACCACGAAGCCGAGCAGCAGCGCCGCGCCGCCGGCCAGCAATGCCACCACGATGCCGGAATTCAGCCAGTCCAGCCGGTTGCCCTGGTCGAGGGCGACATACAGCATGGTCAGGCCGGCGCCGAAGAGCAGCATGCCGCCCCAGTCCGCGCGGGCCAGCAGGCCGCGGTCGGCGGCGACGCGCGGCGCGCCGAGCCAGGCCAGCAGTGCCATCAGCGGCGCCAGCGCCACATCCTGCCAGTAGAGCCACTGCCAGCCGATCCCCTGGGTGTACCAGCCGGTCAGGAAGACGCCGGCATTCACCGTGAAGCCGGCCCGGAAGACGTAGACCGCGACGCCGGCGGTCCAGAGGTTCATGGGCAGGCTCCGGATGACCACGCCCAGCGCCGCCGGCACGAAGGCGCCGAGCAGGGCACCGTGCAGCATGTGCAGCACCAGTTGCGCCGGGTAGTCGCGGGTCAGCGGGATGAGCAGCGACACCACCGCATAGGCCAGGGCCGGCCCGATCAGCACGCGACGCAGCCCGAAGACCGAGACCAGCCAGGGGATCGCCGGCGCCACCAGGATCTGTGGCGCCAGCGCCAGGGTGGAAAGCCAGGCACCCTGATCGGGATCAAGCCCCATGGCACCGCGCAGGTCGGGCAGGCCGATGCCGAAGAGGCGGGTGTGGAAGCCGGCGATGAAGCAGCCGAGCAGCGCCGCCACGACGGCGAGCGCGGGGATGGGCGCGCGGCCCCGGGCTTCAGCGGCGCGCATCGGACTGCCCCTGCCCGACGGCCACCGTGCCGACACGGATGCGGGTCACCACCGACATGCCGGGGCGCAGCCGCGCCAGCAGGTCCTGGCCGGGCTCGAGGGCGATGCGCACCGGAATACGCTGCACCACCTTGGTGAAGTTGCCGGTGGCGTTGTCGGCCGGCAGCAGGGCGAATTGCGCGCCGCTGGCCGGCGACAGCCGCTCCACATGGCCGCGCAGCCGGGCGCCGGGGAACATGTCGACCGAGACCTCGACCGCCTGGCCCGGGGCGACATGCGTGAGCTGCGTCTCCTTGTAGTTGGCGACGATATGCACCTCCGGCAGCGGCACCACGGTGATCAGGCTGGTGCCGATATTGACGTAGTCGCCCGGCTGCACCTGACGCTCACCCACCACGCCGTCGACCGGCGCGACGATGCGGGTGTAGCCGAGCCGCAGCCGGGCGGCCTGCAGGGCGGCTTCAGCGGCCTGCACCTCGGCGTCGCGCTGCAGGCGCTGGCCTTCCAGGACGTCGACCTGGCGGTGCTGCGCCTCGACCGCGGCGGCAGCGGCCTGGACGCCGGCCTGCGCCGCCTGGTTGTCGGCGGTTGCCGCTTCGACGCGCTGGCGGGTGCCGAAGGTGGAAGCGACCAGGCTTTCCTGGCGCTGCCGTTCCAGCGCCGACTGGCGCGACCGCGCCTCGGCCGACTGGGCCTGCGCCTCGGCCTGGGTGATGGCGGCGCGCTGCAGCGCGATCTGGTTGCGCAGATTGTCGCGGGCGGCGCGGGCGGCGGCGACACCGGCTTCCGCCTGCGCGACCTGGGCCTGGCAGTCTTCCGCGGCGATCTCGATCAGCGCGTCGCCGGCGCGCACCCGCTGGAAATCCTGCACCAGCACGCGGCTGACATTGCCGGCGACCCGGGCGCTGAGGCGGGTCAGCTCCGCGCGGATCACGGCATTGTCGGTGACCTGCACGCGGGCCTCGCCCCGCCAGCTGTCCCACTGCGTCGCGGCCAGGCCGACCAGGGCGCCGACCGCCAGCACGCCGCCGAGCGGAATGGCCAAGCGCCGCAGCGCGCCGCCCGCGGCGGACCGCTGTGCCGGCGCCGGGCCGGAAACCTGCGCGGCAGCCGGATCACTGGTCAGCAAGGCCGGGTCGGTGATCTGGTTCATCGGGGCTTCTCCTGGAAGGAGGCCGTCGCGGCGAACCGGAGCGGCCTCATTGCGTGACCGGAGAATGCAGCGGCGGTTGCCGCGCGATAATTCCGGAAGCCGGGGAAGGATCATCAAGCGAGGGCGGATAATCCGGCAGGACGCGGCCCACGCCGCGGATATGCGAACGCCGCCCCCGGGGAGGCCGGGGCGGCGGCGAAAGGCCCATCGGGCGAGCAGGTTACGCGCTGACGCGCAGCACGATCTTGCCGCGCGGATGCGGGCGCGTGCCTTCCAGCATCGCATGCGCGGCCTGGGCACCGGCCAGCGGCAGCACGGTGCCAACCTCGGTCGTCAGCTCGCCGGCATCGATCATCGCGGCGATGCGCGCCAGGCGCGCCGTCGTGATGTCGACCAGGAAGAAGACCGCGCGCACGCCATGGCGTGCGGCCGCGTCCTGGTCCGGCGGCGACACCGCGGAGACCAGCACGCCGCCGGGCCGGAGCACCGCGAAGGACCGCCGCTGCGTCTCGCCACCCACCAGGTCGATAACCGCATCCACGTCCCGCGCGCGATCCTCGAAGCGCTCGCTGCGGAAATCGATGACCTCGTCGGCGCCGAGGCTGCGGGTATGGGCAAGGTCCCTGGCTCCCGCGGTCGCGATCACCCGCAGCCCGGCCCGCTCCGCGAACTGCACCGCATAGGCGCCGACATTGCCGGCCGCGCCGTGGATCAGCACCGTCTGGCCGCGACCGAGCCGCGCCTGCTCGAACAACGCCTGCCAGGCGGTGACCGCGACCACCGGCACGGAGGCCGCATCGATGAAGTCGAGCCGCGCCGGCTTCTTCGCGATCATGCCGGCGGTGACCACGGCGTATTCCGCATAGGCGCCGATGAAGCGCGGATTGGTCACCCCGAAGACCGCGTCCCCGACGCGGAAATCCGCGACGCCCGGGCCCATCGCCTCGACGATGCCGGCCAGGTCCGAACCGAGGGTCAGCGGCAGCGGCTGCGGCAGCACGCTGCGGCCGGCGCGCACCCAGGCGTCCCAGGGGCCGACGCCGGCCGCCTTGACCCGGACCAGCACCTCGCCTGCCCCCGGGACCGGCCGTTCGATGCTGTCGAGCGTGATCACCTCGGGCGCGCCGAACATGTGGACGCGGGAAGCGACCATGCTGCGGGTGACGGCCGGGACCGGGGCGAGAAGACCGGTGTCCATGGGAAAGTCCTTTCCTGCGGCGGCCACCGGGCTGGATGGTACGATGGCGTGGCCGGAGGATGCGGCGTCGGCCCCCGTGTGATAATTCGCCAAGGTCGGGAAGGATCATCAACCAGGGACGGATAATCCGGGGCAGCCATGGACCGATTGACCAGCCTGACCAGCTTCGCCCGCGTGGTGGAATGCGGTGGCTTCTCCGCCGCGGCACGGCGGCTGAACATGTCGGTGACCATGGTGAGCAACCATGTGCAGGCACTGGAAGAGCATCTCGGCGCCAGGCTGCTGAACCGGACCACGCGCAAGGTCAGCCTGACCGAGATCGGCAGGAGCTATTACGCG
>DASYDR010000108.1:0-7498 GCA_036499545.1 Roseomonas sp. | reverse complement strand
CCGCACAACCTGCCGGCGCCGCCGAGCTACCGCAAGATCAACCCGGCGGATTCGCCGATCATGCTGCTGGCGGTGCGGTCCGACACGCTGCCGCTGACCGAGGTCGATGACCAGGCGGAGAACATCCTGGCGCAGCACCTGAGCCAGCTGTCGGGCGTGGCCCAGGTCTCGATCAACGGCCAGCAGAAGCCGGCGATCCGCATCCAGGTGGATCCGACCCGTGTCGCCGCACTCGGCCTCTCGCTCGAGGATCTGCGCAACAGCATCGTGGCGCTCTCCGCCGATGGTCCGAAGGGGCAGATCGAAGGCAGTCTGCGCAGCTTCACCGTTCTCGCCAACGACCAGCTCACCCAGGCGTCGCAATGGCTGGATGCCGTGGTCGCCTATCACGCCGGCGCGCCGGTGCGCGTGCGCGACATCGGCACCGCGGTCGATGCGCCCGAGAACATGATGCTGCATGCCTGGGCGAATGGCCGGCCGTCCATCCTGCTGGCGATCTTCAAGCAGCCCGGCGCCAATGTCATCGACACCGTCGATTCGATCATGCGGGAGCTGCCGCGCCTGCGCGAGGCGCTGCCGCCCGGCATCGATGTCTCGGTGCTGCAGGACCGCACCCAGACCATCCGCGCTTCGGTCAACGACGTGCAGTTCACCCTGGTGCTGACCATCTGCCTGGTGGTCGCGGTGATCTTCCTGTTCCTGCGGAATTTCTGGGCGACGGTGATCCCGGGCGTGACCGTGCCGCTGTCGCTGATGGCGACCCTCGGCGTGATGTACATGCTGGGCTACAGCCTGGACAACCTGTCCCTGATGGGCCTGTCCATCGCCGTGGGCTTCGTCGTCGACGATGCGATCGTCATGCTGGAGAACATCGTCCGGCACATGGAGAACGGCAAGCCGCCGATGAAGGCGGCGCTGGATGGCTCGGCGGAGATCGGCTTCACCATCATCTCGATCAGCCTGTCGCTGATCGCGGTGTTCATCCCGCTGTTCCTGATGTCAGGGCTGGTCGGGCGCCTGTTCCGCGAATTCGCCATCACCATCAGCGCGACCATTGTGGTCTCCGCCTTCGTGTCCCTGACCCTGACGCCGATGATGGCGGCTCGCCTGGTGAAGGCGGAGCACGGCAAGCAGCATGGCTGGTTCTACCGTATAATCGAAAGCTTCTTCGAGGGGCTGCTCGCCGGCTATCGGCGCACGCTGGATCTCGCGTTGAAGTTTCACCCGGTCACCTTCCTGGTGTTTCTGGCGACGCTCGCCGCCACCGGCTGGCTGTTCGTGACCATCCCCAAGGGCTTCTTTCCGCAGCAGGATATCGGCCTGCTGATCGGCACGGTGCAGACCGCGCCGGAAACCTCCTTCGACGAGATGTCGCGGCGGTCCCAGGCAGTGTCGGAGGTGATGCTGCGGGATCCCGACATCGCCGGCATCGGCATCTCGGTCGGCGCCTCGAGCGGCCTGACCCTGAACCAGGCGCGCATGTTCGTGACGCTGAAGCCGCATGACCAGCGCCAGGCCTCGGCCGACCAGATCATCAGCCGGCTGCGGCCACAGCTGGCGCAGCTGACCGGCACGGTGACGCTGCTGCAGGCGGCGCAGGACATCAACATCGGCGGCCGCGCCAGCTCGACCCAGTACCAGTACACCCTGCAGGACGCGAATTTCGCGGAACTGGATAGCTGGGCGCCGCGCGTCTACGCGCGGCTCAGGGAATTGCCGCAGCTGCGCGACGTCGCCACCGACCGCCAGGCCGGCGGCACCACGCTGACCATCGCGATCGACCGCGACGCAGCCGCCCGCTACGGCATCCCGGCGCAGCTCATCGACGACACGCTCTACGATGCCTTCGGGCAGCGCCAGGTGGCGCAGTACTTCACCCAGGTGAACGCCTACCACGTGATCCTGGAGGTGACGCCGGACGTGCAGAGCAGCCCGGCGATGCTCGACCAGCTCCGCATCCGCTCGCCGCTGACCGGGCAGCCGGTGGCCCTTTCGGCCTTCGCGCACTGGACGACGGCACCGATCACCACGCTCTCCGTCGCGCACCAGGGCATGTTCCCCTCGGTGACGATCAGCTTCAACCTGGCGCAGGGGGTGGCACTTGGCGACGCGGTGTCCGCCGTGCAGGCGGCGCAGCGCGAACTCGGCGCGCCGGGCTCACTGATCGGCGCCTTCCAGGGCAGCGCCCAGGCCTTCCAGGCCTCACTCGCCAGCGAGCCTTATCTGGTCGCGGCGGCGGTGGTGGTGATCTACCTCATCCTCGGCATGCTCTATGAGAGCTTCGTCCATCCGCTCACCATCCTGTCCACCTTGCCTTCGGCCAGCCTCGGCGCGCTGCTGATGCTGCGGCTGGCCGGTGTCGACTTCACGATCGTGGCGCTGATCGGCGTCATCCTGCTGATCGGCATCGTGAAGAAGAACGGCATCATGCTGGTGGATTTCGCGGTGCATGCGGAACGGACGGAAGGCAAGCGGCCGGCCGAAGCGATCCGCGAAGCCTGCCTGCTGCGCTTCCGGCCGATCCTGATGACGACCGCGGCGGCGCTGCTCGGCGGCCTGCCGCTGATGCTCGGCACCGGCACCGGGTCGGAAATCCGCCGGCCGCTCGGCTTCGCCATGGTGGGCGGCCTGCTGGTGAGCCAGGTGCTGACGCTCTACACCACGCCGGTGATCTACCTCTATCTCGACCGGCTGAGCCGCCTGCTGAAGCGCGGCCCATCGGCCCCGGCGCATGGGGAGGAGCCGCACGGCGCGGCGCACAAGCCGGCCGAGTAGGCCCGGCCGGCTCGAGTCTGCGTTGGGCGCGCAGCCGCCACAGCCGCCCCGCGCGCCTGATACCCGGCGTCGAAAGGCAAAACTTTCCCGCCGGGTATCGGTCGTCAGACGAAGGTCAGCAGGCGGCGCGGATTGCCCACCATGATCGCGTCGATCTCGGCCTCGGTGTAGCCGCGCTTGCGCATATGCGGCAGCACCGTCTTCTGGATATGGGCGTAGCCGTGCCCGCCGCATTCGCTGAACTGGATCGTGTGGCAGATGTCGTGGCTGATCACGATCTGCTCCAGATGGCCGCGCTCGATCGCCCGGCGGATGGTGCGCAGCCGCATGCCGTCATTCGGCATGTCGATGTCGGAATGCGCGTAATAGGTATTCTCCTGCCCGAAGAGATCCCATTCCAGGATCACGCCGGCATCGGCCAGGCGGAACAGCCGGTCATCATCGAAGATGGTGCGGTCGATGTGGTCGATGATGGTGCGGGTCATGTCCGCGCCATGCGCACGCAGGAACTCCACCAGCATCCAGGGGTGATCCTCATGGCGCGCGGGGTGGATGGTCAGCGCCGCGCCGGTCTCCTGCTGGGCGACCACCGCACCGGCCAGCACGCGCTTCTCCAGGTCGGTCCAGGGCCATTGGCAGCCGATCTCGCCGACGATGCCGGCACGCACGCCGGTGCCCCAGGCGCCCTGCTGCACCTGGTCGATCATCTCCCGCGCGAAGCTGTCGACCGTGCGATCGGCGTTCGCCGGGTCCTGGTAGTCGTGCACGTAGTGCCCGCAGCCCATGACGATATGCGCACCGGTCTCGCGCGCGACCTGCGCCAGCCCATCCGGATCGGGCACCAGGCCGCCGATCGTCAGCTCGACGATGGTCTTGCCGCCGGCCGCCACCACTTCGGCGGTGGCGCGGGAGGCCATCGCGCGGTCGCGCTGGGTGGTGTTGCGGATGTCGCTGACATGGCTGTTCAGCAGCGACCAGTACTGCCCGGGCTCGGGGCCGCCGGTCAGCGCCGGATCACGCTTCGCGGGCGCCGTGATGTCCCAGAGCAGATGCTCATGCATCAGGGTCGGGCCCAGCTCGGCCGGATCGATCAGCCCCAGCACGGTCTGGGCCTTGCCCCGCATTTCGTCTCGCGTCAGCCGCGACATATTGAACTCTCCTCGTTGGGGCTCTTGGAACTCAGGTCCAGGCAACGTTCCAGGGATAGCTCGGAGCGGTCTTCAGGAAGCCCGTCATGCCCGTGCGATAGGCGGTGCGGATGAAGTAGCGGCCGAGCGGCACCACCGGCACCTCGCGGAAACTCTCCTGCTGGATCTCCTCCGCGAGTGCGGCCTGGCGCGCCTCGTCGCCGGCGGTCAGCCATTCGGCCGCCAGCGCTTCCACCTTCGGGTTGCCGTACCAGCCGAACCAGCCGCCGGCACCCTGGCCGCGCAGGATCTGGCTGACCGCGGGATTGAGGATGCTCGGGCTCGGCCACCAGGTGTGGAAGATGCTCCAGCCGCCCCGCTCCACGGGTTCCCGGCTGGCGCGGCGCTGGATGACGGAGCCCCAGTCGGTCTCCACCAGCTCCACATTCATCTCCAGCCGGCGCAGCAGGTCATGGGTCACCTGGCCGAAGGGCCCGATGCTGGGCAGGTCGCTCGGGTTGATGATCACCACCTTCTCGCCGCGATAGCCCGCATCGCGCAGCATCGCCTTGGCCCGGTTCAGGTCGGGCGGCCCGCGCAGCTCGGCCGGCAGCGTCTCCCGCCCATAGGGCGTGCCGCAGGGCCACATCGAGTGGCATTCCGAGAAGATCTCCGGGTCATTGCCGGTGATGGCGCGCAGATAGTCATCCTGGTTCGCCGCATAGAGGATCGCGCGGCGGATGCCCGCATTGTCGAAGGGTGCGTGCAGGTGATTGAAGCGGAGCGTGCCGACATAGCCGCTGGGATCGTTGACCGCGACCGTGACGCCGCGGCTGCGCCGCAGCAGCGGCGTCAGGTCCGGATTCACCTGGTCCCACCAGTCGACCTCGCCGGCCTGCAGCGCGGCGGACGCCGTGCCGCCATCCGGCATCACGGTCCACTCGATGCGCTCGAAATGCGCGATCTTCCCGCCGGCGGTATTCTGCGCCGGCTCCTGCCGCGGCCGGTACGCATCGAACTTCCGGTACACCACGCGGGAGCCGGAGACATACTCGTCGGCGACGAAGCGGAAGGGGCCGGATCCGACCATTTCCGTCACCTGCCGGAAGGGGTCGGTGCGGGCCAGGCGCTCCGGCATCATGAAGGCGGAAACCGAAGCCGTCTTGGCGACGGCGCTCAGCAGCATCGGAAAGGGGGAGCGCAGCGCGATGCGGATGGTACGGTCATCCGCCGCGCCCCAGCTTTCCACCAGCGGGGCCAGCGATCCGCCGAAGACATCGCGCCTGGCCCAGCGTTCCAGGCTGGCGGCGCAGTCGCGCGCCAGCACCGGTTCCCCGTCATGCCAGCGCAGCCCGTCCCGCAGCCGGATCGTCCAGACGCGGCCATCGTCGGAGACGGTGTGCCCTTCGGCCATCTGCGGCTGGACGCGGCCGGCATCGTCGATGCCGTAGAGCGTGTCGAAGATCGTATAGCCATGGGTCTGGGTGATGGACGCCGTGGTCCAGATCGGATCCAGCGCCGTCAGATTGGCCTGGGGGACGAAGCGCAGGACCCGCGGGTCCCGCCGCTGCGCCAGGGCGGGCGGCGTGGCGGCGGCCGCGATGAGCCCGGCCCCGGTCGCGATGAAGCGTCGGCGATACATGGAGCTCTCCCAAGAAAGCGAATGCCGCGGTCTGGCGCCGTGGTGCTAGCTTCGAGGGAGAATTGAAATCACGAGAGCAGAGCATGCGCAATAACGTTGTCCCTGGAAATGTGATCACGGCATGCCGATGATGGTTCCACTGCACCAGGCGGAGGAAGGCCTGGCGCTGGAAGAACTGGCCTATCGCCGGCTGCGCGATGCGCTGGGCGGCGGCGCCTTCCTGCCGGGCGATCGCCTGTCCATCCGCCGGGTGGCCGATGCGCTGGGCATGAGCAGCATGCCCGCCCGCACCGCGCTCCGCCGCCTGGCCGCCGAACAGGCGCTGGACCTGCTGCCAAACGGAACCGCCATCGTGCCGCGGCTCAGCCGCGCCGCCTTCATCGAGCTCAGCGCCATCCGCGCCGAGTTGGAGCCGCTCGCCCTCCGCCTGGCCGCGCCGCGGCTCGACGGTGCGGCCCTGGATGGCCTGGCCGCGACCGTGGCGGCGCATGACGCGGCGCGCGCCGGGGGCGACAGCGACGCCGTGCGGCGCCTGGACCAGGACTTCCTGTTCACGATCTACCGTGCGGCGGACGCGCCGCTCCTGCTCAACCTGATCGAGACGCTGTGGCTGCGCCGCGGCCCGATCTTCTGGGAATTGCGCTGGGCGGCGCTGGCGGCGGGCGGCCTGCGGCACGCGCATGGCGAAATCCTGCTGGCGCTGCGCGATGGCCAGGCCGAGGTGGCTTCCGCCGCGCTGCAGAAGGAAATCCTTGATGCCAGCCTGTTCATCCAGGGCGCGATGCGCTTCGCGGATGACGATGCGCCGAAGGACCGGCTGGCCGCTCTCAAGCGATCAGTCTGAGGATGCGGCCGCGGCGTGATTCCTGTTGATGATGTTTTGTGATCACAATACCCTCCCTGTCGGGATCGTGAGATTGCACCGCCGGCCCTGAGGCCTGTGCCGGCGGCGACGTCCAGAAAAGCAAAAGGAGCATCCGGCCATGCCCGTCTCGACCGACCGCCTCGATGCCAAGGTGCCCGCATGAGCGCTGCCCCGGACCTCCGCCGCAACAGCCTTGGCCTGCCCGAAGCGGTCGAGGCGGCGCGGGCGCACTACGCCGCCAGCCGGCCGCGCAGCGCGGCGCTGCATGCCAAGGCCCTGGAAGTTCTGGCCGGCGGCAACACGCGCACGGTCATCGCCTATAGCCCCTTCCCGACCGCGATGGCGCGCGGGGAGGATTGCCGGCTCTGGGATGTCGACGACCACGCCTATCTCGACCTCTGCGGCGAATACACCGCCGGGCTGTTCGGCCATTCCGAGCCCCGCATCCATGACGCGCTGCATGCCGTGCTGCGGCGGGGCATCAATTTCGCCTCGGTCGGCCCGGGGGAGGAGAAGCTGGCCCGGCTGCTCTGCGGCCGCTTCCCGTCGCTCGATCGCGTGCGCTTCACCAATAGCGGCACCGAAGCCAATCTGATGGCGCTGACCGCGGCGCGGGCCTTCACCGGCCGGTCCAAGGTCATGGCCTTCCGCGGCGGCTATCATGGCGGGGTGCTGACCTTCCCGATCACCGGCAGCAGCGCGGCGACCCTGCCGCTGCCCTTCGTGATGGCGGATTACAACGACAATGACAGCGCGGCGGCGGTGGCGCGGGCCAATGCCGCCGACCTGGCGGTGATCCTGGTGGAGCCGATGCAGGGCTCCGGCGGCTGCCTGCCGGCGCGGCCGGATTTCCTCGCGACGCTGCGGGCGCTGGCGGACGAGACCGGCGCGGTGCTGATCTTCGATGAGGTGATGACCAGCCGGCATTCGGCGGGCGGGCTGCAGGCGCGGCTCGGCGTGACGCCGGACATGACGACGCTCGGCAAATACATCGCCGGCGGCATGAGCTTCGGCGCCTTCGGCGGCCGCGCCGACATCATGGCGCTGTTCGGCGGCAAGCTGTCGCATGCCGGCACCTTCAACAACAAC
>DASYDR010000107.1:0-4533 GCA_036499545.1 Roseomonas sp. | reverse complement strand
ACAAGCTGTCGGAGGTCTTCGCCGACCCGCACATCGTCGCCCGCGAGTGCGTGGTCGAGATGGAGCATGCGAGCGGCGCCACCGTGAAGGTCATCGCCAACCCCGTGCGGCTTTCCGCGACGCCGCCGACCTATCGCGCCGCGCCGCCGACGCTGGGCCAGCATTCGGATGAGGTGCTGAGGGAGCTCGGCCTGACAGTGGAGGAGATCGCGACGCTCCGCGCCGCCGGCGTGGTGTAGCCGCCATGCGCCGGGGCGCCCTGCGCTGGCTTGCCGCGACGTCCGGCTTCCACACCCTGCGTTGGGTGGAGTGGGGGCCGGAAGGTGGCCCGCCGGTGCTTTGCGTCCATGGCCTGACCCGCAACGGGCGCGATTTCGATCCGCTGGCCCGGGCGCTGGCCGCCGAGGGGCGGCGGGTGATCTGCCCCGACCTGCCGGGGCGCGGCGCCAGCGACTGGCTGCCGCAAGGGGATCTCTACCAGCCGCCGGTCTATGTCGGCGCGCTGGCGCATCTGCTGGCACGGCTGGATGCGCCCTGGGTCGACTGGGTCGGCACCTCGCTTGGCGGCATCTGCGGCATGCTGGCGGCCGTGGTCCCGGGCCATCCGATCCGTCGCATGGTGCTGAACGATGTCGGTGCCTTCATTCCCAGGGATTCGCTGGAGCGCATCCGTGACTATGTCGGCACCGAGGATGATTTCCCCGACCTGAAGGCGCTGGAATGCCATCTCCGGCGCGTGCATGCGAGCTTCGGGCCGCTCAGCGATGCCGAGTGGGCGCATCTGGCCGAGCATTCCGCCCGCGCCGCCGGGAATGGCGCCGTCCGGCTGCATTATGATCCGGCGATCGCGGTGCCGATGCTGAAGGGACCGGTCGACGCACTCGACCTCTGGCCGATCTGGAACCGGATCAGGCTGCCGGTGCTGCTGATCCGTGGCGCCGAGAGCGACCTGCTGCCGCCCGATACCGCACAGCGGATGGCGGCGCGCGAGGGCGTGCAATTGCAGGAGATCACGGGCGCCGGCCACGCCCCGGCGCTGATGGACCCGGCACAGATCGCGATGGTGGCGGATTTCCTGCGCGGCTGAGCGATGCCGCGCGTCCGGCCGTGACTAAACATCTAGTCGACCAGATCGGCCACCATGTCGACCATCCGCTCCGGCGCTTCATCCGCCGCTGGCGGGGCGGAAAGTCCGGCATCATAGGCGGCCAGCACGGCATCATGGTGTGCGTCGCCGTCGAAACCGCCGCGCAGGCCCGCCAGTAGCGCCTTCTCGAATTGCCGGCGCTGGAGTTCCAGGTCCCGCGCCAGTTCATGAGCGTCGGCCAGGCTGGCGATGGAGCTGGCGACGACGCGCCGGAACTGCGCCAACCGTTGCGGGTTGTTCTCCAGCCGCCTGTCGATCGGGAGGCTGGTGCCATGATCCACGCGGGTGACGATGCCGAGCATGGTCCGCAGCCCGATCGGCGCGACCTCGGAGACGCCCCTGCGGGTATAGACCTCGATGATGTCGCGCCGGTCGAAGGTGAAGCGTTTCACCGCTTGCGCCGCGTGTTCATCATCGGTGGCGTCGAAATTCTCCCGCCACGCCGCGTTGATCTCGACCCGGGTCGCCGGCGTCAGGAAGCCATGCCAGCGCGCGACGATGGCCGCTGCATCCATGATGAGGTTCTGCCGCCTGATCGCGGCGACATGGCTGCCGAGCCCGGCCGGCCGGGCCATGCGGGGGATCGTGAGATCGCCGACCCGCGCCGCTGGCGTCGCGCCAGGCCGGATGCTGTCGCCGCCGAAATAGCGTGCCATGACGGCCTCCCCGGATATGGTCGCCCCGGATGATATTGCCCGGGCGGGGATGGCCGGCGGTTCACGAAGCCTTGCGGGACGGGTGCGATGTGCCTTTTGGCGCGCCGCCTCAATCCGATGTGTTGCCGCGCCGCGCGTGCCAGCCGCGGTAGCGCCGACCCATGCGGCGCAAGGGCTCCATCACCCGCCAGGTGGTGGCAGTGACGACCACCTGATGCTGCGCCGACAGGGCGGCCAGCGCCGCCGTGGCGGCCGCGGCCTCCGCCTGCAGAGCCTCGATCCGCCGGTCACGGGTTGCCAGCATATTGGCAAGCCCCGCTGTCTCCGCGCGCAATCCCGCACCCTCGGCGGCTAGCCGTGCCACCTCCGCCCCAAGTGCCGAGACCTCGCCATCCCGGGCCTGCAGCGTCATGTTCAGTGCCGCGGCCTCGCCATCCCGCAGGGCGATCGCCGCCGTCTGCGCCATCTGCTCCTGTTCCAACTGCCGGACGCGGGCGGCAACGGGCATCAGGCTGACCGCCAGGCTGCGCGCGCCGCGTTCACGGTCGCGGTCGGCCGCCTCGGGCCAGCGGTGCAGGTCGGAATCGAGAAGCGGCACCGGCAGCAAGGTCGGCTGCAGGCCTGCCGCCCGGAACGCCGTGTTCACCGAAAGCTGGTCCCGGCGCGAATAGCGCATCACATGCAGCGCCCAGATCTCCAGCATGGCGCGTACCCGGGCCGAGCGATGGTCGCGGACCATGATGGCCGTCCACCAGGGACGTTCCTGCAGCACCTCGGGGCCGTGGAGCATGTAGTGGTGCAACTGCTCGAAGATGCGGACGGAGTCGTCGAAACCAACCCGGGACACCTCCAGGAACTCGTCCAGTACGGTCTCGCGGGAGCCATGCGCCGGCAGCAGGAAGCCAGTCGCCGGATCGGCCAGCTCCAGCAGCCGTTCCGGCGGCTCCTTCAGGATCACCGTATTGTCGATATAGATCGACCGCGCGAAGCCCGGCAGGTGCAGGTGCGGCCGGATCTTCAGGTCGCGCTGGCTGCGGACCGGGTCCCGCGGGAAGACCGGTTCCACCAGATGGCAATCCCAACTTCCGCTCCGCAGCGCGGGATCATCCGTCAGGCAGATGAACGGCAGGGTGGAGTGGGTGGCGACCGGCTGCTCGTTGAGGCGTTCATAGCCGCCCATCATGACGGTGTAGAGGCAGCAATCCCCACCGGGCCGCTGCGGCAGGTCGTTCGCCATGGCCTTCCTGGATCCCGGCCGTCGCTATTTCAGGTAGGGCGGCACGCTGGCCGCTTCCGGCCGGAAGCGGCCGAGCTTCCGCAGCACGCGCTGCAGGAACGTCAGCGCGCCCGGTGGCGGGGCCGGCAGTGGTGCGAGGCTCGCCGTCTCCGCGATGCCAAGCAGACCGAGGCGCTCGGCCCGCGCCCTGACCAGCCGCCACCAGGCACGGGCGGCGGCATCGGCATGCTCGGCATGGCGGAAGGCGAGCAGCGCATCGACCTCCGCGCGCTGGGCGCGCAGCGCGGTGATGTCGCGCGGGTCGCCGCCATGGATCGGCGGATGCCAGGGCGGCGTATAGCCGGGCTGCATGGCGCGGGCGGCGCCATTCCCGCCCTCGGGGGCCGCGCTGGTCACGCTCGGCCGCCCTATGGACGGCGCAGTATTTCCGCCGCCTCCACCGCGAAATAGCTCAGCACGCCGGCGGCGCCGGCCCGCTTGAAGGCCATCAGGCTCTCCAGCACCGCGCGTTCGCGGTCGAGCCAGCCATTGTCGGCGGCACCGGCGATCATCGCGTATTCGCCGCTCACCTGATAGGCGAAGGTCGGCACGCCGAACCGCTCATGCACCCGCCGGACGATGTCTAGATAGGGCATGCCCGGCTTCACCATCACCATGTCGGCGCCTTCGGCGAGGTCCATCGCGACCTCCCGCATCGCCTCGTCGGAATTGGCGGGGTCCATCTGGTAGGTCTTCTTGTCGCCGCGCAGCGTCTTGCCGGCGCCGAGCGCGTCGCGGAACGGGCCATAGAAGGCGGAGGCGTATTTCGCGGCATAGGACATGATCCGGGTATGGATCAGCCCCTTGGCATCCAGCGCGGCGCGGATCGCGGCGACGCGGCCATCCATCATGTCCGATGGCGCGATGACGTCGATGCCGGCCTCGGCCTGCACCAGCGCCTGCACGGTCAGGATCTCCAGCGTCTCGTCATTGGCGACATAGCCGTCGCGGATCACGCCGTCATGACCGTGGTCGGTATAGGGGTCGAGCGCCACGTCCCCGATCAGGCCGAGATCGGGGAATTCGCGCTTCAGCAGCCGCGCCGCGCGGCACATCAGGTTCTCGGGGTTCCTGGCCTCGGTGCCTTCGGCGTCCTTTTTCGCGAAGGGCGTCATCGGGAACAGCGCCAGGGCCGGGATGCCGAGCTTCGCCGCATGCTCCACATGCCCGGCCAGCCGGTCGACGGTGACCCGCTTCACCCCGGGCATGGAGGGGATGGCGCTGTCGGCATCCTGCCCCTCCATGATGAAGATCGGCCAGATCAGGTCCGCAACCGTCAGCACATTCTCGGCCACCAGGCGCCGCGTCCAGTTGTCGACCCGGTTGCGGCGCAGCCGGGTTTGGGGGAATTGGCCGAGAGGGGCGGTCATGATCGTTCAGGCCTTGGTTGCGGCATCCAGCGCCTGGGCGAGGTCGGCGAGGATGTCGTCGATATGTTCGATGCCGATCGACAG
>DASYDR010000106.1:0-8742 GCA_036499545.1 Roseomonas sp. | reverse complement strand
CTTCCCCACAGTGACACGCGCTGGCCATTGGCCGGGCAGGTAGCGATCGAGCGTCTCGTCGCCGACGATCTTCACGTCGAGTTTTGCCGCGCTCAGCGTCTCGCGCGTGATCTCATAGAGGCGCTTCACCGCGTGCTGCGGCTTGATGATCTTGCTGTCCTGGCGGTAGCGCAGGCAGTCCTTGGTCCGCCAGAGGTCGATCTGCCGCCACCATTCGGTGATGGCCGCCTTGTCCTGCGGCGCCTCGTCCGCCTGCCAGCAGGCGAGCAGCGCCGCCAGCACGGCGCCGGCATCGCCCACGATCGGCACGTCGACCTTGACGTTCTTGTTGATCGAGGACGGGTCGATATCGGCGTGGATCTTCTTCGCATGCGGCGCGAAATGGCTGAGCTTGCCGGTCACGCGGTCGTCGAAGCGGGCGCCGATGTTCAGCATGACATCGCAGCCATGCATCACGAGGTTCGCCTCGTAGGTGCCGTGCATGCCGAGCATGCCGAGGAATTGCGGGTCATCGGCCGGGAAGGTGCCGAGGCCCATCAGCGTGTTGGTGACCGGGAAGCTGGTCAGCTTGGCGAAGTCGCGCAGCAGGCGCGACGCCTCCGGCCCGGCATTGATGACGCCGCCGCCGGCATAGATCACCGGCCGCTTGGCGCCCTTCAGCAGCGCCACCGCCCGGCGGATCGCGCCGGCATCGGGTTCCGTCACCGGGCGATAGCTGCGATGCGCCTCGGTCGGGGCCTCGGTATAGGGCGCCTTGTTGATCAGGATGTCCTTCGGCAGGTCGATGACCACCGGGCCGGGACGGCCGGACTTCGCGACATAGAAGGCCTCATGCACCACGCGGGCGAGATCCTCGCTGCGCTTGACCAGGTAGTTGTGCTTGGTCGCGGGCCGGGTGATGCCGGTGGTATCGGCTTCCTGGAAGGCGTCGTTGCCGATCAGGTGGGTCGGCACCTGGCCAGTCAGGCAGACGACCGGGATGCTGTCCATCAGCGCATCCACCAGGCCGGTGACCGCATTGGTGGCGCCGGGGCCGGAGGTCACCAGCACGCAGCCGACGCGGCCGGTGGACCGGGCATAGCCCTCGGCGGCATGCACCGCCGCCTGTTCGTGGCGCACCAGGATGTGACGGATGGCGTTCTGCTGGAACAGCGCATCATAGATGGGCAATACCGCGCCGCCCGGATAGCCGAAGATAACCTCGACCCCCTGGTCCTTCAGCGCGCGGAGGACGACCTCCGCGCCCGTCAGGGCTGCGGCGTCGGCGGGCTTCGGGAGCTCGGTGGCGGACATGGCGTGGGTTTTCCTCAATGCCTTCCGGGTGGGGGAAGGCGCGCAGCCTTAGACCTCACGCTGCGCCGCGTCAACGCAGCATTTTCAGAAATGCCAAGAAATCTCCTCGTTCGCTTTCCGAAAATTGCGTCAGACCCGCAAATCGCGCATTGATCCTATGCGTCCGATTGCCGGCGGCCATGTCCTGGTGCCGGAACCAGGTTGCCTGGCGCTTGGTGTATTGCCCGGTATTGAGAATGGCCCGGGCGCTGGCCGCGTCCAGGGTCAGGCGGCCGGCCAGATGCGCGGCGAGTTCCGGCACCCCATGCGCACGCATCGCCGGCAGCGCGGGATCGAGGCCGCGCGCCGCCAGCGCCGCGACCTCCGCCAATGCCCCCTGGTCCAGCATCGCCCGCCAGCGGGCGGCGATGGCGGTGCGCAGCGCATCGCGCGGCGGATCCAGCAGCACGGCGGCGAAGCGCCAGGGCGCGGGCTCGCCCCCGCCCGCCGCCTGCCAGGCGGCGATGCCGCGGCCGGTGCCGCGCCACACTTCGAAGGCGCGGGCCAGGCGCTGGCTGTCGGATGGCCGCAGCCGCGCGGCGCTGGCCGGATCCACCGCGGCGAGCCGCGCATGCAGCGCGGCCGGGCCGACGGCCGCCAGCAGCGCCCGCGCCTCCACGCGTGCCGCCTCCGGGATTGGCGGGATGGTCGCGATGCCTTCGGTCAGCGCCTTGAAATAGAGGCCGGTGCCGCCGCAGAGGATCGGCAGCCGGCCCGCCGCCCGCGCTTCGGCCATCGCCGCCAGCGCCACCTCCCGCCACCAGGCGACGGAGGCCGCCTCGGCCGGGTCGCGCACGCCATAGAGGCGATGCGGCGCCTGGGCTTCCTCCGCCGGGGTCGGCCGCGCGGTGATGACGGCGAGCCCGGCATAGACCTGCATGCTGTCGGCATTGATCACCGTGCCGCCGAGGCGCTCCGCCACCGCCAGAGCCAGGGCGGATTTGCCGGAGGTGGTCGGGCCGGCCACGATCAGCGCCTGTGGTTGATCGGTCATCATTGCCCGTGCATATCGCAAAACCCATGGACCATGTGCTGACCCTGATCGCGCCGCCCGGCGCGCTCACCCCTGCCCTCGTCGCCCGCGCCCGCGAGGCGTTGCGCGCGCTGTCGGCGGAAGCCGGCACCCCAGCCTGGCTCGGCGAGGCGGAGGCGGCCGACATCCCCTTCACCGGCATCACGCCGGACCAGGCCAGCGCCGCCGCCCTCGCCGCGCTGTCGGATGCCCCGGTCGACGCCATCGCGCAAGAGGAAGCAGGTCGCCGCAAGCACCTGCTGGTCGCCGACATGGACAGCACCATCGTCACCTCGGAGACGCTCGACGAACTCGCGGCCCATGCCGGGCTCAAGGAACAGATCGCCGAGATCACCCGCCGATCGATGAACGGCGAGCTCGATTTCGCCGCGGCGCTGCGGGAACGGGTCGGCATGCTGAAGGGCCTGCCCGTGGACGCGCTGGAGCGCACCTGGGAGGCGACGGCGCTGATGCCGGGCGCCGCGACGCTGGTCGCCACCATGCGCGCCCGTGGCGCCTTCTGCTGCCTGGCCTCCGGCGGCTTCACCTTCTTCACCGGCCGGGTCGCGGCGCTGATCGGCTTCGACCTGCACGTCTCCAACATCCTGCTGGAAGCGGATGGCAAGCTGGCCGGCACGGTCGCCGAGCCGATCTTCGACCGCGATTCCAAGCTCACCACCCTGAAGCGCCTGGCCGCCGAGCAGGGCCTGCCGCTGGCGGCGACGCTCGCGGTCGGCGACGGCGCCAACGACCTGGCGATGATCCAGGCGGCCGGGCTCGGCGTCGCCTACCACGCCAAGCCGATCGTCGCGGCCGCGGCGCGGGCCCGGGTCAACCACACCGACCTGCACGCCCTGCTTTTCGCCCAGGGCCATGCCCGCGCGGATTTCGTCGGCGGCTGAGAGACTTATCACACCGCCCTTCCCGGTCGGGCACGCTCCTGCTATTGCGAAGCACTCGCAACTGGCACGGATCGCCGCCGGCGCATGCCCGCAGGCGTCGATCCGTTCGCCCTGAACAAGGGAGGCCGGGACAATGCCTGCCGATGACTGCGGCCATCATACCGAGCCCGCCCCCGGCGAGCGCGGCGCCTATGACCTCGGATCGGGGGAGCTCTTCGTCGTCGCGGCGCTGCGCGCCTGGGTGGCGCCGATCCGCGACCCGGACGGCACGCATC
The DNA here is from genome assembly GCA_036499545.1 of Roseomonas sp. Taxonomy (GTDB): domain Bacteria; phylum Pseudomonadota; class Alphaproteobacteria; order Acetobacterales; family Acetobacteraceae; genus Plastoroseomonas. Next base: position 5,221 of record DASYDR010000106.1, on the reverse strand, counting down.
CGGACTGGCAGGCGCTGTTCCGCATGGCCGGCGTCGCCGGCGAGGCGGCGCACGCCTTCGACCGGCTGATGGGCATCGTCGCCCGCAGCGCGATCCGCCTGCTCGACGTGCGCTGCTGCCGCTGCCCGGGGGTCGGCGCCGATGAGGAAGCGATGCTGCGCATCATCGGCGCGCTGCAGGCGGGCGAAGCGCTGAGCGCGATCGAGGATCTCATCGACTGGCTGCCGCAGGACGCGCTGACGCCGGCCCTGCAGGGCGCCCAGCGCTTCGCCACCCTGACCGCCGCCGCCGGGTTGCGGCTTCCCTTCACGATGTCCCCGGCGCAATCTGCGCCCGCCTGCCTTCCAGGCGGCGCGGCCGATTCCGACCTCCGGACCCTCGGGTCGTCCGGTCATCGGGCGCGCGGGCGGGTGCTGCATTGATGCCCCTTCGATCGCCATCGCTCCAAGGACCCGCACCATGCTGATCCGTCGCAGCTTCCTTGCCAGCGGCCTCGGCCTCAGCGCCGGGCTGGTGCCCGGCATCGGCGCCCAGGCCCAGGGCGCCGCGCCTTCCAAGCGCGCGGTTCTCGACACCTACGCCAATATCGCCGAGGCGATGTATACGGACGCCCGCGACGGCGCCCGCACGCTGCGCGACGCGGTGGCCCGCCTGACCGCCGAGCCGTCCGAAGCGGCGCTGCTCGCCGCGCGCCAGGCCTGGCTCGCCGGCCGCCCCGCCTATCAGCAGAGCGAGGCCTATCGCTTCGGCAACAGCATCGTCGATGAATGGGAGGGCCGGGTGAATGGCTGGCCGCTGGACGAAGGGCTGATCGACTATGTCGATACCGGCTCCTACGGCGACACGCGTGACGAGAACCCGCTCTTCACCGCGAACATCATCGCGTCGACCAGCATCAGCCATGCCGGGGAGACCATCGATGTCTCCACCATCACGCCCGAGGTGCTGACCAGGCTGCATGAGATCGGCGGCATCGAGGCGAATGTCACCCTCGGCTGGCACGCCATCGAATTCCTGCTCTGGGGCCAGGACCGCAATGGCACCGGGCCAGGCGCCGGCAACCGGCCCTGGACCGACTACGCCAGGGGTGATGCCGCCACCGGCGGCAACACCGAACGCCGCGCGCAATACCTGACCGTGGCCACCGCGATGCTGGTCGGCGAGTTGGAGACCATGGCGGCCAATTGGGGGCGCAACGGCGCCGCCCGCCGGGCGCTCACCGCCCGGGGCCAGGATGCCGGCCTCGCCGCCATCTTCACCGGCCTCGGCAGCCTCTCCTACGGCGAGCTGGCGGGGGAGCGCATGCGCCTCGGCCTGATGCTGAACGACCCGGAGGAGGAGCATGACTGCTTCTCCGACAACACGCACAATAGCCATTTCTATGACGTGGTCGGCATGCGCGCGGTCTATTTCGGCGAATACCGCCGGCCTGGCGGGCAGATGCTGCGCGGCCCGGCGATCGGCGATTACGTTCGCGCGCAATTGCCGGCGCTGGACCGCGAGATGCGCCAGAAATTCGATGCGACGCTCGCGGCCTTCCAGGCGCTGAAGACCCGCGCGGAGACGGTCGAGGCCTATGACCAGATGCTGGCCGAGGGCAATACCGCCGGCGCCGCCACCATCCAGGCCGGCATCGACGCGCTGCTGGCGCAGACCCGGGTGATCGAGCGTATCGTGGCCGGGCTCAGGCTCGACATTTCCATCGAGCGGTCGAACAGCCTCGACAACCCGAACGCCGTCCAGCGCCGCTGATGCGCCGTCTCATCGCCGCGGCCGCCCTGCTGCTCACGGGCGGCATGGCGGGCGATGCGCCGCCGGATGCGGCCGAGCGCCTGCCCGGCGGCAGTGCCACCCTGCTCAACCCCAGCGGCGCGACCGCCTTCTCGCAGCCCTCCGCCAGCCTCTCCTTCGAGCGGGTCTTCGACTTCAAGATCGGCGACGGCGTGTTCCGCCGGCTCTGGGTCTCGGCGCCGGCTTCCGTCACAAGCGCGGACGGGCTCGGCCCGCTCTACAACGCGCGCGGCTGCCAGGCCTGCCATCTGCGCGACGGCCGCGGCCGGCCGCCGGAGCCGGGGGAAGCCGCATCCTCCCTGCTGCTCCGCCTGTCCATCCCGCCGCGCGGGCCGGAGGAGGAAGCGCTGCTGGCGTCGCGCCGGGTGCCGGCGATCGGCGACCCCACCTACGGGCTGCAGCTGCAGACCTTCGGCATCCAGGGGCATGCGGCCGAAGGCCATGTCGCGATCGAGTGGAGCGAGGCAGCGGTGCCGCTCACCGGCGGGGAGGTCGCGCATCTGCGCCGCCCGGCGATCCGGATCGTGAACCCGGGCTATGGGCCCTTCGCGCCCGGGCTGATGATCTCCGCCCGCGTCGCGCCGCCGATGATCGGCCTCGGCCTGCTGGAAGCGATCCCGGAAGCCGCGATCGTCGCCGGTGCCGACCCGGAGGATCGCGACGGCGATGGCATTTCCGGCCGTGCCGCACGGGTCTGGAGCCATGCGGAAGGGCGGATGATGCTTGGCCGCTTCGGCTGGAAGGCGCTGGCACCGACCATGGCCGACCAGACCGCCGATGCCTTCGCCGCCGATATGGGCCTCTCCACCCGGCTGCACCGCGGCGGCTTCGGTGAGTGCACGGAAGCGCAGGCGGCCTGCCGGACGGCGATCGACGGCGCCGATCCGCGCGAGGGCGTGGAGGTCACCGACCGCCTCTTCGACCTGGTCGTCTTCTACGCCCGCAACCTGGCGGTGCCGGCGCGCGGCGCGACCGCCGATGGCGCGACGGCGCGACATGGCCGCACTCTGTTCCGGGAGGCCGGCTGCGGCGCCTGCCACCGCCCGAGCTTCACCACCGCGACGCTGCCGGACCGGCCGGAGCATGCGGCCCAGACCATCTGGCCCTATTCCGACCTGCTGCTGCACGACATGGGCGAAGGCCTGGCCGATCACCGCCCGGAAGGCGATGCCGGCGGCACCGAATGGCGCACCCCGCCGCTCTGGGGTATCGGCCGCACCATGGCGGTCAGCGGCCATACCCAGCTGCTGCATGACGGGCGCGCCCGGACCCTGCTGGAAGCGATCCTCTGGCATGGCGGGGAAGCCCAACGGGCCCGCGACGCCGTGGCCGCGATGGCCCCTACGGAGCGGGCGGCGCTGATCGCCTTTCTGGAGAGCCTGTAGCGCCGTCGCCGCAAGGGCCCTGGCACAGCCTGCAATCAATGATTAATATCGCATCATTGATAGCAGGCCGGGCATCATGGCGAGCATTACCATCCGCAATCTGGATGAGACATTGAAGGCAAAGCTACGGGTGCGGGCCGCTGTCCACGGCCGCTCGATGGAGGATGAGGCGCGCGACATCCTCGGCAACGTACTGAACCGCGAGCCTGCCGCGCCGATCGATCTGGCCGCCGCGATCCGCGCGCGCTTCGCGCCCCTGGGCGGGGTGGAATTGCCGGATGTCCCGCGCGCACCGCCGCGAGAGCCGCCGGCCTTCGATCCGTGATCCTGCTGGACACCAATGTGCTGTCGGAGTTGATGCGGCCCTCGCCCGCGGCCAGCGTCGTGCGCTGGATCGCCGCCTGGCCGGTCGCCAGCCTCTTCATCTGCACGATCACCGAAGCCGAGCTTCGCTATGGGCTGGCCCTCACTCCCCCCGGCCGGAGACGAGATGCGCTGCTGGCCCAGGCCAGCGCCATGCTGGCCGAGGATTTTGCCGGGCGCATCCTTCCCTTCGACAGCCCTGCGGCGTCGGCCTATGCCGGGATCGCCGCGGAACGCCGCCAGGCTGGCCGGCCGATCTCGCAGGCGGATGCTCAGATCGCGGCCATCGCCCTGTCCCGCGGCGCGGCCCTAGCCACCAGGAACACCGGTGACTTCCTGAACTGCGGCGTCACCCTGATCGATCCGTGGAACGCCTGAACGGGCTATTCCCCCTGCGTCAAACGCTCCAGGAAGGCCTGGGCCCAGTTGCCGCCCGGCGGCGATGACAGAGCCTGCCAATCGGCGCGCCAGCGTTCCCGCCGCTCGGCCAGCGGCATGGTCAGCGCCTGGTGCAGCGCTTCGGTGATGTCTTCCGGATCATGCGGGTTGACCAGCAGCGCGCCGGAGAGTTCCGCCGCGGCGCCGGCGAAGCGGGACAGCACCAGCACCCCGGGATCTTCCGGATCCTGGGCGGCGACGAATTCCTTGGCGACCAGGTTCATGCCGTCGCGCAGCGGCGTCACCAGCCCGACGGCGGCATGGCGCAGGAAGCCGGCCAGCAGGCTGCGGGCCAGCGGCCGCGTCAGCCAGCGCAGCGGCATCCAGTCGAATTCCGCATGTTCGCCGTTGATGCGCCCGACCAGCTCATCCAGTTCGCGCCGCAGCGCGCGGTACTGCGCCACCTGCCCGCGCGAGACCGGCGCGGTCTGCAGGAAGGTGACGCGCTTGCGGTGTTCCGGAAAGCGCCGCAGCAGCGCGCCATAGCCGCGCAGCCGGTGCGGCAGGCCCTTGCTGTAGTCGAGCCGGTCGACACCGAGGATCAGCGCCCGCCCCTCCAGGCTCGCGATCAGCCGTGTCGTCTCCCGCTTGCCCAGCGCCGCGGCGGCGGTGCGGGCGAAGCCGGCGGTGTCGATCCCGACCGGATAGGCGCCGACCGGCGTTTCGATCCCGTATTCGGCCAAAGCCGCCGAGAGGTTGGCGGCATCGCCTTCCGTCTGCATGCCGATCAGGTCGGCGGCGCCGAGGTCGCGCAGCAGCGCCTCCGATCGCGGCAGCGCCGCGAACAGCGCCGGCGGCGGGAACGGCACGTGCAGGAAGAAGCCGATGCGCTGCTGCGCACCCAGATCGCGCAGCGCGCGCAGCAGCGGGATCAGGTGGAAATCATGCACCCAGATGACGTCGTCCGGCTGCAGCAGCGGTAGCAGGCGCCGGGCGAAACGCTCATTCACCGCGCGCCAGGCTTCTTCCTCCTCGCGCCGGAATTCCAGCAGGCCGACGCGATAATGCAGCATCGGCCAGAGCGTGCCGTTGCTGTAGCCGGTGTAGTAGAGCCGCTCCTCATCCGGCGTCAGGTCGAGCGTCACATAGCGGTGCCGCCCGACCGTGACGGCATGCGGGGCGCCCGGCGGATCGGCCAGTTCCCCCGACCAGCCGAACCACATCGCATCCCGCCGCTTCAGGGCATCCTTCAACGCGACCGCGAGGCCGCCCGCCTGCGCGCCGCGCGCATGCGGCGACGGCAC
>DASYDR010000105.1:0-2102 GCA_036499545.1 Roseomonas sp. | reverse complement strand
CTGCTGCTGGACTGGGGCTGGCCGGGGGAGCCGGAGCGCCGCTTCGGCCTGGCCGACTACGTCGCCCGGCTGGAGCGCGCCGTGGCGGCCCTGCCGGGGCCGGTCATCCTGGCCGGCTATTGCATGGGCGGGCTGCTGGCGCTGGCCGCCGCGCTGCGCCGGCCGGCGCGGTTCCGCGGCCTGGCGCTGCTCGCCACCCCCTGGGATTTCCATGCCGGGGAGGAGCGGGAAGGGGCGGCCGCCCAGGCCATGGCGGCGCTCGCCCCCCTGCTCGACCCGGTGCTCGAAGCGGCCGGCACCCTGCCGGTGGATGCGATCCAGACGATGTTCGCCGCCCTCGATCCCTTCGGCGTCGCCGCCAAGTATCGCGCCTTCGGCCGCCTCGATCCCGGCGGCGCCCGCGCCCGGCTGTTCGTGGCGCTGGAGGATTGGCTGAATGACGGCGTGCCGCTGGCCGCCCCCGTGGCGCGGGAATGCCTCTCCGGCTGGTACGGGCGGAACCTGACCGCCGCCGGGGCCTGGTGCCTGGATGGCCGGCCGGTGCGGCCGGGGGCCTGGCGCAAGCCCGCCTTCATCGCCATTCCGGCGCGCGACCGCATCGTCCCGCCGGCCAGCGCCCGGGCCCTGGCCGCCGCCATGCCACGGGCGCGGGTGCATGAGGCAGCGGCCGGCCATGTCGGCATGGTCGCCGGCGGCAATGCCGAGACGGCGTTGTGGCGGCCGCTGGCGGATTGGGTCGCATCCCTGACCCGCGACCTGTCACGGCCGGCGCCCTTGTAGCGCGAGGGTGCGAAGGGCCACACTCCGGCGAACCAGGAATTGGGAGAACACCGGTCATGCCCGAGATCGTCATCGCCTCCGCCGCCCGCACGCCGGTCGGGTCCTTCAACGGCGCTTTCGCCGGCCTCACCGCGCATGCGCTCGGCACCGTCGCCATCAAGGCGGCGCTGGAACGCGCCGGGGTACTGCCCCAGGAGGTGAACGAGGTGATCCTCGGCCAGATCCTGACCGCCGGCGCCGGGCAGAACCCGGCCCGCCAGGCCTCGATCAATGCCGGCATCCCCGTCGAGCACACCGCCTTCGGCATCAACCAGCTCTGCGGCTCGGGCCTGCGTGCCGTGGCGCTCGCCGCGCAGCAGATCGCGACCGGCGATGCCGAGATCATCGTGGCCGGCGGGCAGGAGAGCATGACCCAGGCGCCGCATGCCCAGCAGCTCCGCGCCGGGCAGAAGATGGGCGACCTCGCGCTGGTCGACACCATGATCAAGGACGGCCTCTGGGACGCCTTCCACGGCTATCACATGGGCACGACGGCCGAGAACGTCGCCACCAAGTACCAGATCACCCGCGAGGAGCAGGACCGCTTCGCGCTGGCCAGCCAGCAGAAGGCCGGCGCGGCGATGAAGTCCGGCCGCTTCCGGGATGAGATCGTCCCGGTCACCGTGAAGACCCGCAAGGGCGAGGTGGTGGTCTCGGACGACGAATACCCGCGGCCGGAGACCTCGATCGAGGTGCTGCAGAAGCTGCGCCCGGCCTTCTCCAAGGACGGCACCGTCACCGCCGGCAATGCCTCCGGCATCAATGACGGCGCCGCCGCCATGGTGGTGATGAGCGCGGAACAGGCGGCGAAGCGCGGCATCGCGCCGCTGGCCCGGATCGTGAGCTGGGCGACCGCCGGCGTCGATCCCTCCATCATGGGCACCGGCCCGATCCCGGCCTCGCGCAAGGCGCTGGCCAAGGCGGGCTGGAGCATCGACACGCTCGACCTGATCGAGGCGAACGAAGCCTTCGCCGCCCAGGCCTGCGCGGTGAACAAGGACCTGGGCTGGGATCCGGCCAAGGTCAACGTGAATGGCGGCGCGGTCGCGCTCGGCCATCCGATCGGCGCATCCGGCGCGCGGGTGCTGACCACCCTGCTGTTCGAGATGCAGAAGCGCGGCGCCAAGCGCGGCCTCGCGACGCTCTGCATCGGCGGCGGCATGGGTGTCGCCATGTGCGTCGAGCGCGCCTGACGGCCCTCGGCCCGCGCCACCTGCTGGAAGGGGATGGCGATGCCATCCCCTTTTCCATGCCGGCCGCCGCTATTTCCGGCGCACGATCCA
>DASYDR010000104.1:0-44152 GCA_036499545.1 Roseomonas sp. | reverse complement strand
GATCGTGCGCGCAAGATGATGGCATGTGGCGCTTCCTCGTCTTCCTGCTGATCGCGCTGCCGGCTGTGGCGCAGGATCTGCAGCCGCTGCTCGGGCCGGGCACGCTGCCGCCGCGCGAGCCCGCCGCCATCACCGGCCCTTCCGCCGTCGAAGCCCTGCCCGAGCCGGCCATCGAGACCGGCAAGACGCCCGAGCCGCTGCCGACCCAGGCGCCGCCCATGCCCGGCGCCCCGCTGGCGGTCGCCCCCTTGCCGGCCACGCCATTGCCCGCCACCCCGGATCCGGCCCGCTGCGGCCCGGCGCGCGAGGGCCAGGTCGCCTGCATGGCGGGCCGGCTCTGCGCCTGCCGCTTCGAGCGGGGCGGGCAGCTCACCGGGCGCGGCGAGCACTTCGCCTGGGATTGCGGCACGCTCCGCCCGGCCTGCGACCAGCCGCCGGCCGACCTGCCGGGTGCCGCGCATCCGGACATCCAGGTCTTCCCGCAGGTGACGCTACCGCGCCGGCGTTGATCGCGCCGGGCGACGCGGCCCCCAAACCCCGCTAAACCGCGCGCGATGTCCGATACCCTTCCCGTGCGCGAGGCCGTCCCGGCCCTGACCGAGGCGCTGCGCGCCGGCCCCAATGCCGTGCTGATCGCGCCGCCCGGCGCCGGCAAGACCACCCTGGTTCCGCTCATCCTCAAGGACGAGCCCTGGGCGGCGGACGGCAAGCTGCTGTTGCTGGAACCCCGGCGCGTCGCCGCCCGGGCCGCCGCCCGGCGCATGGCCGCCACGCTCGGCGAGGTGCCGGGCCAGACCATCGGCCTGTCGACCCGGCTCGACCGTGCCGTCTCCGCCGCCACCCGGGTCGAGGTCGTCACCGAAGGCCTGCTGGTCCGCCGCCTGCAATCCGATCCGGGGCTGGAAGGCGTCGCCGGCGTCATTTTCGACGAAGCGCATGAGCGCAACCTCGACACCGACCTGGCGCTGGCCCTCTGCCTCGACCTGCAATCGGCGCTGCGGCCGGAGATCCGGCTGCTGGCGATGTCGGCGACGATCGATGGCGGCGCCTTCGCCGGCCTGCTGAACAGCGCTCCGGTCATCGAAAGCCTGGGCCGCGCCCATCCGGTGCGCATCGTCCATCGCCCGCGCGAGCTGGCCGATGTCCGCGACCTGCCGGAAGCCATGGCCGGCACCATCCGGGAAGCGCTGCGCGCGAATCCTGGTGACATTCTGGCCTTCCTGCCCGGCTGGGGCGAGATCCGGCGCACCGCCGAGCGCCTCGCCGGGCTCGATGCCGATGTCCTGCCGCTGCATGGTGAGCTGCCGCCGGCCGAGCAAGATCGCGCCCTGACGCCCGGTCCCCGCCGCAAGGTCGTGCTGGCGACCTCGATCGCCGAAACCTCGCTGACCGTCCCGGGCGTGCGGATCGTGGTCGATGGCGGCTTCCGCCGCGCCCCGCGCCTCGACCCCGCGACCGGGCTGGCGCGGCTCGCCACGCTGCGCATTTCCCGCGCGGCCGCCGAGCAGCGCGCCGGCCGCGCAGGGCGCGAGGCGCCCGGCATCGCCTACCGCCTCTGGACCGAGGCCCTGCATCGCGGCCTGGCCCCATCCGACCGGCCGGAAATCCTGGAGGCCGAGCTTTCATCCCTGGTGCTCGACTGCGCCGCCTGGGGTGCCGCGCCGGCGGACCTCGCTTTCCTCGACCCGCCGCCGGGTGGCGCGCTGGCCGCCGCCCGCGCCCTGCTGCGCGACCTCGACGCGCTCGACGGCGAAGGCCGCATCTCGGCGACCGGCCGGCGCATGGCCCGCCTCGGCACCCATCCGCGCCTGGCGCGGATGATGCTGGAGGCGGCGCATGAAGGCGAAGCGGCACTGGCCGCCGACCTCGCCGCCCTGCTGGAGGAGCGCGACCCGATCCGCGGGCGGGAGGCGCCCGCCGACATCCATCTCCGGCTCGACCTGCTGCAGGGGCGCGACGATGCGGCGGCTGATCGCGGCGCCGTCGCCCGCATCCGCCGCGCCGCGACCATGCATCGCCGGCGCCTGGGCGTGCCCGGCGGCACCGCGGCGGAGGGCGATGCCGGCGCCCTGCTGGCCGCCGGCTTCCCCGACCGGATCGCGGCCCGCCGCGGCACCATGGAAGGCGCCTTCCGCCTCGCCTCCGGCCAGGGCGCCCGGCTGCCGGTGACCGATCCGCTGCGCAAATCGGCGCTGCTGGCCGTTGCCGACCTGGAGCTGCAAGGCACCGAGGCGCGGATCCGCATGGCGGCCCCGCTCGATCGTGCCATCCTGGAAACCCGCTTCCCGGACCGGCTGCGCCGGGTCGAAGGCGCCAGCTTCGACGCCCGCACCGGCGCCATTCTGGCCCGCCGCCGCCTGATGTTCGGCCCGCTGGTGCTGGAGGAAGCGCCCCTCGACAGTGTCGATCCCGCCCTGATCGCCGAAGCGCTGGCCATGGCCGCCGCCGAGCGCGGGCTGCGCGACCTCCGCTGGTCCGACGCGGCCCGCCAGCTCCAGGCCCGGACCGGCTGGATGCGCCGGGCGGAGGGCGAGGCCTGGCCCGACCTGGCCGATGCCAGCCTGGCCGCCACCGCCCGCGACTGGCTGGCGCCCTGGTGCGCCGGCCGCACCCGGCTCAGCGAGCTCGGCGCCATCGACCTGCACGAGGTGCTGGCCGGCACGCTGCCCCATGATCGGCGCCGCGCCCTGGATGCCGCCCTGCCCGTCCGGGTCGCGCTGCCCGGCGGCCGGTCCGCCGCGATCGACTATGCGCGGGAGGTGCCGACCCTGGAAGCCCGGGCCCAGCATCTGTTCGGCCTGGCGCGGCTGCCGCCTTTGGCCGGCGGCCGGGTACCCCTGCAGGCCGCCCTGCTCTCCCCGGCTGGCCGGCCGATCGCCGTCACCGGCGACCTGGCCGGCTTCTGGGCGGGCAGCTGGGCCGAGGTGCGCAAGGAGATGCGCGGCCGCTATCCGAAGCATGCCTGGCCCGAGGATCCGGCCCATGCGGGCTGACTGCGTCCCGCAGTAATATCGAGGGGCCGGTTCGACGACCGGCCCGCCGCGCGTGCGGCGACGCAAGGCCGCGCGGAGGCGCGGCGTTCGGCGTTCGAGGCGTTTTAATACGAAGCGAAACGGGTTACCGGCCCGCGGTTGAAGCCGGCAAGTTCCGCACGCACATTGCCCGCAAGGGCGCTTTCGCCCACGAATCGACAGGACTCCACTCGCGCCATGGCCGCAATCGCCACCCGCCGCGTGCTTTTCAGCGGCCTTGCCGCTTCCGTGCTGCTTCCGGCCATTCCCGCATTCGCCCAGCGCGGCGCCCTGTTGCCGGATTTCGCAGACCTGGCGGAACGGATCCTGCCGGCGGTGGTGAACATTTCCGTGACCGGCACCGAGAGCCCGCGCGTCCCGCCCGAACTGCGCGGCACGCCGCTGGAGCGCCAGTTCCGCGACCGCTTCCGCGGCCCGCAGACCACGGGCGCCGGATCCGGCTTCATCATCGAGGCGACGGGTTTCATCGTCACCAACAACCATGTCATCGGCAATGCCAGCCGCGTCACCGTCGGCCTGCAGGACGGCACCGAGCTGCAGGCCCGTGTCGTCGCGGTCGACGACCTGACCGACCTGGCGCTGATCAAGGTCGAGGCGCGCCGCAGCCTGCCGACCGTGCCCTGGGGCGCCTCCGCCGCGATGCGGGTCGGCAACTGGGTGCTGGCCGCCGGCAATCCCTTCGCGCTCGGCGGCACCATCACCTCCGGCATCATTTCCGCCCGCGGCCGCGACATCGGCGGTGCCTTCGACGATTTCCTGCAGACCGACGCACCCATCAACCCGGGCAATTCCGGCGGCCCGCTGTTCAACACCGCGGGCGAGGTGATCGGCATCAACACCGCCATCTACTCGCCTTCCGGCGCCTCCGCCGGCATCGGTTTCGCCGTGCCCTCCGACCTCGCGCGCCCGGTCATCGAGCAGCTCATCCGCGGCGGCCGCGTCGATCGCGGCTGGCTCGGCGTCTCGGTCCAGGATGCCGCGGACATGGCGCGCGGCCAGCGCGGCGCCCTGGTGATGGGCGTCGAACGCGGCAGCCCCGCCGCCCGCGCCGGGCTGCGCCAGGGCGACGTCGTGGTGCAGCTCAACGGCGAACGCCTGGAAGGTTCCCGCAGCCTGGTGCGCGGGGTCGCCCTGCTGCCGCCGGGGCAGACGGTGCGCCTGACCTTGCTCCGCGAAGGCCGCCAGCAGGAGGTCGCGGTCCAGATCGGCCGCCGGCCGGCGACCAATGGCTGAGCATGGCTGCCTAGCTTACGCCGCTCACCGCTCCGCTGGCGCTCCCCTGCGCCCACGCCTAGACTCTGTTTCACCTTGTGCCGTAGAGGGCCGCCAAATTGCGCATTCTTCTGGTTGAGGACGACGTCGAGGTCGCCCGCTTCGTCCGCAAGGGCCTGCAGGAAGCCGGCCACACCGTGGAGCACGCCGCCAATGGCCGCGACGGCCTGTTCCTGGCCGCTTCCGAGCAGTTCGACATGATGGTGCTCGACCGCATGCTGCCCGGCGGTGTCGATGGCGTGCGCCTGGTCGAGACGCTGCGCACCCAGGGCAACAAGACGCCGGTCCTGTTCCTGTCCGCCCTCTCCGCCGTCGATGAGCGGGTGAAGGGCCTGAAGGCCGGTGGCGACGACTACCTGGTCAAGCCCTTCGCCTTCGCCGAGCTGCTGGCGCGGGTCGAGGCGCTGGGCCGCCGCCCCGCTTCCGACGCGCCGGCGACCAAGCTGCGCGTGGCCGATCTCGAGCTCGACCTGCTGTCGCGCACCGTGACGCGGGCAGGCAAGCGCATCGACGTGCAGCCGCGCGAGTTCCGGCTGCTGGAGCACCTGATGCGCCATGCCGGCCAGGTGGTGACCCGCACCATGCTGCTGGAGAAGGTGTGGGACTACCACTTCGACCCGCAGACCAACGTCATCGACGTGCATGTCAGCCGCCTGCGCCAGAAGCTCGACAAGGGCTTCGACAAGCCGCTGATCCATACGGTCCGCAACGCCGGCTACCTGATCCGCGCGGAACCCTGATGTCCCCGTCCTGCCGGCGCATGCGGCATGCGGGGCTGGCAGGGCCGCGTGTGGCGGCGGTCTGACATCGTGCGCCGCGATCGCGTCGGCGCCCGGGCCATGCCACGCGAAGGCGCGCCACGGCCCGGCGAGACCACCACCCTGCCGCAGGCGCCGCCGCTCGGGCTGCTGCGCAGCGCCGGCGCCCGTTTCGCGCTGATCTTCGCCATCACCTTCGTCGCCGCCGCGATCGCCTTCACCGCCGTGCTCTGGTGGGGCACGGCCGGCGCGCTCGACCGGCAGACCGACGCCGCGGTGCGCGCCGATGCGCTGGCGCTGTCCGAGCGCTGGCGCGATGGCGGCGTCTCCGCCCTGGTCGAGGGTATCGAGGACCGGCTGGCCGCCGATGTCGAAAATCACGCCATCTACATGCTGCAGGCGCCCGACCGGCGCCGCGTCGCCGGCAATCTCGACCAATGGCCGGAAGCCGCCGATGCCCCCGGCGCCTGGAGCTACACGACCGTCCAGCGCGAGGGCGAGCCGGCCGAGGCCAGGCTGCACGACATCGTCCTGGATGACGGCTTCCGGCTGCTGATCGGCCGCGACATCGACGAGAAGGTGCGGCTGCGGCAACTGCTCGGCGAAGGCGTCGCCTGGTCCTTCGGCGCCGCGATCACCTTCGCGATCATCGGCGCCTGGCTGATGCGCGGCATGCTGGCGCGCCGGCTGCGGCCGGCCTTCCTGACCGCCGCTTCCATCGCCGGCGGCGACATGGCGCATCGCGTGGCGCTGACCGGGCGGCACGACGAATTCGACCTGCTCGCGGCCACCATGAACACCATGCTGGACCGCATCGACCGGCTGATGACCGGGGTGCGCGGCGTCTCCGACGCGATCGCGCACGACCTGCGCACGCCGATCGCGCGCGCGCGCGCCAAGCTGGAAGACGCGCTGGCGACGGCGCCGGACGAAGCATCGCTGCGGCTGGCGGTGGAACAGGGCATCGCCGATCTCGACGCGATCAGCCGCGTCTTCCAGGCGCTGCTGCGTATCGCCGAAGCCGAGGCCGGCGCCCGGCGCCGCGCCTTCGCGCCCTTCGACCTGGCGCCCGTGCTGGCCGATGCCGCCGATATCTACGGTGCCGCCGCCGAGGCGCGCGGCCAGATCCTGGATACACGTATCCCGGACCGGCTGGAGGTCGTCGGCGATCGCGACCTGCTGCTGCAGGCGGTCGCGAACCTGCTCGACAACGCCGTGAAGTTCGCGCCCGTCGACGGGCAGGTGCTGCTGGCGGCGACCCCGCGCCCCGATGGCGGCGCCGATGTCGTGGTGGAGGATAATGGCCCCGGCCTCGCTCCGCAGGACCGTGCCCGTGCCGGCGAGCGCTTCTTCCGTGCCGATACCGCACGCACCACGCCGGGCTCCGGGCTCGGCCTTTCCCTGGTGCAGGCGGTCGCGCATCTGCATGGCGGTTCGCTGGCCCTCGCCGACGCGCAGCCGGGGCAGGAAAGCCCCGGTTTGCGCGTGATTCTGAGCCTCGGACCCGCATGACGCGGGCTTCATCCACCGCCCATCGCGTAGCGATGCGTTACGCCGCATCTTCGCACGCATGCGGAAATGGCTCGTCATGGCTGTCGCCTTCGGCCTCGTGCTGCGCGCCGGCGCGCCGGGTCTCTCGGCCGAGCCGCAGAACGTGCGCGTCACCACCGATTCGGTCGAATACTGCGGCACCCTGGCGCAGCGCGTCGCCGCCCTGCCCGGCGGCGGCACCGAGCCCGCGCGCAGCCTGGCCGAGGATGGCCTGCGCCTCTGCGACACCGGCCATGTCCGCACCGGTGTCGCCAAGCTGCGCCGCGCCCTGCGTGCGGCGCAGGGGATCGACCCTGGCTGAGTTGCCGGGGCTTTCGTTGTCCGCAGGCGCCGGCGGCCGCATCCGCGGGCTGGGCTTCCGCGCTGTCAGGACGCGCGCTGTGCCGATGGTCGCGCGCGGGCCGCATGCGCGGCCTCTGCCCGCAGTCATCGCCGGCGGATGAGCCTGCCTTTCCTGCGTCCCGCGCTCGCCGGCGCGGCCGCCACCTGTTCCGGCATCGGCCTCGCCCGCTTCGCCTATGTGCCGCTGTTTCCCGCCATGGTCGCGGCCGGCTGGGTCGATGGCGGCGGCGCCGGGCTGATCGGCGCGGTCAACCTGACCGGCTACCTCGCCGGCACCCTCGCCGGCCGCCCCGTCGCGCGCCGGCTCGGCGTGCCGCATACGCTGAGCCTCGGACTGCTGCTGGTCGCCCTCGCCTTCGCCGCCTGTGCCTGGAATGGCGGCCTCGCCTGGCTTGCCGGCTGGCGCGGCCTGGCCGGCATCGCGGGCGGCCTGCTGATGGCCGTCACCGGCCCCTCCGTCCAGGCCGTCGTCGCCCCCCAGCGCCGCGGTGCCGCGGCCGGCGTGGTGATCGGCGGCGTCGGCACCGGCGTCTCCCTCGCCTCCCTCCTCGTGCCGCTGCTGCTGCCCGCCGGCCTCAGCGCCACCTGGCTCGGCCTCGCGGTCCTCGTGCTGCTGCTGCTCGCCTTCGCACATCCGCGCTGGCCACGGCCGCCCGCCGAAGCCGGCGCCGCCGCCCGGCCCGGCACCGTGCCGCGGGCGACCGCCCTGATCCTCTCCTACGCTCTCTCCGGCGCCGGGCTGGTGCCGCCTATGGTCTACCTCGCCGATCTGGCGGTGCGCGGGCGCGGCTACGGCCTCGCCGCCGGATCCCTCGTCTGGCTGCTGTTCGGCATCGGCGGCATCGCCGGCACCCTCACCGGCGGCCGCCTGTCCGACCTGCTCGGCGGCCGCCGCGCCGTGACGCTCTGGATGGGCTTCCAGGTACTCGCGATGAGCCTCGCGCTGATCCCCGGCAAGGCCGCCATCATCCCGACCGCGCTGACCGCCGGCTTCGCCGCCATGGGCGTCACCGCCGTCGCCCTGGCCGCCGCGCGCGAACGCGCCGGCATGCAGGCCGGCATTCTCTGGGTGCGCACCACCGCCGGCTTCGCGGTGGCGCAGAGCATCACCGGCTTCGCGATGGCCGCCCTCTTCACCGCCACCGGCGACAGCCACGCCGCCATCTTCGCCGCCGGCCTGGCCCTGTCCGTCGCCGCGCTGGCGGTCGCGGCGAGCGACCGGGGGTGAGGTGCCTTACCGGCCGGTGCTGCCGAAGCCGCCGCTGCCACGGCCGGACTCGGGCAGCTCGCTGACCTCGGCCCAGCTGGCGCGGGTGACCGGCGCGAGGACCGCCTGGGCGATGCGCATGCCGCGATCGACGGTGAAGGCTTCGGTGCCGGCGTTGAGCAGGATGACGCCGAGCTCGCCGCGATAATCCTCGTCGATGGTGCCGGGCGTATTGGGCAGGGTGATGCCGTGCTTGAGCGCGAGGCCGGAGCGCGGCCGGATCTGCAGCTCATGCCCGGCCGGGATCGCGAGGCGGAGGCCGGTCGGGACCAGGGCGCGGCCGCCCGGCGGAATGGTGACCGGGGCGGTGACGGCGGCCAGCAGGTCCATGCCGGCGGCGCCTTCGGTGGCATAGGACGGCAAGGGAAGGCCTTCGGCGTGCGGAAGGCGGGCGACCTGGATCGTCTGCGTCATGCGAGGTTCTCTGCGATGCGGGCGGCGAGCTTCGCCGCGACCTGGTCCTTGGGCATGAGGGGCCAGTCCTCGACGCCGGCGGCGGTGACCAGGTGCACGGTATTGTCCTCGCCGCCCATCACATCGCCGGAGACGTCGTTGGCGACGATCCAGTCGCAGCCCTTGCGGAGGCGCTTCTCCCGCGCGTGCTGGACCACGTGCTCGGTCTCGGCGGCGAAGCCCACCACCAGGCGCGGGCGCCGGGCATGACGGGCGATGGTGGCGAGGATGTCCGGGTTCAGCGTCAGCGGCAGCGGCGCGGGCGGCTGGCCGGGTTCCTTCTTCATCTTCTGCGTCGCCTCATGCGCGACGCGCCAGTCGGCGACGGCGGCGTTGAAGACGGCCGCATCGGCCGGCAGCGCCGCTTCGACGGCGGCCAGCATCTCACGCGCGGATTCGATGTGGATGGTGGCGACGCCGCCAGGATCGGGGCGGGCGACGGGACCGGTGACCAGGGTGACGCGGGCGCCAAGCGCCGCGAGCGCGGTCGCGATGGCATGGCCCTGGCGGCCGCTGGCCCGGTTGGCGATGTAGCGCACCGGATCGATCGGCTCATGCGTCGGACCGCTGGTGACGATGACATGCCGGCCGGCCAGCGGGCGCGCGGCGGGTGCCAGCAGGGCCGCGATGGCATCGAACAGGGCCGGCGGCTCGGCAAGGCGGCCGGGGCCGCTTTCGGGTTCGGCCATCGGGCCGTCGACAGGGCCGGCGAAGGTGACGCCACGGGCGCGCAGCACGTCGACATTGGCGCGCGTCGCCGGGTGGCCCCACATCGCCGGGTTCATCGCCGGCGCGGCCAGGATCGGCGCCCGGGTGGCGAGCAGCACGGTGCTGGCCAGGTCGTCGGCGAGGCCGGCCGCCATCCTGGCGAGGAGATCGGCGGAGGCGGGGACGATGGCGACGAGGTCCGGCAGCCGCGCCAGGCGGATATGGCCGATATCCGCCTCGGCCGCCCAGAGATCGTCATGCACCCGTTCGCCGCTGATGGCGGCCAGCGCTTCGCGGGTGACGAAGCGCGCGCCGCCGGCGGTGAGGATCGGGGTGACGGATGCGCCCGCCTTGCGCAGCAGGCGGGTCAGCTCCAGCGCCTTGAAGGCCGCGACACTGCCCGCGACGATCAGCAGGATGCGGCGGCCGTCGAGGGTCATGGATCCCAGGCTCCTACAGCCGCCAGCCGGTGTGGATCGCGACGATGCCGCCCGACAGGTTGCGGTGCCGCACCCTTTCGAAGCCGGCATCGCGCATCATGCCGGCCAGGGTTTCCTGGTCGGGGAACATGCGGATGCTCTCCGCCAGGTAGCGGTAGCTGTCGGCATCGCCGGCGAAGCGCGCGCCGAGGACGGGCAGGGCTTTGAAGGACCAGGCGTCGTAGAGGCTTTCGAGGACAGCGACCTCGACGCGGGAGAATTCCAGGCAATGGAAGCGTCCGCCCGGGCGCAGCACCCGGAAGGCTTCCCGCAGCACGGCGTCCTTGTCGGTGCAGTTGCGCAGGCCGAAAGCGATCGAGACCTTCTCCACGCTGCGGTCGGGCAGCGGGATATGTTCCGCGTCGACCGCGAGAACGGAGAGGCCGGTGACGATGCCGCGGTCGAGGGCGCGCTTCTCGGCAACCGCGAGCATGGCCGGATTGACGTCCGACAGGATGACGCGGCCGGCGCCCCGCCCGAGTGCCAGGAAGGCGATGTCGCCGGTGCCGCCGGCGAGATCGAGCAGGGTCTCCCGCGCGGTGGCGCCGATCGCGTTGACGAAGATGCGCTTCCAGAGGCGGTGGATGCCGAGCGACATCAGGTCGTTCATCAGGTCGTAGCGGGGGGCCACGCTTTCGAAGACGTCGCGCACCAGCCCGGCCTTGGCGGCCCTGGGCACGTCGCGAAAGCCGAAATCGGTGGTGGGGGTGTCGCTCGCCATGGCGCCAGTCTAGCCTGACGCCAGGAATAGGGGAACGCCGCGTGCCGGAACTGCCCGAGGTCGAGACGGTGATGCGCGGGCTGGACGCGGTGCTGACCGGCACCCGCATCGCCCGCGTCGCGGTCAATCGCGCCGGCCTGCGCTGGCCTTTTCCGGAACGGCTGGCGGCGCGGCTGGAAGGCCGGCGCGTGCTGGGGTTCCGGCGCCGCGCCAAATACATGCTGATGCGGCTGGAAGGCGGCGAGAGCGCGCTGATCCACCTCGGCATGTCCGGGCGGATGGTGGCGCGGCGCGCGGATGCGCCGCCGGTGCCGCGAATGGCGCCGCAGGGCGTGTTCTCCGATGCGCGCGGCCATGCTGCATCCCGTGCGGCCGTGGGCCACAACAACCCGCCCGAAGCGCATGAGCATCTGGTGATCGAGACGGAGGCCGGATGGCGGGTCGGCTTCGTCGATCCGCGCCGCTTCGGCGCCGTCGACCTGGTTGCGACCACGGAGGAAGACACGCACCGGTTGCTGCGCGATCTGGGGCCCGAGCCATTGGAGGAAGCGTTCAGCGCCGTGACGCTCTCCGCGCGCATCGCGCGCAGCCGGTCGCCGATCAAGGCGGTGCTGCTGGATCAGCGCGTGGTGGCGGGGCTCGGCAATATCTATGTGTGCGAAGCGCTGCATCGCGCCCGGATCGCGCCGACGCGCCTGGCGGAGACCGTTGCCGGCACCCGCGCCGCGCGGCTGGTGCCGGAGATCAAGGCGGTGCTGGCGGAGAGCATCGCGGCCGGCGGCTCCTCGCTGCGTGACTATGTCCGCGCGGATGGGGAACTCGGCGTCTTCCAGGAACGCTTCCTGGTCTATGGGCGGGAGGGGGAGCGCTGCGCCCAGTGCGGCGACCTGTGCCCCGGGATCCAGCGCATCACCCAGGCCGGCCGTTCCACCTTCTATTGCGCGCGCGTGCAGCGTTGAGGCTGCCCGTCCGCTGGGCTACGCCTGGGCGCCCGATGATCGGAGGGCCGAAAGGCCCGGAGATCTGAATCGGACGCTCTACCTAACCAAAGTCCACTCCAGTCGAGGAAGCACCGCCATGGCCGAATACGGCATGATCCTGGTCGAGACGCAGGGCAGGGTCGGTATCATCCGCCTCAATCGCCCGCAGGCGCTGAACGCGCTCTGCGATCAGCTCATGGGTGAGGTGGGGCAGGCGCTGCGCGCCTTCGACAAGGACCCCGGCATCGCGGCGATCATCCTCACCGGCAGCGAGAAGGCCTTCGCGGCCGGCGCCGACATCAAGGAGATGAAGGACCGGACCTTCCCGGATGTGGTCTTCAACGACTTCATCGCGGCCTGGGAGACGGTGCTGGAGATCAAGAAGCCGGTCATCGCGGCGGTCGCGGGCTTCGCGCTCGGCGGCGGCTGCGAACTGGCGATGATGTGCGACATGATCCTGGCGGCCGACAATGCGAAATTCGGCCAGCCGGAAATCAACCTCGGCATCATCCCGGGCGCCGGCGGGTCGCAGCGGCTGACCCGGGCGGTCGGCAAGTCCAAGGCGATGGAGATGATCCTGACCGCCCGGATGATGGATGCGGCCGAGGCCGAGCGCTCCAACCTGGTCTGCAGGGTGGTGCCGCTGGCCGACCTGATGCCGGAAGCGCTGAAGATCGGGGAGAAGATCGCGAGCCTCTCCGGCCCATCCATCGCCGTCGCCAAGGACGCCGTGAACGCGGCCTATGAGACCACTTTGACCGAGGGCGTGAAGACCGAGCGGCGGATGTTCCTCGGCCTGTTCGCGACCGCCGACCAGAAGGAAGGGATGGCCGCCTTCGCCGAGAAGCGGAAGCCCGCCTTCACCAACCGGTAGGGGGTCCCTGCGCCCTCAGGCGCCGGACGGGCGACATCCGTCGCCCTTGGTCCGCCGGAGCTCCGGCGGGCCGCATTCGCGGCCTCGGATCGGTCGAGGGACCGATCCGCCCACACGAAGGCCAGTCGCCGATCCTTGTTCGCGCGTCACGCTTGACGGCAAGCCGCCCCTGGGGATAAAAGCCGCGCCTTCGCCGGGGGCTGCCCACGGCCCACCTGTTCCTCTTGTATTGGTGCACCAATAGCCATGGCGAACAACGCCTCCGCCCGCAAGCGCATCCGCCAGACCGAGAAGCGCACGATCCGCAACAAGGCGCGCCGTTCGCGCGTGCGCGGTTTCATCCGCAAGGTCGAGCTGGCCATCGCCTCCGGCGACCAGTCCCAGGCGGCCGAGGCGCTGAAGGTGGCGCAGCCGGAGATGCAGCGCGCGGTGACCAAGGGCGTGCTCCATCTGAACACGGTGTCGCGCAAGCTGTCGCGCCTGTCGGCGCGCATCAAGGCTATCGCCGCGCAGGCCTGAACGGCGCGCGGATCGCCGCGCGCCACTTCCAGAATTGACCGGCTTTTCGGACACGCACGCGTCGCTTCATGCGCGTGCGCGTTCATGCGTGGCCGAGTCAATGCATCAACTGATTTCTTCCAGACAGTTTCGCGTTTGCCGCGTCAAACGGCGCGCGATAACGTGTCGATAACAGCGCAGGACCAGACACCCCAGGCAGGGCAGACTGGCTATCGTGAGACGCCCGTTGGCGCGGATCGCGGTGGTTGGTCGGCAGGTGGCGGAGCCTTTTCGGGGGGCTTCGACACTTCGCCGGAAAGTGCTCTTCCCAGGGTGTGTGGCGTCTGTTCAACGAGGGGGTGGCAGTGCGGCGGATGGAAAAGGACGGCAGTGTATCGCCCTTGGCACCAGCGCCGCAGCTAGCGGAATGCTGGGCACGCGTCCGCGGCCGCCTGCGCGAGGAAGTGGGCGAGGTCGAGTACCGCACCTGGCTCCGGCAGATGACGCTGGCCGGCATCGACGGCGAGGAAGTGATCATCCTGCTGCCCACGCGCTTCCTGCGCGACTGGGTGCGCGGCCATTACGGCGATCGCCTGCGCGCGCTCTGGCTGCAGGAGAACGTCGGCATCCGCCGCATCGACGTGCGCGTGGCGCCGAGCACGCGCAGCGCCACCAACACCGATGACGCTGATGACACGCATCCGGCCGAGGAAGGCCTGGCCGAACCCCTGACGCCGCCGCGGCCGGAGCCGCGTGTCGAGGTGAAGCCCGACCCCCGCTCGGACTGGTCGGCGCCGCTCGACCCGCGCTTCACCTTCGACACCTTCGTCGTCGGCAAGCCCAATGAATTCGCCTATGCCTGCGCCCGCCGCGTGGCGGAGAAGCCCGCCTCGCCGGGCTTCAACCCGCTGTTCCTCTATGGCGGCGTCGGCCTGGGCAAGACGCACCTGATGCACAGTGTCGCCTGGGCGATCAGCGAAGCGCATGCGCATCGCAACATCGCCTATATGAGCGCGGAAAAATTCATGTACCGCTTCATCGCGGCGCTGCGCTCCCAGTCGACGATGGAGTTCAAGGAAAGCCTGCGTTCCGTCGACGTGCTGATGATCGACGACCTGCAGTTCCTGATCGGCAAGGACAACACGCAGGAAGAGTTCTTCCACACCTTCAACGCGCTGGTCGATGCCGGCAAGCAGATCGTGGTCAGCGCCGACAAGTCGCCCTCCGACCTGAACGGCCTCGAGGATCGGCTGCGCACGCGGCTCGGCTGCGGCATGGTCGCCGACCTGCACGCGACCACCTATGAGCTGCGTCTCTCCATCCTGGAAGCGAAGGCGCTGGCGGCATCCTCCACCGTCGCCAAGCGCGTGCTGGAATTCCTCGCGCACAAGATCACCTCGAATGTCCGCGAACTCGAAGGCGCGCTGAACCGGCTGATCGCGCATGCCAATCTGTTCGGCCGCGAGGTGACGATCGAGACCGCGCAGGAAGTGCTGAAGGACATCCTGCGCGCGCACGACCGGCGCGTGACGATCGAGGAGATCCAGAAGCGCGTCGCGGAGCACTACAATATCCGCCTGACCGACATGTCCTCCGCCCGCCGCGCGCGCAACGTGGCGCGGCCGCGGCAGGTCGCGATGTATCTCGCGAAGCAGCTCACGCAGCGGTCGCTGCCGGAGATCGGCCGCCGCTTCGGCAATCGCGACCACACCACCGTCATGCACGCCGTGTCCCGCATCGCGGAGCTGATGCAGGCGGATAGCGGCTTCGCCGAGGATGTCGAATTGCTGCGGCGCATGCTCGAGGTCTGAGCGTCCGATGACCGAAGGGCCGAAGGCCCGGAGGTCTGAATCGGACGCTCCGCTTGCGAGGTTCCGATGACCGGAGGGCCGAAGGCCCGAAGGTCTGAATCGGACGCTCTACTGACACGCACCCGATGACCGGAGGGCCGAAGGCCCAAGGTCTGAATCGGACGCTCGTTGACGATAGCCGGGATCAGCCGCAGGTGATGCGGCGCACGGTGTCCCCTTCCACGGTCACGGTCGCGCGGTCCTGCCGGAAATCCTGGGTCACCGCATCCCCGGCGCGGACGACGCGGACGCTGCGAATGGCCGGGATCCTGGACAGGGTCGCCCGCGCCGCTTCCAGGCTGCCGCCGGTCAACCGCTGGAAGGCGACCTCATAGGAGCTGCAGCTTCCCGCGGCCGCGCCGCCGCCATCGCCATTGGCGCAACCGAACAGCAACAGTGCGGTGAGTGGCAGCAGGCGATGCATCGGCTTTCCCTTTTCAGTCCCTGTGGCCTTCGCGCGTCAGCTCGGCGACCAGCGGCCCGAGCGTGCGCTCTTCCTCGACCCAATAGCGCGCGAAGCCTTCCGGCCCCCGGAAGGTAATCGGAATGCTGAGCTGGCGCATCCGCTCGGCATGCTCCGGCTTCGCGATGGCGCGTTCCAGCGCCTGCGCCAGCCGCGCCTGGACCGCCGGTGCCAGGCCGGCCGGGCCGACGAAGGCCCGGGTGGAACCGGCCACGACCTCGTAGCCCTGGGCGGTCGCGGTCGGGATGCCGGGCAGAAAGGGGCTCTCTTCCCGCGCCAGCACCGCGATCGCGCGCATCGCCCCTTGCCGGATCATCGCGGCGGAGGTGCCGACGGCGAAGATCCCGGCCTCGATCTGCCCGCCCAGCAGTGCCGTCACCGCCGGGCCGGCGCCCTGGTAGTGGATCTGGTTGAAGCGGATGCCGGCCAATCGCTGCAAGCGGATCGAGGCCAGGTGCTCATGCCCGAGCTGGCCATTATCCGACATGCGGACATCATCCGGCCGCGCCCGCGCCGCCGCGACCAGGTCACCCAGGCTGCGCAGCGGGCTGCTGGCGGCGACCACCACCGTGCCGGGGTCGAACACATGCAGGGCGAGGGGGGTGAAGCTTTCCCGCGTGAAGGATGCCGGGCGCGCCGGGTCCAGGTACAGCGTCGTCGTCTGCGGCCAGAGGCCGTAGCCGATGGTGTAGCCATCCGGCCGCGACCGCGCGACCTGGGTCATCCCGATCTGGCTGGCGGCGCCGGCGCGGTTCTGCACGACGACCGGAATGCCGAGCTCCTGCTCCAGCAGCGGCGCCAGGGCGCGGGCGCCGATATCGTTCCCGCCGCCGGGCGGATAGGGAACGATGAGCTGCAAGGTCCGCCCCGGTTCGGGGAAAGCGGGCTGGGCCGCCGCCCGGCCGGCGGCCAGCAGCAGGGGTAGCGTCAGGACGGCACGGCGGGGCTGTTTGACCATCGAATGCTCCAGGCACACAGATTGGCCGTGCGTCTTCAGCGTCTTGCGCGCGGATGATGGGGCGTTCGCCCGCAGCCTAGGAGGCCCCGCGATCGGCGGCAATGGAAGGCTTCGCCGCGCTTTCCCCAGTGACTCCCGGCTGTTATGATGCGCGACCCCGCAGGACGGGCCAGGCCGGCGCGATCCGCGCCGCGGTCCCGGTGGGGCGGGGGTCAATCGGCGGGGCGCCGGCGCGGCGTTGCCGTGCGAAGCGCCCGCGCAAGATGGGATGGCGGGGTAGGACCAATGAAGTTCACCGTGGACCGGGCGGTGCTGCTGAAGGCGCTGGCGCATGTGCAGAGCGTCGTCGAGCGCCGCAACACGATCCCCATCCTGGCCAATGTGCTGATCGAGGCGACGCAGCAGGGCGTGCTGCGGCTGGTCGCGACCGACATGGAGATCGCAGTGCAGGAGGAGGTCCCGGGCGTCACCGTCGCCCGCGCCGGCCGCACCACCGCCCCCGCCGCGACCCTCTATGAGATCGTGCGCAACCTGCCGGACGGCGCCCGGGTCGAGCTCGACCATGCCGGCGGCGACGCCCCGCTGGCGCTGCGCGCCGGCCGCTTCGCCACCTCCCTCATGGTGCTGCCGGTCGACGACTTCCCCGCGATGACCGAAGGCAAGCTGCCGACCGTCTTCTCGATCAAGGCCGGCGTGCTGCGCGACCTGATCGACCGCACCCGGTTCGCGATCTCGACCGAGGAGACGCGCTACTACCTGAACGGCATCTACCTGCATGCGGCCGCCGCCGATGGCACCCCGGTGCTGCGCGCGGTCGCGACCGATGGCCACCGCCTGGCCCGCGTCGAGGAACCGCTGCCCGATGGTGCCTCCGGCATGCCGGGCGTCATCATCCCTCGCAAGACGGTGAACGAGCTGCGCAAGCTGGCCGAAGAAACCCAGGACGAAATCGAGCTCCGCCTTTCCGACACCAAGGTCCGCTTCGCGCTGGGCACCGTCACCCTGGTCAGCAAGCTGATCGACGGCACCTTCCCGGAATACGAGCGCGTCATCCCGCGCGGCAACGACAAGGTGCTGAGCGTCGACAAGAAGGCGTTCGCCGAGGCCGTGAAGCGTGTCGCCGCGATCAGCAGCGAACGCTCCCGCCCGGTGAAGCTCTCGGTCGACCGTAACCTGCTGGTGCTCTCCGCCGCCTCCACCGACATGGGGCAGGCGCAGGAGGAGCTGGACCAGGATGTGGTGAAGTACGGCTCGACCCCGCTCGAAATCGGCTTCCAGGCCCGCTACCTGGCCGACATCACCGACCAGATCGGAGAGACGGTGGAATTCCGCTTCGCCGACGGCTCCGCCCCCACCATCGTCGCGGACGCGGCGAAGCCCGAAGCGCTCTACGTGCTGATGCCGATGCGGGTGTAAGGCCTCTCGGGAGGGGCTCTGTCCCTCCCGAACCCACCCCGGCAGGAGGCTAAGCCCCCTGCACCCCGATCATTTTGACGCCCTGATTGCCAAGGGGGTGCCGCCCACTTCGGGGCGCCACCCCCTTGGCAATCAGGGCACCCAGTGAAGCAGGTCCAGGAGGGTCTACCCTCCTGGCGGGTGAGGTCCGGAGAGGGCGGAGCCCTCTTCGGGATGCGCCTCGCACACCCCATCTGGCATTGCATGCGAGACCGCTGCTGACCCCCGCCCTCCGTCTTTCCCGTCTCATCCTTCGCGACTTCCGCAGCTATGGCGTGCTGGAGGTGCGGTTTGACGCGCCGGTGGTGGTGATCACCGGCGAGAACGGCGTCGGCAAGACCAACCTGCTGGAGGCGATTTCCCTGCTGGGGCCCGGGCGCGGGCTCAGGGGCGCGCGGATGGGCGATCTCGGGCGGCGCCTGGACGGGGCCGCGCCGCTGCCCTGGGCGGCCTCCGGCCGGTTCGAGACGCCGATCGGCCCCTTCGATGTCGGCACCGGCACCGCGCCGGATGGCGGGCCGGAGCGGCGCGCCTGGATGCTGGACGGGGTTGCCCAGAAATCCTCCACGGTGCTGGCGGAGCGGGTGGCGGCGGTCTGGCTGACCCCGCAGATGGACCGGCTGTTCCAGGAAGGGGCTTCCGGGCGCCGCCGCTTCCTCGATCGGCTGGTCTGGGCGCTGGAGCCCGCGCATGCGCGGGAGGTGGCGGCGCATGACCATGCCATGGCCGGGCGGAACCGGGTGCTGGCGGAAGGCCGGGCGGATCCCGCCTGGCTGGCCGCGCTGGAAGAGCAGATGGCCCGCCACGCGGTGGCGGCCGTCGCGGCACGCCAGGCGCTGGCCCGGCGGCTGAACGCGGTGCTGGCGGGCGGCGAGGCGACCGGGGCCTTCCCGGCGGCGCGCATGGCGCTGGCCTGCCCGATCGCGATGGCGCTGGAGGCCGGGCCGGCGCTGGCGGTGGAGGAGGCGCTGCGGGCGGGGCTGGCAGCCGACCGGCGCCGGGATGCGTCAGCCGGGGGTGCGGCGCGCGGCGCGCACCGGACCGACATGACCCTGATCCACCTGGAAAAGGACCAGCCTGCCGATCGCTGTTCCACCGGGGAACAGAAGGCGCTGCTGGTCGCGGTGGTGCTGGCCCATGCCGCCCTGATCGCGGAGGCGCGGGGCTTCGCGCCCCTGCTGCTGCTGGACGAGGTGGTCGCTCATCTGGACCAGCGCCGGCGGGAGGCGCTGTTCGCGGCGCTGGCGGCGCTGCCGGCGCAATCCTTCCTGACCGGCACCGACAGCGCCGTTTTCAGCCCGCTTTCCGGGCTCGCGCAGACGTTTCGGGCCAGTGCCGGAATCCTGGCGCCGGCGGCTGGTGACCCCCTGCCGGAATCATGTTAAAATCCCTATATTCCAACGCGATCCCTTTCCTCCGACCCTGGAGTTTCCCGCCGGCATGAGTGACGCCGAGCGCGCCCCGGACGATAACGGTTCCGAGGCCTATGACAGCGCATCCATCACCGTACTTCGCGGCCTTGAGGCGGTGCGCAAGCGCCCCGGCATGTACATCGGCGATACCGATGACGGCTCGGGCCTGCATCACATGGCCTTCGAGATCATCGACAATGCGGTGGACGAAGCGCAGGCCGGTTTCGCGACCGCCTGCTTCGTCACGCTCAACGGCGATGGCAGCGTCACCGTGCGTGACGATGGGCGCGGCATCCCGGTCGACATCCACGAGGAAGAAGGCATCAGCGCCGCCGAGGTGGTGCTGACGCGGCTGCATGCCGGCGGCAAGTTCAACCAGAACAGCTACAAGGTCTCGGGCGGCCTGCACGGCGTCGGCGCCGCGGTGGTGAACGCGCTGTCCGAATGGATGGAAGTGCGCATCTGGCGGCAGAGCCAGGAGTATCGGCTGCGCTTCGAGCATGGCGAGACCGTGGTGCCCTGCACGCTGCTGGGCCCGGCCGCGCATGGCAACGGCACCCTGGTGACCTTCAAGCCTTCGTCCGGCACCTTCACCAAGGTCGAGTTCGACTATGCGGTGCTGGAGCGGCGCCTGCGCGAACTGGCCTTTCTGAATTCCGGCCTCAGGATCGTGCTGCGCGATGAGCGGCATGCCGAGGTGCAGGAGACGCTGTTCCACTACGATGGCGGCCTGACCGCGTTCGTCGAATGGCTCGACAAGGGCAAGGCGCCGCTGTTCGCGCAGCCCGTCGCCGCGCTCAGCAAAGAGATCGAGGGCATGCGCGTCGAGATCGCGCTGCGCTGGAACGACAGCTACCACGAGACGATGCTGTGCTTCACCAACAACATCCCGCAGCGCGATGGCGGCACGCATCTGGCGGGCTTCCGCCAGGCGCTGACGCGCATCGTCGCGAAATACGTGGATGCGATGGCGAAGAAGGACAAGCTGACGCTCTCCGGCGAGGATATGCGCGAAGGCCTGACCGCGGTGCTGTCGGTGAAGGTGCCGGATCCGAAGTTCAGCAGCCAGACCAAAGAGAAGCTGGTCAGCAGCGAGGTGCAGCCGGTGGTGCAGGCCGCCTGCGCCGATGCGCTGACCCATTGGTTCGAGACGCATCCGAAGGAATCGAAGGACGTCGTCCAGAAGGTCCTCGAGGCGGCAATGGCGCGGGAAGCGGCGCGCAAGGCGCGCGAAGCGACCCGCAAGACCGTGCTCGGCGTCGCCTCCCTGCCCGGCAAGCTCGCCGACTGCCAGGAGAAGGATCCGTCGAAGAGCGAGCTGTTCCTGGTCGAGGGTGACAGCGCCGGCGGCTCCGCCAAGCAGGGGCGCAATCGCGCGCAGCAGGCGATCCTGCCGCTCAAGGGCAAGATCCTGAACGTGGAGCGCGCGCGCTTCGACAAGATGCTGGGCAGTGCGGAGATCGGCACGCTGATCACCGCGCTCGGCACCGGGATCGGCCCGCTGGATCCCGAGCGCCCGTCGCTGCCGCATTTCGAAGTCGACAAGCTGCGCTACCACCGCATCATCATCATGACCGACGCGGACGTGGACGGATCGCATATCCGCACGCTGCTGCTGACCTTCTTCTTCCGGCAGATGCCGGAGCTGATCGAGCGCGGCCATCTCTACATCGCGCAGCCGCCGCTCTATCGCGCCAAGCGCGGCAACGACGAACGCTACCTGAAGGATGATCGCGCGCTCGAGGATTTCCTGCTTGAGAAGGCGCTGACCGGCGCGCGCATCGAGCGTGCGGATGGCGAGGTGCTGGACGGCGACGCGATGCGGGAGGAGGTGGAATTCCTCCGCCAGGCACATGGCCGCATCCGCCGCTTCGCCGGCCGCGTGCCGCCGGAGATCGCGGAGCAGGCGGCGCTGGTCGGCGCGCTGACCATCGATGTCGCGCGCGCCCCCGCCGCGGCGCAGGCGCTGGCGGAGCGGCTGAACGCGCTGGCGCCCGCCAGCGAACGCGGCTGGATGGTGAGCGCGGATGGGGAGACGGTGACGCTGGCGCGCACTTTGCGCGGCGTCACCGAACGCCATGTGCTGGATGCGACGGCGCTGCGCAGCGCCGATGCCCGCTGGCTGGAGGAACGACAGGACCGCTTCGCCCGCGACTTCGCCACGGGCACGCGGCTGGTGCTGGACGGCCAGACCCAGGCGGTGAACGGCCCGCTCGGCGCCTTCGACCGCATCCTGGCGCAGGGCCGCAAGGGCCTGACGATCCAGCGCTTCAAGGGCCTGGGCGAGATGAATCCGGAACAGCTCTGGAAGACCACGCTCGACCCCGTGGTGCGCACCTTGCTGAAGGTGCGCGTCGACGACCTGCAGGATGCGGAGAACGTCTTCTCCACCCTGATGGGCGACGTGGTGGAGCCGCGCCGCGACTTCATCGTGGGCAATGCGCTGAAGGTCGCCAATCTGGACGTCTGAAGCCGCTATCGTCGGACCTCCACCTGCCGCCAACCCAACGGGATCAGGTAATATCCTGATCCCGTTCGCTGTTTCTGCTGATCGCAGCAGCTGCCGGCACGGCGGCCTGCCCGAGGGTTGACCACGGGCCGGAGCGGCGCAGGATCGCTGCCATCAGGGCCGCCAGGCTCACAGGCAGCGAGGGCAGGATGAACGTCCAGACACCGCAAGACTTCGGCATCGGCCGCGGCCAGATCTTCGTCGGCGGATCCTGGGTGGATTCGGCCAGCCGCGATCGCCGCGAGATCTTCAACCCTGCGGATGAGAGCACGGTCGATGCGGTCGCCGCCGGCGCCATCGAGGATGCGGACCGCGCCGTGGCCGCGGCGCGCAAGGCGCAGCCCGGCTGGAACGCGCTGACACCCATGGAGCGCGCCGGCTTCCTGCACAGGCTGGCGGCGCTGGTGGACGAACACACCGAGACCCTGGCGCGCATGCTGACCGCCGAAGGCGGCAAGCTGCTGGGTGAATCGCGCATCGATGTCGGCTTCTGCTCCGCCCTGTTGCGCTACGCGGCCGAGAGCGCGCGGCGGCTGCAGGGCGAGATCCTGCCCGGCGAAGGCCGCAACGAGCAGATCTGGATCCAGCGCGTGCCCTATGGCGTGGTGGCCGGCATCACGGCGTGGAACTTCCCGGCCGCCCTCTTTGCCCGCAAGGCCGGGCCTTCGCTCGTCACCGGCAATACCGTGGTGATCAAGCCGCACGAGTTGACGCCGCTGACCACGCTGGCGCTGGCCGAGCTCTGCCGCCGCGCCGGCTTCCCCGAAGGCGTGGTGAACGTCCTGCCGGGTGACGGCCGCACGGTCGGCGCGCATCTGGTCGCGCACAAGGACACCGACCTTGTCACCATGACCGGCAGCGTCCGCGCCGGCGGCGAGATCTATGCGCTGGGTGCCGAGCGCATCAAGCCGATCCGCCTGGAACTCGGCGGCAAGGCGCCGTTCCTGGTGATGGCGGATGCGGATATCGACAAGGCGGTCGATGCCGCCGTGGCGTCGAAGTTCTTCTTCGGCGGCTCCGTCTGCACCTGCAATGACCGCATGTACCTGCACCGCGCCATCCACGACCAGTTCATGGAAAAATTCGTCGCCAAGGTGCGGGCGCTGAAGGTCGGTGACCCGACCCGCGACGGCACGACGATCGGGCCGCGCATTTCGAAGGCGGAAGTCGCGAAGCTGCG
Source organism: Roseomonas sp. (assembly GCA_036499545.1). Classification (GTDB taxonomy): domain Bacteria; phylum Pseudomonadota; class Alphaproteobacteria; order Acetobacterales; family Acetobacteraceae; genus Plastoroseomonas. Next base: position 21,390 of record DASYDR010000104.1, on the reverse strand, counting down.
CGCGATGGTGACCAAGGCGCTGGAGCAGAAGGCGACGACGCTGCTCGATCTCCAATCCGATGATGCGATCTTCGCCAAGGGGCACTGGGCCTTCCCGATGGTGCTGTCGGTGACGTCGAACGACGACGCCATCATGCGGGAGGAGACGTTCGGCCCGGTGATCGCCGCCATGCCGGTCGACAGCTTCGAGCAGGCGATCACCTATGCCAATGACAGCGAATACGGGCTGTCGGCCTATCTTTTCACCCCCGACAACCGGCTGATCATGCGCGCCGTGAACGAGCTGCAGTTCGGCGAGATCTACGTCAACCGCCCCTCGGGCGAGAGCCCGCATGGTTTCCATACCGGCTACCGCCGCAGCGGCCTTGGCGGCGAGGACGGGCAGCACGGCGTCGAGGGCTATATGCGCAAGAAGACCCTGTACAACAATTACGGCTGAGCCGGCGGCCCGGAGCAGGGTGCGGTGGCATCACCGCACCCTGCTTCAGGATTTTCGAACCAGCCTCAGGCCATCAGGCGTCAGCCGCCCGGCGCCAGCTTGTCCTGGGTCCTGGTCTCGAAGTCGCTGGCTTCGTGCCGTTCGCGCAGCTGGCTGGACGGGTCGCCATAGGTGCGGTTGACCATGCGGCCACGCCGCACCGCCGGCCGCGCCAGCAGCTGGTCGGCCCAGCGCTGCACATGCGTGTATTCCCCGACGCTGAGGAATTCGGCGGCATCGCCATAGAGCCAGCCCTTCGCCAGGCCGCCATACCAGGGGAAGATCGCGATATCGGCGATGGTGTAGTCGCTGCCGGCGATAAAGGCGCTTTCGGCCAGGCGGCGGTCGAGCACATCCAGCTGGCGCTTCACTTCCATGCTGAAGCGGTCGATCGGGTATTCCATCTTGGTCGGCGCATAGGCGTAGAAATGGCCGAAGCCGCCGCCGAGATAGGGCGCGCTGCCCATCTGCCAGAACAGCCAGGACAGGCATTCGGCGCGCGCGCCCGCCTCGGTCGGCAGGAAGGCACCGAACTTCTCGGCCAGATGCATCAGGATGGCGCCGGATTCGAAGACGCGGATCGGCGCCGGGCCGCTGCGATCCACCAGCGCCGGGATCTTCGAATTGGGATTGGCATCGACGAAGCCGCTGCCGAACTGATCGCCCTCCCCGATGCGGATCAGCCAGGCGTCGTATTCGGCGCCGGCATGGCCGAGGGCCAGAAGCTCCTCCAGCATCACCGTCACCTTCACGCCATTCGGCGTGCCGAGCGAATAGAGCTGGAGCGGGTGCCGGCCGACCGGCAGATCCTTGTCATGAGTGGGGCCGGCGACCGGCCGGTTGATGCTGGCGAAGCGGCCGCCATTCGCCTTGTTCCAGGTCCAGACCTTGGGCGGGGTATAGTCCGACGCGTTGCTCATGCTCTTCGAGGCTCCCCATTCTGCGCTGCCTGCGCGATGGGCCGAGCCTACATGGCAGGGCGGGAGAGCGCGATGGAGCCCGCGGCCGCGGGCAGCCATGCGCGTCCCGCGTGCAGCGGGCGGATCAGGCCCCGGCGCGGCCTTCGATCATCGCGCGCATGCGGTCCACCGCCGCATGCGGCGCCGTCAGCACCGGGACATTCACCACGCGGCGCACCGCCTCCGCCGCGCGGGAGGTGGAGAAATGCGCGAGCATGATGGCGTCGTGGCCGGAAAGCTCCGGCGCGCGCGCCGCGACCAGGCGGTTGTGCTGCTCTGCGTCGCCCTTCTTCAGCAGGTCGATGGCATCCGCCACCAGCACCGTGTCCAGGCGCGCCGGCTGGCCGCCCCGGGCCACGAATTCCTCGAACTCCTCCGCCATCGTGCCGACGGCGGGGGCGAAGGTGGCCAGCATGCCGATGCGGCCGCCGCGGGCGATCGCCGCCTGGAACATCGCTTCGTTCGGCTTCAGCACGGGGACCGGCAAGGCCGCGATCAGGCGGTCGATCGCCGGGCCGAAGGCGGAGCAGGTGACCAGGATGCCATCCGCGCCCATGCGGTAGCCATAGGTGCCGAAGGTGACGAAGCGTTCGATCATCGCCTCGGTCAGCTCCGTCTCGCGCGCGCGGTCGATCGACAGGCCGTCATCCAGCAGGTTGACGATCTCCGCTTCCGGCCAGCGTTCGGCGAAGGCGGACTGGATCGGCTGCATGGCCACGGGGGTCGCGTGAAGAAGCACGATGCGGCAGGGCATGGGGAGACCTTGACGTTGACGGACGTTCCGGCGGGGCAGCTTTTATGCATCCAAACATCCGGGGCCGGAAGCGCGTTCGGCCCCGGCGGCATCCGGGCGGGAACTTGACCGGCGAAAAGGCGTATGTCCTGCTCGCCGCAAGGGCGACGCAACCGCCGCCAGCCCATGCATCGAAGGAGACGCAGAACACATGGTCGCAGAAGCATCGGGCGTCACGCTGCGCATCCTGTCCGGCCTCGCCGTGCGCGGCGCTTTCGAAGGCGGCATCATGGCGGCCTATGAGGCGCACACCGGCCATCGCGTGGCGGTCGACTGGGTGCCGACCACGCTGATCATGACCAAGGTCGCGGCCGGTGAGCAGGCCGACCTGCTGGTGCTGATCCGCGACGCGATGGACAAGCTGGTCGCCGAAGGCAAGGTCGATCCGAAGACGCGGGTGGAAGTCGCGCATTCCCGCCTCGGCCTCGCGGTGCCGCGCGGCGCGGCGCACCCGCCGATCGGCACGCTGGAGGAATTCAAGGCCGCGCTGCTGGGCGCGCGTTCCATCGCCTATTCGCGCGCCGGCGCCAGCGGCATCCACTTCGAGACGGTGATCGAACGGCTCGGCATCGCCGATGCGGTGCGCAGCCGCGCGACGGTGATCCCGGCCGGCTTCACCGCCGAGAAGCTGGTGACCGGGGAAGCGGACATGGCCGTGCAGCAGGTGAGCGAGCTGCTGGTCGTGCCCGGCATCGAGGTGATCGGCAAGTTCCCGGAGGCGATGCAGCAGGTCTCCTCCTTCTCCGCGGCGATGATGGCGCAGTCGCCGCACCGCGCGGCGGCGGAGGCCTTTCTCGCGGGGCTGCATGGCCCGCAGGCGAATGCGGCCTATGTCGCGAGCGGTGTCGACCCCGCGGTGTAGCCCCATGTTGCGCCGCACAGGCAATTGCCAAATACTGGCGCGCCCCCGCCGGACCAAGCGAGAGCGCCGCATCGCCTGACGATGACGGCGCGATGACACGACGCACCGGCGGGCGGGCACGGCCGGCGCCCATGGAGGAACAGCGATGTCATTCTACCGAGGCATGACCTGCGAGAACGTGACGCTCAAGGGCGACGGGGGCACCCCGATCACCGCCTATGTGGCGCGGCCCGAAGGCAAGGGGCCTTTCCCGGGCGTGGTGCTGATCCATCACCTTCCGGGCTGGAGCGAGCTCTATATCGAATCGACGCGGCGCTTCGCGCATCACGGCTATATCGCGATCTGCGCCAACCTCTATGAACGCGCCGGCGAAGGCCATCCGGATGACGTCGCCGCCAAGGTGCGCGCCGAAGGCGGCGTTCCCGACGCACAGGTGGTCGGCGATACCGCGGCCGCGGTCGCCTGGATGCGCGCGCAGGCCGGGCATAACGGCAAGGTCGGTGTCTACGGGTCCTGCTCCGGTGGCCGGCACGCCTTTCTCTATGCCTGCCAGAGGCAAGACGTCGATGCCTGCGCCGAGCTCTGGGGCGGCCGGGTCGTGATGGCCAAGGAAGACCTCAACGCCAAGACGCCGGTGGCGCCGATCGACCTGACCAGGGACCTGTCGTGCCCGCTGATCGGCGTGTTCGGCAATGACGACCGCGCGCCGAGCCCGGAGCAGGTGAACGAGCATGAGGCCGAACTGAAGAAGCACGGCAAGAACCACGAATTCCACCGCTATGACGGCGCCGGGCACGGCTTCAACTATTGGCACCGGCCGCTCTATCGGCCGGAGCAGGCGATGGATGCCTGGGGCAAGGTCTTCGCCTTCTTCGGCAAGCACCTGGCGGCCTGAGGGGGGGCACGGCGCATGTGCACCTCCATCGTCGAGATCGTTCCCGCCGAGGGCATGGCCAAGCGTGGGGATGCATGGTTTCCGCTCACGCAGGCAGTGGTCGCCTATGACCATGCCCGCCATGCGCCGCTGGGCGATGTCATCACGCTCGACTTCATCAACAGCGGGCTCGAGCCCGGCGCGCGCGCCGGTGTCGAGCTGACGCTCGACGCCGCCAAGGAGTTGCGCGCGGCGCTCGACCGCGCGATCGCCGCGGCCGAGATCGAGGAAGCGGAGGTGCGCGGCAAGGGCGCGCCGCCGCGCCTCGTCCACGCGGCGTGATGCCGGCATGATCCGCCGGTGCGCGGCGGCGGCGCTGCTGGCGCTCGCCGCCTGTGGTGGTTCCGGCGGGCAGGGCGCCGTGCAGCCGGCCTCGGCCGCCACGGCTTCGGCCGCGGCACCGGATGTGTCCGATGTGCGGGGCATGCAGGCCATCGGCGGCGGCGCGGCCGCCCTGGTCGAGCGTGGCTTCGTCTCCGCCCGTGGCCGGGGCGCCACCCGCTACTGGTGGCATGAAGGGTCGCGCCGCTGCATCCAGGTGATCAGTACCAATGGACGCTACAGCGCGATCGATCCGGCGCCGGCCGCTGCCTGCGGCCGGTAGAATCTATTGCGCTACGGCGAGGCGCGGTGCCTCCGGCACCAGATGCTTCACCCGCGGCATCACCTCGCGCGCGATGAGCTCGAGCGAATGGCGCCAGGCTTCGGGTTTGGCCGCATAGTCGAAGCCGAACACCAGCAGCTGCCCGAAGCCGCCGACATCGGCATAGATGTCCTCGATCCTGCGGACGACGGTGTCGGGCGAGCCGATGATCCAGTTCCGGTGCGCGCAATACTCCGCCGTCACGTCGGAATCCGGCACCGCCGGATCATGCTTCAGGTAGTCCTTGAAGCCGAAATTGCTGAGCAGCGGCAGGAAGTAATCGCCCATCATCCGGCCCATCATGTCGCCGACCGACAGGCGCCAGGCTTCCGCGTCGGTGTCGGCGACGAAGATCTCCCGCACCAGGCGCCAATCCGCCCGCCGTGGCGTCCGGCCTGACCTGCGCGCCCCTTCCTCGACGCTCTCCCAGTGGCTTGCGACATAGGCGGGGTTCAGGTTCAGGCTCAGCGGCAGGAAGCCGCGTTCACCCGCGAGTTTCAGCGTGTCCGACCGCTTCGACAGCCCGGCGACGCCGATCGGCGGGTGCGGTGCCTGGACCGGGCGGATATGCGGCTTGAGGAAGCCGAACATCGTGTCGGGCTTGTCGACCCGCCAATACTTGCCTTCGTAGTGGAACGGCTCCTCGCTGCTCCAGAGCTTCAGGATGATGTCGAGTGCTTCGCGGGTCATGTCGCGGTTGGCGCCGCCCATGCCGTCCACGTTGAACATCGCCCAGTCGCTCGGCAGGCCCGATGCGGCGATGCCGAAATTGAGCCGTCCCTCCGACAGATGATCGAGCATCGCGACGCGGTTCGCGAGTTCGGCCGGGTGGTGATAGGGCAGCAGGAAGCCGCCGGGCCCGATACGGATGCGGCTTGTCTGCAGCAGCGCCTGGGCGATCAGCAGGTCCGGGGCGGGATGCGGCTCCCACGGCGCGGTGTGGTGTTCGCCGACCCAGATTTCCGAGAAGCCGAGTTCGTCGAGCCAGCGGAAGGTCTGCAGGTCCCAGTCGTGCCCCGCCTTCAGCCCGCGCTCCGGCGGGTGCGAGGGCATGGTGAAATACCCGAACTCCATCGTGCGTTCCTCCGTCTCCGGTGTTGCCCCGGATGATCGAAAGGAACGCCTCGGGCTGTGTGCGCGCAATCGGAAAGACGGGAATCGCCCAGGCTTGAGCGGCGCGGGCGAGGTTACATGCGCACCGCGCCGGGCTGCCCGCCACCGGCTGCAGAATGGGCGCGGCGCCGACGATCCATATCGTTCTCTGCGCCTTGCACACGGGTGGTCCGATCGCGCGGGACGCAGCAGCAGATGGTGAAACGCCATGACCCGTGCCGCCGTTCTCGCACTCCTCATCCCTCTCGGCCTCGGGGCCTGTGCAGTCATTCCGCCCGATGGCCCGCAGGTTCTCAGCACACCGCCCGGCGGCAAGACCCTGGCGCAGTTCCAGGCCGAGGACAGCAATTGCCGCACCTACGCCTCGGCGCAGATCGGGTATGGCGCGCCCGGCCAGGCGGCCAATCAGGCTGTGGTGGGCAGTACCCCGCCCGTGCTGCAGCAGCGCTACGACGCCGCCTATGCGCAATGCATGACCAGCGCCGGCAATGCGCTGCAGATGCCGCCCGCGGTGGTGCACGTCTATGACGGCCCCTACGCCTATCCCTATGCGTACCCCTATTATCCGTTCTTCTACGGTTCCTACGCGTCGTTCGGGTTCCGCCGTGGCTTTTACGGCTATCGCTCGGGATACGGCCATCGCGGCGGAGGCCGCCGCGGCTAGAACGTGATCGGTTGAGATGGAATCACCGAAAACCGTGAATCACGCGATCAAACGAAGCTCTGGAGCAGGATGCGTGAGCGCTTGCGAACGCATCCTGTTCTAAGGCGAGCCCCGCGGCGGCGCGGGGCCGCTGGCCGCGGCGCAGACCGGGGATCTCTGCAGCGGCAGCTCTGCCGCCAGAATGGCTTCATGGGCGCGGACAAGCGCGCATAGGGCGGGTCGCCGTCCGGCGTTCCCCGCATCCGCCGCGTCGACCCGCCGCGCGTAGTAGGTGGCGACCATGTAGGCCTGCTGCTCCGTGGAATAGTCGGACAGCTGCGGCCGATCCAAGGCGTAGTCGTAGACGGCCCGGCGGTCGAAGCCGTGCCGGATGAAGTCGCTGGCGGTTTCCCGCACGAAATTTCGGCCGGACTGGTACTGCCAGACATGCGTCATTTCGTGCAGGAACAACTCCCGCAAGGCGGGGGGCTCCTGGCTGAAATCCGGGGCGTATCGGGCCGGGTCGTGGATGCTGATGTCGTTCCGATAGGCGGTGAGGTTGGCGAACTGGCCCAGGATGCCGCCGGGGCTGTTGAAGATGCGGATGGCGGCGTAGTCGATGCTGTTGCCGAAGATGATGCTGGCCAGCCTGATTTCGCCCGGCGTCAGGAAGCGGCAGGATTGATCGCCATCACAGGATACCGCGGGCTGACCCGGCGCGAAGGAAGGGCGCCGTTCGTCACGCGAAGGCGCCAACCCGCAGGCCACCGGCGTCAGAAGCCCGAGCCCCACGGCAATGCGGGAACCTCGCGCGCAGGCGCGCGCCAGGCGCGGGAATGCGTCCCTCACCGCCACATCCCGCGCATCTGAGCCGCGACATCCATGCGCAGGCCGGTCGCGGCCGCGGCCGGCCGTGCACCCATCGGCGCGCCGGGCCAGCTTACGAAATCGAAGTGGTCGAGGATCTCGCGCGGAATGAACCGGGTCCGCGCCGCATAGACATGCCGGTCGCCCTGCGCGCGCTGCGCATGGGTGAAGAAGCGCTGCGGCAGCAGGAGATGCAGGCTGTCCCGGGCCCGCGTCATCGCGACATGGAGCAGGCGCCGCTCCTCCTCGATATCGGCGTCATTGCCGGTGCCGAGGTCGGACGGCATGCAGCCATCCACCGCATTCAGCAGGAACACCGAACGCCATTCCTGCCCCTTCGCCGAATGGATGGTCGAGAGGATCAGGTAGTCCTCGTCGAGCAGCGGCACCCCTGACTGATCACTGGTGGCATCGGGTGGATCCAGCGTGAGCTCGGTCAGGAAGCGTTCGCGGGACGGGTAACCCGCCGCGATCTGCCCGAGTTGCACAAGGTCGGCCAGGCGCGTCGGTGCGTCTTCGTGCACGCGTTCGAGGATCGGTTCGTACCAGCGCCTCGCGCATTCGACCTCCGCCGGCCAGCCCGCCGCACCGCCGTGCAATTCGGCCAGCACGGCGACGAGCTGCCGCCATTCCTCCCCGAGCCGCGGCGGTACCGGCATCTTGCCGAGCGCATGGATCGGGCGCGGCTGGGCACCCATGCTGTCCAGCACGCGGCGCACGGTCGCGGGACCGGCGCCAGATACCAGCAGCATGACGCGGAAGCCGGCCACGACATCCCGCGGGTTCTGCGCGAAGCGCAGCAGCGCGAGCAGATCCTTGACATGCGCGCTGTCCAGGAACCTGAGGCCACCGAACTTCACGAAGGGAATCCGGCGCCGCGTCAGCTCGACCTCCAGCATCGCGCTGTGGCTGGAGGTCCGGAACAGCACCGCCTGCTGTTTCAGCGTGGCACCTGCCTCGCGATGCTCCAGCACTTTCGTCGCGACGAAGCGCGCCTGCTCCATCTCGTCACGCAGGCTGACGAGTTCCGGCCGCTGGGTGGCCTCGCGGTCGGTCCAGAGATTCTTGGTGAACCGCTCCTTCGCCAGGCCGATGACGGCATTCGCGGCGGCGAGGATCGGCTGTGTCGAACGGTAGTTGCGGTCGAGCGTGATGACCGCGGCGGGCGGATCGAAACCCGCCGGAAAATCCAGGATGTTCCGCACCGTCGCGGCGCGGAAGGCGTAGATGGACTGGGCATCGTCGCCGACCACGGTCAGCCCGGCGCCGGAAGGCTTCATGGTCATCAGGATGGCGGCCTGCAGGCGGTTGGTATCCTGGTACTCGTCGACCAGCACATGATCGAAGCGGCCGCCGACATCCGCGGCGAGGCCAGGATCGGCCTGCATCTGCGCCCAGTAGAGCAGCAGGTCGTCGTAATCGAGCACGCCCTGCGTCTGCTTCGCCTCCACATAGGCGGCGAAAAGCGCGCGCAGCTCGTCTTCCCAGTGGGCACACCAGGGGAAGACATCGCGCAGCACCTCGGCCAACGGTGCCCCGCCGTTCACGGCCCGGGAATAGATCTCGAGGCAGGTGGCCTTGGTCGGGAAGCGGCTGTCCGTCTTCGACAGGCCACGCTCATGGCGGACCAGGTTCATCAGATCCGCGGAATCCTCGCGGTCATGGATGGAGAAATCCGGCTGGATCCCGATCTGGCCGGCATAGGCCCGCAGCAGGCGCGCACCGATGGCGTGGAATGTCCCGGCCCAGGGCAGGCCCGCGGCCATCAGCCCGGCATCGGCACCCGGAAGCTGGGCACAGATCCGCGCGGCGCGACGGCCGAGATCCGCCGCCGCGCGGCGCGAGAAACTCATCAGCAGGATGCGCCGCGGGTCGGCGCCATGGATGACGAGATGGGCGACCCGGTGCGCCAGGGTGTTCGTCTTCCCCGACCCCGCGCCGGCGATGACCAGCAACGGCGGCGACGCGGGCGCACCATCGGTGATGCCATGCTCGACCGCGCGCCGCTGTTCCGGGTTGAGCGTCTCGAGATAGGGGGCGGCCATCATCGGATTCGGATCTGGAAGCGGCGAGTGTCTCAGTTTCCCGTTTTGTTCGCAATGGCGGCGGCGCGCCAGCCCCTGCCTGGTACAGGCGTGTCCCACTCAGACGATCCCCAGCAGGCGCCACCAGGCGAAATTCAGCGGCACGACGCTGACCAGGGAAAGACCGGCCACCAGCAGGCAGTAGCGGCTGCCATCGCGCAGGCCGATGCCCGCCAGCGCCATGGCCAGCACCAGCGGCGGCGCCTGGTAGGGCAGCGCAATGGTCGAGAAGCCGATGGCCTGGGCGAGCAGCACCGGCTTCACCGCCAACCCGCTGGCGGCGGCGAGTTGCGGTACCAGGGGCGTGTACAGCGCCGGAGCCGCGTTCGAGGTGACTGCGAAGGTCAGGCCGATGGAGAGCACCACCAGCGCGGCATAGGCGATAAAGGGCGGCAGCGCCGCGATGTCGATGTGCCGCAGCCATGGCCCCAGTTCGGCCGCGAGGCCGGACTGATCCACCGCCGCCGTCAGCCCGACGATCGCCGCCACGAACCAGAGCGGCTGCAGCTTGACGCTTCGCAGGAATTGTTCGGTCGCGACCAGCCGGGCGGGACCGAGGCAGAGGATCGCGGCACCGAGCCCGACCCAGCCCGCGGCAACCCCATGCCATGGTTCGGCCAGCCAGAGCAGGAGCGTGCCGGCGAGGAGCGCCAGGAGCCTGATTTCCGATGGCGACAGGCGCGCCGCCGGCGAAGGGTCCGGGAGCGGTTCCGGCCGGTCCGGGAACAGCAGCAGCCCGGCGCCGACCAGCAAGGCCCCGCGCAGGACGACCAGCGCGGGCAGCAGCAGCATGGCGTAGTCGGGATAGGACAGGCGCAGGCCGAGGATCGCCTCGGCACTGCCGGCCATGACCAGGTTCGGCAGGTTCGCGGGCAGGATCGCCGAGGACAGCTCACAACTCGCCAGGGCGGTCGCCAGCACGAGCCCGCTGCGCCCCGGCCGCCCCGCCGCCAGCCCGACCCAGTCGGCGAAGCGCAGCACGATCGGCACCAGGATGGCGATGCGCCCGAGCGTGGACGGCATGATGGCGGAAAGCAGGAAGGCGATAGCCACGAAACCCGCGAGCGCCCTTGGATAGGAAGCGCCGCATCGGGCCACCAGGCTGGCCGCGACCCGATCGCCCAGCCCGGTCGCGGTGAGCGCCAACCCCAGGACCGCGCCGCTGAACACCAGCCAGAAGGCACCCGAGGCGAAGCCGGAAAAGATCACCCCTGGCCCCAGCGTCGTGCAGGTCCCCAGCAGGAAGAACAGCAGCAGCGAGACCAGCAGATCGGGCAGCCATGCCGTTGCCCAGCACCAGAGGCACAGCCCGACGATCACCACCACGGCCAGCCGGTCACCGCGGAGGCCGAGCGCGAACAGCAGGGCGGCCAGCGCCGCGATCGCCAACAGGCCGAGCCCGCCCGTGGCGACCGGACGCCAAGGGATGGCCATGCGGGGCAGCGGGCTGGAGAAGGGGCGCATTCCTGTGGATCCGAAGCTGGGCTCCCCTTCAAGAAGGAGATCATATGCAATGTCAATTTATCATATATAATCTGGCACAATGCCGACAGGCGGCTGCGGAGACCGGTGCGAATGGCTGACACGACGGGAAAAACGGCGACCGCCGCCGTCCATGAGGCGTTGCGCGCCGACATCGGGCGCGGCCGGTTGCGGCCAGGCGCGCCCCTTCGGCAGGACCACATCGCGGCGCAACTCGGCGTGAGCCATGTGCCGGTGCGGGAGGCGCTTACCCTCCTGGTCTGCGAAGGCCTCGCCGCCAGCCGCCTGCATCGCGGGACCACCGTCTCGGCCCTGTCCGAGGCGGAGGCGCTGGAACTGGCGGAGTATCGCGGCCTGCTGGAGGGGCAGTTGACGCGGCTCGCCGTGCCGAACCTGTCGCGGGCCGATCTGGCCCGGGCGGAGGCCGCCCTCGATGCGCTTGAGCGGGCGACGGAGCTCGACCAGATCGTCGCCCTCAACGCCGGCTTCCACGCCATCCTCCATGCGCGGGCGGAGCGCCCCTTCTTCCTGCGGGCGGTCGATACCGCGCGCCTCAACCTCGGCCGCTACCTGCGGCTGACCTGGGAACAGGATGGCAATGCCGAGCGGTCCCAGGCCGAGCACCGGCAATTGCTGGCGTTCTGCGCCGCGGGAGAGGCGGAAGCCGCCGCCGCGCTGATGACGGCCCATGTCCGCGCGACCGGGCAACGGGTCGCGGCCATCATCCGGCGCGACGGGCAATCCCATGAATGAACTGGTCGGTTCAGTCCATTCACATGCAGGACCCGATCGATATGCTCATGGCGCATGCCTGTGCTGATTTGCGTCGGAAATATGAAAGTGCCATACCTCCCTCACACCGAAGCCGACGACAGTCGGTGGTGAATTGACCATCAGCGACGTTAAGTCCTCAGATCCAGGTTTCATTTCGCTTCGCAAGCCGCACCCGAGTCCAGGTGAGAGTCGATAGACCATCGGCCCGCGAACATGATGCCCTGTACTGCCCGCATTCCTGACGAGCCCGCTTTGGACGGCGCCGGGAGAGGGCCTGGACTTAACTCACCGAATGGCCGTCCTGGTGCATGACCCCGATAAGGCAGCACCCTTCGAAAGGATGAGTGTCATGAAGCGCCTTCTGATTGCGACCCTGCTGGCCGCCTCCACCCTCGGTCTGGCCAATATAGCCATGGCCAATACCGCGGTGCCCAGCTCCGACGGTTCGTTCATCAAGCAGCAGTCGCTGCAGTATAACCAGGATAACGGCCAGTAATCGTCGAATACCAGGTTCGATATCTCGGCGGGCCCGTGCAGGGACGCCCAGGCATGGCGCCGATGATGGGCCGTGCGCTATGGAAAGACGATCGTGTTATGAAACCCGTTCTGATGGCCTTGGTCATGGCTTCGATCATGGGTCTAGCAGGCAGCGCGATGGCTGCCGATATCGTGGATGAGGCGCCGGCGACCCGCGTTCAGCTTGCGGGTTCCTCGGACTCGGTCCTCATCAGCCAGCTTTCCGCACCCTACGACGCCGGGAGCGGCAGCTGAGCGCGGTTCGCACGCGGTAGAAAAAAGGGCGGGTCCCGCAAGGGCCCGCCCTTTTCCGTGCCGGCCGGTGGCCGTTCAGACGCCGGGCGTGTCCTTCACGATCGGGACGAAGGCCTCGATCAGGCGCGGCATCTCCTCCGGCTTCACGGGGAGCTGATCCGCGCCCAGGGTCAGGCTGTCCAGGAAACGGCCCTGGCGCGTGTAGAGCGACAGTTCCAGCCCATCGCCCAGGATCTCCAGCCGGCAGACAACCTCCTCGCCGGCGGCTTCCTGCCGGGCGACGGCGACGAATTCGCGGATCTCTTCGAGGCCACCGGCCTGCTCCCGCGCTTCTTCCAGGAAGGCGGCGATTTCCGCATCGACTTCCGACGCCGATACCAGGGCCAGCGGCACGCAGCCATCGCCACTCTCGAAGACGGCCGAACGCCAGCGGTCGAACAGTGTCGCGCGCTCATCCTCCTCGGGCGTGGTGTCGTCCTCGCCGTCATCCTCGGGCTCTTCCGGCAGCCCGTTCGCGGCGATCTCTTCCCAAAGCGGGATCTGCCAGTCGATCTGCAGGCCGAGCAGCACGCCGAAGCTGTCCTCGGCCAGGCTGTCCGGCGCGGCCGGCGGCAGATCCGCGGGGTCCTGCCCCGCCACCATCTGCACCAGCACGCGGCGGAGCGCGATGGGCGACAGCGCGGCCAGTGCCTGCGGCGCGCGCCAGGCGGGCAGGAAGCGGACCTCCAGCGTCTCCGGCAACACGCCGGAGCCGATGAGGCTCAGGCCAAGGGCGGCAGCATCCGGCAGCGCGCCGGGCGGCAGCGCCACCGGCAGCGCCACCAGTTCCGCCCAGCCGGCGGGACCGATATCGGCCGCTTCGGCGAACAGCAGCAAATCGGCGGTGAAGTCGGCGACGGCATCCTCGCCGTAGCGGTCGGCCACCTTGCGCGTGGCGACCTCCAGCACGCCGTCGCGGCCGCCTTCGATCAGCTCGAGCGCCAGATCCTCGAAATCGGGATCGCCTTCCTCCGCGAAGGCCCGCACCAGCCGGTCGGCGGGCGTGCCGCTGCCCTTGCCGGGCTTGGGGCGCGGCCGGGCGAGTTTGGGGTCCACGCCGAGCGCTTCCAGCGCCGCCGGCCCCCGCAACAGTCGCTCCCGGTCGCGCCAGGCGAGCCGGTTGTCCGCCGTGTCGGCGCGGCCATCCATCCAGCGGCGGAAAGCGGCCCGGTCGGCGACCTGGACGAAGACCTGTACGCCGAGCGCCGCCAGGGCGGCGGCGGCGGCCTTGTTCGCCGCGGCGATGGTGTGGAACCCGGCGCCGCCGGGACGCAGCATGTCGAGGGTGTCGGCATCCGGATAATGGGTGAACAGCACCGCACCCAGCTCCGGCGCGAACTCCCGCGCCAGGGCGGCGGCGCGATCGGCAGTTTCGGCGTCGCTGGTGAATTCTGACATGGGGATCCCGCGGGTGAATGGACAACCCATACACCAACCTGGGCCACCGCGCCCATGCGGGCCGTGGCGTTTACGGGACAGGCGCGGCGGGCCCTGGGGGGAGAGGGGGCAGGATGGGCCCGCCACGCCGGCGATCCGCAATCAGTTGCCGCGGCTGTCGAGCGCCTGGATCATCTGCGCGATCCCACGCTGCGCGGCGCCGGCATTGCCGCTGGCGAGGGCGCCACGGGCCGCCGAGACATCCCGCACCTGGATGTGGAAGCCCTGTTCGCCATCCGTGCGGGCGTTCAGCAGCATCGTCTCCGCCTGTTCCAGCAGGTCGCGGGCTTCCGCCGGGCGCCGGGCCTTCAGGGCGGCGTCCGCCTGCCGCACCAGCGTCGGTACGTCGGCCGGCTCCGCACGGCGATCGGCATGGCGCCGGGCAGGGGCCGCCTGCGGCGTCATCGCGGCCGGCCGCATCGGCGCGGGCTGCGCCTGGTTGGGAACCAGGGTCGTCTCGGGCTGGACGGGGATGACGTTGGGGTTCTCCCCGGTGCCGCCACGTTCGGCGAAAGCCGGGCCGCCGGCCGCGAGCATCACGCCGGCGACCAGGGCACCGAAGACCATGCGCGAATGACGATGGGACATGGTGAAGCTCCTCTTTCCCGCTCGAGCCGCCGATCATCGGCGGCGCCGGTGAGGAGACTTTGTCCCGGCGACGCTGGAGCGATTTGATGCCGAACTCTGAAAGCTTCGTCAGAGTCGCCCGTCCCCGCTGGGCTCGCTGTCACGCCGCGCCTATGACGCGGCACACCCCCGATGCCGCCCGGCGAAAGAACCCAGCATGGACGAGCCGCAGACCCCCGAGACCCAGCCGGAAGCCTCGCCGGAAGCCGCCCCCAAGGCGAAGATCGCCTGCGGCATCAGCGGCCGCGAGCTGTCGCGCAAATCGGCCATCCCGATGCACCTGCTGCGGCCGGCCCTGGCCGACCGCATCCGCCGCGACCATCCTGACCTGCCGCAGGACGCTTTCCTCGACCCCGCCGTCGTCAACGACTACCGGCGCCACTACGTCGAGGAACTGCTGCGCGACGAGCATGGCGAATTCACCGAGCTGGACCGCCAGGTCACGGAGAGCATCGCGCGGCAGGAGACGATCGCGGAGAACACCGAGCAGGAATTCGACGAGAAGCGCAGCCTGGGCGAGCGGCTGTCGGATGCGCTGGCGACCTTCGGCGGGTCCTGGGCCTTCCTGATCAGCTTCGCCGCGTTCCTCGGCGTCTGGATCGCGCTGAACCTGATCGAAGGCGGCGGCGCCTTCGATCCCTACCCGTTCATCCTGCTGAACCTGGTGCTGTCGACCATCGCCGCGATCCAGGCACCGGTCATCATGATGAGCCAGAACCGGCAGGAGGCGAAGGACCGCGCGCGCTCGCTCAACGATTATCGCGTGAACCTCAAGGCCGAGCTCGAAATCCGGCACCTGCACGAGAAGCTCGACCACCTCATCATGCGCCAGTGGCAGCGTCTGGCGGAAATCCAGCAGCTTCAGATCGAACTCATGCAGGATGTCAGGCGGAAGCGCTGACGCGCGGCAGGGCGACCTGCACGCGCAGCCCCGGCCGCGCACCGCCGGGATGCGCATCATCCAGCCGGGCCTCACTGCCATGCAGGCGCGCGACCGCGGCGACGAGCGCGAGGCCAAGCCCGGTGCCGGCGGTGGTCCGGCTGCGGTCGAGGCGGTAGAAGCGCCCCAGCACCTTGCCGCGCTCCGCCTCCGGCACGCCGGGACCGTCATCCGCGACTTCGATCACCGGGCCGGGCCGCAGCGCGACCGAGACCTGCACGCCGGCACCGCCATGCGTCAGCGCATTCTCAATCAGGTTCACCAGCAACTGCTTCAGCAGGGCGGCATCGCCCAACCCGGCGACATCCGGTGCGATCCTGGCGACGAGCGTGGCGCCGCTTTCCTCCGCGACGGCCTGCCAGGTCTCGACGACCTCGGCCACCAGGGCGGACAGGTCGAGCGGCGCGAAGGCACCACGCCGCGCGCCGCCTTCCACTTGGGCGATCCGCAGCAGCGCCGCGAAGGTGCCAAGGACTTCGTCCAGCTCGCCGAGGGCCGATTCCAGCACCGCCGCGGGCACCATCGGCTGCCGGGCATCGGCCAGCGCCCCTTCGAGGTGCCGCCGCAGCCGCCAGAGCGGGCCGCGCAGGTCATGCGCTAGGTCGTTCGTCACCTGCTTCAGCGTGGCCAGCAGCCCCTCGATCCGGGCAAGCATGTCGTTGATCGTCGCGGTCAGCCGGTCCAGCTCGTCGCCGGTGCCGGCCTGGGGCAGGCGCTGCGACAGGTCGCCATCCATCACCGCCACCGCCGCCGCCGAAACCGCCGCCAGGCGGCGATCGGCCCGGCGTGCCATCAGCAGCCCCGCGCCGACCAGCAGCGCCGCCGTCAGCGCGCCGGCGCCGAACAGCACCTGCGCCAGGCGGCGCTCGATGGCGCGCAGCGGGCGCAGGTCACGCGCCACCACCAGCCCGGCCCCGTCCGGCAGCACCAGGCCTATGGCGCGGATCATCCGCCCGCCATCGGCGGGCTGCTCGACATCCAGGCCGCCGCGCAGGCCTTCGGGCGCTTCGAAGGGGCGGCCGGCGAAGATCGTCTCGCCGTTGCGATCGTCCAGGCGGATCGCGTTGTCGAAGGGATTGCCCCGCAGCGACAGCGCTTCCACCCGCGCGCGCAGGCCGCCGGCGCCGAATTTGTCGAATTCTCCCCGCAGCGTGTCGATCTCGGCCTCGATCGCCGCATCGACCTGGCGATGCAGCGCCTGCAGGGCGGCCACATAGGTCAGGCCGAAGGCCAGCAGGAATGCCAGCACTACGCTGGCCGCGGTGGCCAGGGTAACCCGTAACGCCAGGCTGCGCGGAGCGCGCGGCCTCATGCCGGGCATCATGTACGGCGGCCGATCACGAACCCGACCGCGCGGACGGTGTGCAGGATCGGCGGGCCGTCGAAGCCCTGTTCGATCTTGCGGCGCAGGCGGCTGACATGGACGTCGACGACATTGGTCGTGGGGTCGAAGTTATAGTCCCACACCCGCTCCAGCAGCATCGTGCGCGTCAGCACCTCCTGCGGGTGGCGCATCATGTATTCCAGCAGACGCCATTCCGTCGGCAGCAGGTCGATGGCGCGCCCGGCACGGCGGACGACGCGGCGGAGAAGATCCATCTCGAGATCCTCCACCCGCAGCATCGTCGCCTCGCCGCTGGCAGCGGGCCGGCGCGCCAGCGCGTCCAGCCTGGCCCGCAATTCGCTGAAGGCGAAAGGCTTGGTGAGGTAGTCATCGGCGCCGGCATCCAGCCCTTCCACGCGCGCCTCGACCTCGCCCAGCGCCGTCAGCATCAGGACGGGCGTCGTCCGGCCGGTGCTGCGCAGGGCCCGCAGGATCGAGAGCCCGTCCGGCCCGGGCAGCATCCGGTCGGTGACGATCATGTCGAAGGCCTCGCTGAGGGCCAGGAACAACCCGTCCTTGCCGTCGCGCGCCACTTCGACGAGATGGCCTGCCTGTTGCAGGCCCTTCGCGATGTAGTCGGCCGCGGCGCGGTCGTCCTCGATCAGCAGGATGCGCATCGGATCCGCAGCTCCCGTTGGGAACTTGAAATCCTGGCATGATCCGACCGCGCGCTTCACGCTTTTCGGCGATGCCGCCCCGGCGCGCCCCCGTGCTAGAATCCGTAGAGGCGGGCCGGGTTCGCCACCAGCACGCGCATCCGCTCCTCCGCGCCCGGCGTCCAGCGCAGCAGCAGGTTCAGCAGGCGGCCGTCATTCGGCATCGTCTCCTCCGTCAGCTGCGGATGCGGCCAGTCGCTGCCCCAGACCACCTGGTCGGGATTGGCGGCGACGAAAGCGCGGTGCTGCGCTTCCACATCCGGATAGTCGGGGAATTGCTCCGAGCAGCGATAGGCGCCGGACAGCTTCATCCAGCAACGCCCTTCACCCAGCAGCCGCAGCAACAGGCGGAAGGACGGGTGATCGAAGCCGAGCGCCGGCTCGAAGCGGCACATGTGGTCGAAGACCAGGGGAATGCCTTCCGTGGCGTCGAGCAGCGCCGGCATGGCGGCTTCCAGCGTCTGCCATTCGCAGAAGAGCTGCGCGTGCCAGCCGAGTTCGCGCAGCATCGGTGCGAAATGCCGCAACGTGTCCAGGCCGACACCGCGGCGGTAGTTCGGCCCCTGGCCCGGCGCGAAGATGTGGAAGCGCAACCCACGCATGCCGAGCGCATCCCAGCGCCGGAGCTCGGCGAGGTCGACGCGTTCATCGGTAATCGCGACGCCGCGCAGCCGTCCCGGCTCCCGTTCCAGCGCGTCCAGCACCACGCGGTTGTCGTAGCCATGCGCATTGCCCTGCACCAGCACGCCGCGCGACAGGCCCAGCCGTGCCTGCAAGGCGAGGAAGGCTTCCAGCGGCGCGTCGGGCGGCGTGTAGCCGCGGCCTTCGGCATAGGGGAAGCGATCGGGCGGACCGAAGAGATGGAAGTGGCAATCGGTGGCGCCCGGCGGCAGTGCCGACAGTATCGGCTCGGGATGCGGGTCGGGGCCGGGGATCGGCGGCGGGATCACGGGCAGGCTCCAGAAATCTCGGTGCAGTTCGCGCCCGAAATCCCGGCGGAGCAAGGCCCTCCATTGACCATGGCAGTGCCGACAATCATGCTCCGGCCCATCACCGGCAGGGGAGCCGCCGTCCATGAATACCGCTGAACCGAGCGGCATCCCGACACTCACCATCGAGGGTCGCGTCGCCACCATCCGCCTCAACCGGCCGGAGGTGCATAATCGGGTGGAGCCCGACGATCTGCGCGCCTTGCACGGGCTGCTCGACCAGATCGAGGCTGACGCCGCGTTGCGCGTCATCGTGCTGACCGCGGGCGGCAAGTCGTTCAGCTCCGGCTTCCATATCGGCAAGATCGGCGCCGCCACCGATGGTGACGAGGACAGCTTCGCCACTTTCGCGGACCGCCTGGAACGCGTGCGGCTGCCGACCATCTGCGCGCTCAATGGCGGCGTCTATGGCGGGTCGACCGACCTGGCGCTGGCCTGCGACTTCCGGCTCGGCGTCACCGGCGCGGTCATGTTCATGCCGGCGGCGCGGCTCGGCGTGCATTATTACCCGGGCGGGCTGCAGCGCTATGTCAGCCGCCTTGGCGTCAACAATGCCAAGCGGCTTTTCCTTACGGCGGAGAAGCTCAACGCGGAGGAGATGCTGCGCATCGGCTTCCTGACCGAGCTGCTGCCGCCCGATCGCCTGGAGGCCCGCACGCAGGAGCTGGCGACCACCCTCGCTGAGGGTGCGCCGCTGGCGGTGCAGGGGATGAAATCCGCGCTGAACGCGATCGCACGGGGCGATGCCGACCTGGCGGCGATTGAAGCGGCAAGCCGGGCCAGCAAGCATTCCGCGGATATCAAGGAAGGCCGCGCGGCCTGGCTGGGAAAGCGCCCGCCGCGTTTCGAAGGCCGCTGACGCGGGCGCGGCCTGACGCCGCGTGAGCGGCCGTGGTGGCCGGCGGCCAGCGCGTCTACCATCGCCCGGAAACTCCGATGGGGCGAGAGACGAGCATGACGGGTGCGCTTGAAGGCAAGGTCGCGCTGGTGACCGGCGCGGGCAGGAATATCGGCCGCGCGATCGCGCTGCGGCTGGCGCAGGACGGCGCTGCCATCGTGGTCAATGGCCGGTCCGACCATGCCGCGATCGAGGCGGTGGCGGCCGAGATCATCGCCGCGGGCGGCCGCGCCACCGCGGTGCTCGCCGATGTCAGCGACCCGCAATCGGTGGCGGCGATGGTAGACCGTGCCGCCGCCAGCTTCGGCGGCATCGACATCGCGATCTCGAATGCCGGGCTGCGCCGGCAGACGCCGTTCACCAGCATGTCCTTCACGGAATGGCGGGAGATCCTGTCGGTCGCGCTCGACGGTGCCTTCCTGCTGGCCCAGGCGGTGGTGCCGCAGATGATCCGGCGCGGCGGCGGCGCCATCATCGGGCTGTCCGGCATCTCCACCCATGCCGGGACACCGAACCGCGCGCATGTCTCCGCCTCCAAATCCGGGCTGGAAGGGCTGATGCGGGCGCTGGCGGTGGAGCTGGCGCCGCACAGCATCCGCTGCAACTGCGTGGCGCCGGGCGCGATCGACACGGCGCGCGGCGCCTCGGCCGGCGTCATGCCGCAGACGCTGCGGGAGAATGGGGTGCCGCTGCAGCGCAAGGGCACCGTGGAGGAGATCGCCGCGATGGTGCGGCTGCTGGCCGGGCCGGAAGGCGGCTATGTCACCGGCCAGACCATTCACGTGAATGGCGGCGCCTTCCTGACCTGAGACCCAACGGCACCGCGCGCCGGGCCAGCCGGCGGCCCGACTCTCCTATCGGGTCAGCCGGAAGGCTGGCCGGTATGAGACCGCGGCAGGTCAGAGAAAGGGCAGGACCAGCAGCATCCAGAGCAGCCCGGACAGGCCGAGGCCGATGATGATTCCGCGTGCCGGCCGAAGCCGGCCCGTTTCCGCGCTATCCTGATAGCTATGGGCAGGATGGCCGGCCAGCGCCGGTTCGATGCTCGCGGCGGCATCCCCGAGCATCATGACCGCCAGGGCTTCGGCCAGGCGGCCACGATGGGCCGGCGGGGCGGATCGATACAACACTGTGTCGCGGAGCCATCGTGCGCTCAGCATGGTCTTCCCTGGCATTCGCCGATCAGAAACAACCACAGACTGTCCCCCTATCCGCGAACCCTGCAATCGCCTGATGATTTGGAATTATTGCCGGGTTGTGGCCGCCGCCGGTACACGCCCGCAACCCAATCCCGAAGCGGAACGGATGCTAGGGCAATTTCATAAACCATCTGTTAATCGCGCCAATCGACTCCATGGCCATGGAAATGCGCGTCTTGGTTGAGTATGACCCGGCATTCCAGGCCCTCATGGTTGAATCGTGCCGAGGCCGGGGCCCGTCAGCCGACCCAGTTCGCCGGCGTGCCGCGGGTGTCGAAATGCACGAAGCCATGTGTCGGATATCGTCCGACACCGCCGAAGCGGAGGCTCTGCAGCCGCTCCGCCACCGGCTCCAGCAATGCGGCCGGCAGGCGGAGATCCAGCGCCCGGCCGCGCCGGTGCTGGCTGTCGAGGGCACCGCCGACCTCGAGGTTGCTGGCGTAGGAACGGTAGGCGCTGACCACCTCCCACCGGACCACGTCCGGCTCGCCGCCGATCAGCGCCAGGCCGGACCAGAGGCGATAATCGATCGGGACGCGGGCGCCGGTGCGATGATCGGCGCAGATCGAGGTCAGCGCCTCCGCGGCCTCCTCGTTCCGGGCGGCGGGGTCCCAGAAGCCGCGCCATTCCCGCCCCGTCGGGACGAAGACCACATGCAGGCGGCTCATGCTCCGCCGCAGGCGCAGCCTGTTCAGCGCGGGCTGCGCCAGGGCCGGGGGTGCCAGGCCGGCAGCGACGATCCCACCGGCGACGCCTGCCGCCCAGCCACGGCGCGTGATGCCCATTTCCGCCTCTGTCCGGTCCGATGCCAGCCTGCG
>DASYDR010000103.1:0-34049 GCA_036499545.1 Roseomonas sp. | reverse complement strand
GTCGTCTTCTCGGTGGTGCAGGACCTGATCGAAGCGCAGGCCGCCTATCGGGCGCTGAAGGACCGGCTGCCCCGCTTCGGGCGTGCGGCCGGGGATGTCGCGGTGCTGCCGGGCGTCATGCCGGTGATCGGCGCCACCGATGCCGAGGCGCGCGAGAAGCTGAACACGCTGCAGAGCTACGTCACCGGCAGCAACGCCGCGACCCTGCTGTCGGGCCGGCTCGGCATGGATGTCTCCGGCTTCCCGTTGGACGCCTTGGTGCCGGAGCTGCCGCTGCCCGACACCTCGCACGGCTTCGCGCGCGCGATGCTGGCCAAGGCCAAGCGCGAGAACATGACCTGGCGCGACCTGCACAACCTGACCGGCGCGGCGCGCGGGCATTGGGTGATCTGCGGCACGCCGCCCGCCATCGCGGATACGCTGGAAGAATGGTTCCGCAGCGATGCGGCCGATGGCTTCAACATCCTGCCGCCCTACTTCCCCGGCGGCTTCGATGATTTCGTCGACCAGGTGGTGCCGATCCTGCAGCAGCGCGGCCTGTTCCGCCATGACTATGCCGGCACCACCCTGCGCGAGCATCTCGGCCTGGCGCGACCGCCGAACAGGCTGTTCCCCTGATGCGTGCCCACTTCAGGATCCGGCGCGGCCGCCGGCATCGGCCGGCACCGGCGCGTCGCTGTAGCTGCCGTGCAGGCTGGCCCAGGCGCGGGTGAACTCGGCGCCGAACAGGAAGATCACCGCGGAATAATTCACCCAGACCAGCACCACGACCAGGGCGCCCGCTGCGCCGAAGCTGGTGGCGATGCTGGTGCTGCCGAGATAGAGGCCGATCGCGGTCTTGCCGATGCTGAACAGCAGCGCCGTCGCGAAAGCACCGGTCAGCACGTCGCGCCAGGCGATGTCGCGATCCGGCAGCACCTTGTAGATCGCCGCGAAAAGCAGGGTCAGAATCACGAGCGGGACGAGGAAGGCGATCCATTGCAGCAGCACCAGCGTCTGCGGCAGCACGCCGCCCACCCAGGAACCGACGGCCTTGATGGCGGCGCTGGCGAGCAAGGAGACCAGCAGCAGGAAGCCGGTCGCGGCGACCAGGCCGATCGCCGCCGCCTTGGCGCGCAGGATGCGGGAGATCTGGCCGCCGCCGTGCGGGGTCGCCGTCTTCCAGATCGCATTCAGGGCTGATTGCATCTCGCCGAAGGCGCCGCTCGCGGCGAGCAGCAGCATCGCCAGGCCGATCAGCGCGGCGATGCCGCCTTGCGCCGCATTGCTCGCACCGCGCACCATCTCCTGCACCGCCAGCGCCGCGTCGCGCCCGAGCAGCCCCTGCAACTGCGCGGCGACCGCGCCGCGCACCGCGTCCTCGCCGAAGGCGAAGCCGGCGATCGCGGTCGCGATCACCAGCAGGGGGGCGATCGAGAACAGCGTGTAGTAGGCGATGGCCGCGGCCCGGCTCAGGCATTCATCGGCGATGAAGCCCGTCACGGAATCGGTTGCCAGTGTCTTGAGCCTGCCGAACATGGCACTGCCATCCCTTCGGCAGCAGAACGGGCTGACGGCGCGGCGGTTGCCTGGCTATTCGACCACCACCCGCACTTGTCGCGACGCGGCCTCGTCCGATGGCAGCCGCACCTGGAAGCGATGCGCACCAGGGGTCATCGGCCAGTAGACGGTCTCATCCGGCCGCGCGACGGCGAATGGCTCGCCATCGACATACCAGACGACCTGCGGCGCGGCCGGGCGCACGGAAGCGCGCAGCGCGATGCGGTTGAGCCGCGGCGGCGCTTCCGGATTGCGCCAGAGCCGGCTGTTGTGTTCCGGCGTCACGACCGACAGCCGCGGCGCGTCGGCGGCGGTCGCCGCCATGGGTGCCGCCGGCGCGGGCCCCGGCGCCGCGGCCGCGACCTGCGCGGCCGGCAGCCATTCCAGCAGGGTGGGCCCGCAGGCGCCGTCATCCGGGCGGCCGGTGCGGGCGCAGAGTGCCACCGGCACCGTGCCCTCCGGCGCCGGGAAGCCACCGGCCATCAGCGCATCGGCGGAGGTGTCGTGCAGGTCGAGCAGGATCGCCTGCGCCAGCGCGCCGGCGCCATGCGCCCCGGTGACGCCGGCCATGGTGGCGGCATCGGCGCGCCCGACCCAGACGCCGACCAGATAGTCCCGCGACCAGGCGACGATCCATGCATCGCGATACCCCTGCGACGTGCCGGTCTTCAGCGCGACGGCGAAAGGGTATTCGGTGGTGCCGTTGCGCGGGAAGCTCGGCAGCCGCGCCTGCGGATCGGCGAGGAACAGCGTCACCTGCCGCGCCGCCCATGCCGGCAGCACCCGGCGCGGCGGCGCGATGGGCTGGCCATCATACCAGACCAGGTCGCCCAGCATGCCATCCTCCGCCAGGGCGCCATAGGCGCGCAGCAGCCGGTCGAGGCTGGTCGGCAGCGATCCCACCGCCATGGAGAGACCGAAATAGGCCGCCGGCTCCGCGCTGTCGTGCAGGCCGAGGTCGCGCAGGTTGCGGAAGGCGGTCTCCAGCCCGATGCGCCGCAGCAGCGCCGCGGCCGGGACGTTGCGTGAATTGGCCAGGGCCTGGCGCGGCAGCACCGGTCCCAGGAAGCCGCCATCGGCATTGCCGATGCCGAGCGAGCGGTCGGGCAGGTCGGCGATGATTTCGTCCGGCCGCAGCACCTCCCGCTGCAGGGCCAGCGCATAGAGGAAGGGCTTCAGCGTGCTGCCGGGGGACCGGCTCGCGGCCGTGTAGTCGAAGGCGCCACCCGGCGTGTCGGCGTAGCCGGCGGAACCGATGGCCGCCAGCACCTCCCGCGTGCCGCGGCGGACCACCATCACCGCCATCTGCGTGGCGCCTTCCGGCCGCAGCGTGGCGAAGCGTGCCTCGGCCAGGCGCGCGACGCGGCGCTGCAGGCCAAGGTCGATGCGGGTGCGCAGCCGCGCATCGGCGGGATCGAGCCCGGCGATGCCCTGGCGCCCGACCATGTCGCGCAGGCGCAGCACCAGTTGCAGCGCATCCGGCCGTTGCGGCAGCGGCGGCAGCGCCATGGCGGCGAGCTGCGCGGTGGCGGTCGCGTATTCCTCGGGCCCGATGGCGCCCTGGGCCGCCAGCCGCGCCAATGCCTGCTGCCCGCGCGCCTTGGCGCGCGCGAGCCCGGCCGCGTTGCGCGGGTTGTGCAGCGCCGGTGCCTGCGGGATGGCCGCGAGCAGCGCGATCTCCGCCCAGCTCAGGTCGCCCGCCGGCTTGTCGAAATAGAAGCGCGCGGCATGGCCGATGCCATGGCTGCCATTGCCGTAGGGCACCAGCCGCAGATACTGCGCCAGCACCGCGTCGCGCCCGTAGCGCAGCGTCAGCGCGACGGCGGTGCCGGCTTCCACCGCCTTGGCCCAGAGGCTGCGGGGCGCCGGTTCCTGCATGCGCGCGACCTGCATCGCGATGGTGGACGCGCCGGAGCGGCGGCGGAAGCTCGACAGATTCTGCCAGGTGGCGCGCAGCAGCGCCACCGGATCGACGCCGGGGTGCTGGCGGAAGCGCCGGTCCTCCAGCGCCAGCATGGCCCGCGCCACCCGCTCCGGCGGCGGCACCGGCCAATAGCCGTATTCGACATGGCGGCTGCCGTCCGGCGCCACGCTTTCATGGCCGAGCTGGGTCAGGAAAACGCCGTGCCGGTCGGTCAGGATCGCCGTCGGTTCCGGCGCGCGCAGCTCGGCGCGCGACGCGACCTGCGCGGCGTAGATCGCCAGCACGGCAAGTGCCGGTATCGCCATGGCGACCCGGCGGCCATGGCCTTGGCTTGCGCGCGGCCGCGCACGGGCCGCGTTCGCGGCCTCGGACCGGTCGGCAGACCGGTCCGTCGGGGTCACGGCGTAATCACCACGCGCGCGCCCGCGCTCGCGCCGTGGACCCCCGGGCGGTACAGCATCTCGGCCTCGCCCGGCGGCTGCGTGAAGCTGCCGGCGACATTGGCGCGCATGCGGAACACGATGCTGCTGTTGCCGCGCGGCAGGGTGGTGAACACTGCGACCAGCCGGTCATCGCCATAGGCTGTCCAGTCCGGCTGCGCGCCGCTGCCGGGGGAAGGCGTCGCCTCCGCCGGCGCGGTCGCCAGCGCCGGGTTCAGCGGTTCCATCCCGGCGGCCATCGGCAGGGTCATGGCGACCTGCACGCGGTCCTCGGGGTTCACCAGCTCGGCGACTTCCTCGACGATGTCGCCGGCGGCCAGGCGGATCGCGCCATCGGCACCCGGCATCAGCTGCTCGCGCGGGCCGCCGCCGGACGGGATGCGGTACAGAGTGCGGGTCAGGATGAAGCCGTCCTGCACCGCCGGCGCCTCCGCCCCCGGCTGCACCGGCAAATAGCGCCGCTCCGTCAGCGCGAGCACCGGCAGCCCGCCGCGGTTGTCGATCCGGATCGTGCCGGTGCCGTCGGTGCTCCAGCCGAGCACCGGCGCGTCGGGGCCGAGCGAGCCGGCCTGCGGGCCCTGGGGCAGGCCGACCTGCACCGCGGCGGCGCCCGCCGGCGGCGCCCAGCCGGCGGCCAGCGCCCGGAGTGCGGCGGTATCGGCATTGGTGTTGCCCCAGCCATTCGGACCGCCGAGGCGCAGCAGCCCATCGCGCAGCAGGGCCAGCCGCGGCTCCTGCGGGGTGGTGCGGGTGACCGCCAGCATCACCGCCGCCAGGCTCCGCGTCTCGGATGGCAGGATCAGCGGATTGCCGCCGGTCTCCGACAGGCCGGCATAGGTTGGGCGGCCGTCGCGATTCAGCACCCGCACCCGGCCCCAGAGCGTCTCCAGCAGCCCCGGCAGCATCGCCTGGTTGTCGGCCGGCAGCAGCGCGATGGCCGCCGCCGCCTGGGCCAGCGTCTCGGTCGGCATCAGCGCCGCTCGCCGTGCCAGCTCCGCGGCATAGGCGGGTTCGAGCTTGCCGGCCTCGGCGAGGGCCGACAGCGCCGCCACCCGCTCCCGCAGCTCCTCCCCGCGCATCAGCCGCGGATCGTCGGACCGCAGTGCGCGGGTCAGCACCTCCGCCATCCGGTCGAGCATCGGCTGGTCGACCGGCTGGCCGGCGCGGGCGGCGGCGGTCAGGAAGCGATAGGCGCTGGCGGTCAGCCAGACGGAACCGCGCTGGCGCGGCCAGAAGGCGACCAGCCCGTCCGGGTCGATCGCCTGCTGGATGGTGCGGGTGGTGGCGCGCACATCGGCCGCCAGCCGGTCCCCGAGCCCGGCGGCGTTCTGCAGCGGCGCGAAGGGCGCCAGCGCGACTTCCGCCGCCGCCAGCGCGATGCGCTGCTCGGTGCCGCCGTAGGGATTGGCCAGCAGCAGGTTCATCGCGGTCAGCATCTGTACCAGGCCGGGGTCGGTGGTGACGCTGAGGCGACCGCTGCCGCTGCCGGGCCGCATCGGCGATGCCGGCGGCGACCAGACGCCGGTGCCGCCGGGCGCGATGGTCAGGATGCTGCGCTCGCGCAGCGGCGGCCGGTCCGGCTGGATCGGCAGGGTCAGCTCCACCGCGTCGCCGGCGCCATCGGCGGCGCGGCGGACCAGGAAGCGCAGCCGCGCCTCGCCGCCGGCCGCCGCGGGCACCGTGACCGGGAAGCCGATGCGGGCCGGGCGGTTCGGCGTCCAGGCGATCGCCTGCTCCGCCGGGCCGCCGAGCGTCAGGCCGGGGGCGGCGAAGGAGGCACGGCCATCGCCGCCGGGGCCTTCGACGATGCGGGCGATGACCGTCGCATCGAAGCGGTCGCCCGGGCGCAGGAAGCGCGGCAGCGCCGGCTGCGCGATCACCGGCTGGCGCACGCGGATCTCGCCCACGCCGAAGCCGAAGCGCATCGGGCCGCTGATCGCCTTGGCGCGCATGCGGAAGACGGTCAGCGTGTCCGGCATGCGCACCCGGATGCGCGCGGTGCCGTCGGCGCCGACGCGCACGCGCGGCAGGTAGACCGGCACCGGCGTGAAGTTGCGGCGGACCGAGATGTTCTCCTGCGCCCAGGGATCCTCGCCTTCGTCGCCGCCGGGATTCTCATCCAGCGGGATGATGCCGAAGGCCATGCTGCGGGTATCGCGCGCCGCCATGCGGGTCGGCCGGTCGACGATGAAGTTGCGCAGCGGGTCCAGCGGCTGCTCCCGCGCCAGCGACAGCACCGCCTGGTCGACCATCCAGAAGGCGGCCTCGCCCGACAGCGGCCGCCCGGCCTCGTCTGACAGGCGCAGCGTCACCTCCACCTCCTCGCCCGGGCGCACAGTTTGTGGAGCGTTGAGCGCGACTTGCACGCGGTGCTGCACCGGCGTCACCGTCACCCAGGTGGTCGCCGCCAGCGTCACCGGCTTGCCCTGGTCGAAGGGCGCGGTCGCGGCCTGGGGCGGCCCGGGCAGGCGGCCGCGCATGACCAGGAAATGCACCGCGACCCGCGGCATCTGTTCCCGCCGCACCGGCAGCGTGTAGCGGCCGAAGCCGTTGGCGATATCGACCCAGTCATAGCGGAAGCGGCCTTCCGGCTCCTCCACGATCGCGAGCGCGCGTGCGGTCCGGAATGGGCTCTGGATCAGCAGGGTCGCGGTCTCGCCCGGCGCATAGGCGTCGCGCTCCGGCGTCACCGTCACGGTCTGGGCCGGCGGGCGCGACCAGGTGACCGGTGTGTCGCCGGCCATGAACAGGTCGACGCGCACGGTCTGGCGGCGGCCGAAGCGGTCCTCCGCCTCCAGCTGCACGATGTAGACGCCGGCTTCCCGCGCTTCGAAACGTAGCGGCTGCGCGTCATCGGTGCTGGTCAGGCGGCGTTCCTCGACGGTCTCGTCCACCACCTCGGTCTGGTAGCGCGCGGCACCCTGGCTGAAGTCGCTGGCCTGCAGGGTGGAGACCCAGTTGCGGCGGATCAGCCGGGCAGTGACGGCGATGCCGGGTATGGCGCGGCCTTCCGCATCGGCCACCAGCATCTCGCCCTCGATGGCGCCGAGGGTCGGGATGTAGCGCGGCAGCTTCAGCCCCAGCACGAAGGGCGGCAGCGCCACGACGGTCTGGGTGTTGCGCACCTGGATGTCGTCATCGCCGGTCACCGTCGCCTCGATGACATAGCGGCGCGGCTGCGCGGTCGGCTCGACGGTGGGATCGAGCGACAGGCGCGCGGCGCCGCCCTCATCCGTGCGGGTTTCCCGGTTCATCACCGGGGAGGAGCGGAATTCGCGCTGGGCGGAGAAGCGGCTGTCGCTGCCGAACAGGAAGCCCTCGCGCGCCGGCGGCGACCAGGCCTGCGGGAATTGCGTCACCCGCCAGGTGACCGGGCGGTCGGCGGCGAGGCCGCCGGCGAAATAGCGCGCCAGCAGGTCGACCGAGAAGGGCGCGTCCAGCGGCACCCGCGTCGCGCCGTTCAACAGCACCTCGAAGCTCGGCAGCCGGTAGGCTTCCTTCTTGAAGGTCATCTCGCCGCAGGTGGCGCCGTCCGCCGCCTCGAAGCGCACGGTGTAGTCGCCGGTCGCGTCGGTCTGTTCGGCGAACAGGTGGTGGATGCCGCCATTCTCATCCGGGGTGACCGGGATGCGCCATTCCTGGTCGGACGGGCCGGTGACCACCAGCGTCCCGGCGGCGCGGGCGAAGGTCAGGCTGCCGCCCTGGTAGCGGCGCAGGAAGGCCTGGATATGGACCGGGTCCTCCGGCCGGTAGATCGGCCGCTCGGTGAAGACATGGCAGAGCAGCTGGGGTGCCGGCCGCCGGTCGGAGACATCGCCCTGGGTCCAGCCCAGCCAGCGGCCTTCGCCCCCGGTCCAGTTGCCATCGGCATATTGCTGCGGCGGTCGCGCGGGATCGAGCACCAGCGTGTCGTTGCCCTTGGTCACCACGATGCGCCGCAGGTCCCGCCGCAGCGTGTCGGGCCGGGTGCCGGCCGGCGGCGCGGTCCAGAGAAAGGCGCCGTCCGCGCCGGTGACGCCGCGCGCGAGGGTGGCGTAGGCATCGCCGCGCTGGCCGTCGAGCGTGATCTCGGCACCTTCCACCGGCTGCGCGGTGCTGAGCGAGGTGACCTGGAAGCGTACCCGGTCCGCTTCCTCGACCGTGGTCAGCACCAGGTCGGTGACCTGCACGCGCATCCAGCGCCGGGTGCCGCCATCGACCG
Source organism: Roseomonas sp. (assembly GCA_036499545.1). Lineage (GTDB taxonomy): Bacteria > Pseudomonadota > Alphaproteobacteria > Acetobacterales > Acetobacteraceae > Plastoroseomonas. The sequence goes on along the minus strand of DASYDR010000103.1, from coordinate 25,945 downwards.
GGCGCAGGCCGACCAGGTAGGTGCCCGGCTGCTGCGGCCCGGCGATGCGGGCCAGCAGCGGCGCGACGTCCAGCCCAAAGCGGGCCGCGGCGCCGCCGCGCTGGGTCGGCAGCGTCACCAGTTCCGACACCGCGGGCGAGCCGAGTGCCCGGATGCGCGTCGCCAGCGCGCTGCGGTTCAGCGCGTTGGCACCGGTCCAGGGCGCGGGCTCGTTGCCGGGCAGCGGCGGCGCGGCGCCGTCATCGGTCTCCAGCCCATTGGCCGGGAAGGGCCAGAAATCGCGGGCGAGCGGCGGAATGGCGTGGATGCGCAGGTCGGCGCGGTCATAGCCCTGGCCGCGCAGCGGCAGCATCTGCGGGCCGAACCGTTCGACCAGGCCCTGGCCGGCATCCCAGACCAGGTTCGGCTGGTCCGGCTGGAAGGCGAAGCGGATCGGCGCGATCGGCCCGGTCAGGCCGCGGCCGCGGGCATCGCGCAGGCCGTCGGGTTCGACGCGCAGCTCATAGGCGGTATCGGCCTGGAAACGCCCGGTCACCTGCCAGCTCCGCCCGTTGGCGGCGACGGAGAGGTCGTCGACCGGCGGCGTGACGCGCAGCACCTGCCGCGCCCGCACCGCGTCGATCGGCGCCGGCTCCTCCGAGAAGCGCAGCCGCAGGCCGCGGCGGCCCGTCGCGACCCTGTCGAGCGGGCTGCAGCGCAGCAGCCCGTCCTGGGTGTCGCGGTCATAGCCGCGGGCGCAGCTCGTGTCGGTCAGCGCGAAGGGCGGCGCGCTGCGCAGCCGCAGCTCGAAGGCCTGGTCGTCCAGGCCGGGTTCGTCGGACAGGGCAAGGCGCAGCACGGCGACATAGCCGTCCGGCAGCGGCCGGCGCAGCACCACCAGGTAGTTGGCGGGCGCGTCGCGCGCGTCGCGCTCCATCGGGCGGATGGTGAAGTCCTGGCTGGTCAGCAGCGCGGCACCCGGGGTGGCGGTGCCGGGCGCCGGGCGCAGTTCGATCGTCAGCAGCCGGGCCAGCGCCGCGGGGTCGACCGGATCGGCGAAGGTGAGGGTGATGGTGTCGAGGTCGGCGACACCTTCGCTGTCGGCGGCGGGGATGGTACGGACCGGTGCCGGCAGCAGCGGCACCAGCCGCGTGGTGCGGCCGGCCGCCGTGATCTCAACCCGGCGCAGCGGCTGCCAGGCCTCGGTCGGGCGGAATTGCAGGGCCCGCGCACCCAGCCACTGCCAGGCGCCGGGAATCGCCGGCGTCATCTGCACCAGCCGCTCAGGCGCATCCTCGGGCCCGCCCTGGGCGGGACCCTGGTCGCTGTCGAACAGCACCGTCACCGGATCCCAGCGACGCAGGAAATGGTCCGGCACCACGCTGGCGCCATCGGCGCGGATCGTGCGGTCGAGTGGCTGGGTGACGGCCGGCTGCGGCTGCGGCGTCCGCGGCTGGGCGAGGGCGGGCGCCGCCACCAGGAATGCGAGGCCAAGGCCGAGGATCAGGCGGGTCATGGGCATGTCCTCAGCGCTGCGCGGCGGGCGCCGCGACCGGCGTGACGCCGGTCATGGCCTGGTAGGCACGGGCGACCTCGGCGGGCGGCCCGCTCGGGCGCGGTTCGATCCCGATCACCGCCGGGCGCACCGCGGCGGGGCCGGCATCGGCGGGCAGCCGTGCCTCGATGATGTAGCGGCCGGCGGGCAGCCGGCGGAGCTGGGCGACGCCGTCGCCGATCGCGGCGCCATCGGCACCGAGCAGCCGCACCGCGACCCGGTCAGGCTCCGCCCGCACGCCAAGGCCGATCAGGCCGGCGCGCGCCAGTTCGAAGCCGAACAGCGCGCTGCCGCCAGGGGCGACCATCACCGGGCTGCCGACGCCTTCCACGGCCGGCAGCACCGGCACGGCATCGAGCTCCAGCGCACCGCTCAGCGGCCCGTCCTGTGGCGCCATCACGCGCAGCACCGTCTCCCCGGCCGGGATGTAGTGCTGGAATTCGGCGCCGGCCGCGAAGACCTCCGGCGTGGCGTCCCCCAGCGCCAGCACCACCGGCGCGGTGGTGCGCGCCTGCAGCAGCACCGGCGTGGCCGGGGAGAGCGTCAGCGCCATCGTCGGGCCGGACAGGACCCAGTGTCCCGGCAGCGGCGCCGGCTGCGCGGGTGCCGCGGGGAAGGGCGCCGCGTCGCCGAGCCAGGCGAGGATCGGGCCCGGCCCATGCTCCAGCACCAGCAGCCCGGGTCCGGCGGCGCGCAGATCGGCGCCGCGTTGCACGCCGCCATCGCGCGCGATCAGCGTGGCGGCCCGTGCGCCGGCGATGCGCAGGCGCTGGCCCGGCGCGGCTTCGACCGGCAGCGCGATGGAGCCTGCCGCGCCGAAGAAGCGGCGGAACGTCCGATGACCGGAGGGATCGGAGGTGCCACTTTCAGATGGTGCAGCAGGGCGCAGCGCGGCCGCGGCGCCGTCCAGACGCGCGATCTGCGCCATCGCCGGGGCCGGCGCGGCGCCGGTATTGACCAGCAGCAGGCTGGTCCAATCGCCGTCGATCTGGCGGCTGACCGCGGCATCGCCGGCCCAGACCGTGACCGCGCCGGCATCACGCCAGCCCAGCACGGCGGCGGTGCCGGGTGCCAGATCGAGCCGCACCCGCTTCGGCCCGTCCGGCAGGCGCAGCGGCTGGGCGGTATTGGCCGCGAGCGGCTCGCGGAAGGCGTCGGCGACCGCGCGCTCCGGCACCAGGGCCGGGTCGATGGCGCGCAGCGCAGCGCGGATCGGCGCCGCACCTTCGGCATTGCGCAGCCTGAGCCAGGGGCCGCCGGCCAGCACCAGGCTGGACCCCCGCGCCAGGCCCATGCCGCGTCCGGCTTCCAGCGCCGCGGTATCGGCGCCGCTCTGGGCCAGCCAAAGCCGGGCCGGGCCGTCACCGGCCGGCAGCGTCGCGGTCTCGCCGGCGGCCAGGGTGACCACCAGCGGCCGGCCGGCGGCCGCCGCCGCGACCTGCAGCGGCGCCGGTCCCGGTGCCAGCAGCCAGAGCCGCTCCGATTGGGGGGCGACCAGGCCGCCCGCGACCGGTGCCGATCCCGCGCCCGGGGCGCTGGCCTGGCGCAGGCCTTCGCCCGGTACCGTCACCAGCGCGGCGCCGGGTGCCGCGACCAGCGCGAGGTGCAGCCCATCGCCGATGCCGGCCGGCACCGGCGTGACCGTGCCAAGTGGCTGGGCCGGCAGCACCGGGGTGCGCAGTGCGAAGCGGATCGGCGCGCTGCCGCCATCGACGCGCCAGACCGATGCCCGCCAGCTGGCGCCCGGTTCGGCCGGCACCGCGGCGACGGCGCGGGTGCCGCGCTGGATCGCGACCGGCTGCCATGGGCCGCCGGCGATCTGGCGGTCGAGGGTCAGCACCAGTTCTTCGGAGGCTTCGGCGGCGGCCAGGATCAGGCTGCCTGCTGGCGCCGCCGGCAGGGTCAGGTGGTGCACGCCGGCACCGTCCAGCACCGTCTCGCCCTCCGCCGCGACCGGCTGCGCCGGCAGTGGCTCCGGCAGGGAGAGGCGGATGCTGGTGGCGCCCGCATCGGCGGCGGGCCCGTCGGAGGATGGGTCGTCATCGGCGGTATTGCCCGGGCGGGGATCCGCGTCGGGCTCATCGTCGCCGCTGTCGGAGACCTCCTGCTGCGGCGCGCGATAAGGGGCGATCGCCACCGGCTGGGCCAGCTCCAGCGAATACCGCCCGGCCGGCAACTGGCGGGACAGGGCGAAGTTCCAGTCATCCGTCCGCTCGCCCTCGCGCAGCAGGATGCGGCCCTCGGCGTCGCGCAGCGTGGCGCGCAGCAGGGTCGGGCCGAAGCTGGTCAGGTTCACCACCCGCTCCTCCGCGATGGCGAAGGGCAGGCTGTAGGGCAGGTTCACCTGGCGCGGCACGTCCGGCTGCAGCTCGTTGCTGCGCAAGGTCAGGCGGTAGGGCAGCCGGTCGTTGCGGCCGAGAGCGCGGGCGCTGATGCGGTAGCGGCCGGCCGGCAGGGTGCCGCGGAAATCGGCGCCGTCGGCGAAGGCGGCGACACGCTCCGCCCCGCCGTCGCGGTGCAGTTCCGCGCCCATGCCGTCGGTGATGGCGAGGGTGACCTGGGCATCGCCGGCCAGGGTGAAATCCCAGAGATCGGGGTCGCGAGGCGCGTCGCGCGCCGCGGGCTCGCGCCACTCATTCGCCGCCGTGGCGCCGAAGACCAGCGGGTGCGGGCCATGGCCCTCGGTCGGCAGCGGCGCGCGCAGCGGGGTCAGGCGGGTGACGATGCGGCTGTCGATATCGACGGGCGTCACCACCAGGCGGTAGCGGCCGGCCGGCAGGTCCTGCTCCAGCCCGTCGATCGGGCCCGGTGCCCAGAAGGGCCAGCCCTCCGCATCCTCCAGCCGTGCCTGCACGTCGCGACCGAGCGCCAGCAGGTTCAGGCGATACAGGCCGCGCTCGGCGATCTCGATCGGGATGGCGAGCCCGTGGCCGGCGGCCAGGGTCGCGCGGACGGTGCCGTCCGGCCGCAGCACCGGTGCCGTCTGCGTCGGCGCCGGGCGCGCGAGCAGGCCGAGCCGGCCATTCGAATTCTCCGCCGTGACCGTCAGGCGATAGGCGCCGGCGCGCAGGTGGCGCTGGATCAGCATGTTCTCACCGACGCCATTGCCGGCGGCTTCGTCCAGCGGGGCGATGAAGGCGGTGTTGAGCGTGCCGCGGGTGCGCAGCCGGCCCAGCGTCTCGATGCGGTAGAGCCCGCCTTCCGGCAGCGACAGTGCGAAGCTGCGCTGCTGGTCGCGGGCCAGGTCGAAGAAGAGCGGGCGGCCGGCGGCGAGCGCGGGCAGCGCGGGCAGTGGCCGTGGCACCGGCATGATGGCCGGCGGCTGCGGCGCGCGCCGCGCCAGCATCAGGCTGCGTGCGGCGGCGGGCGCCGGCAGGCGAAGCTGCGCCGGCTCGGCCGGGGTACGGCCGGGCTGCGGGCGGATCGTGAGCGCGGCGCCGCCGAGTTCGGTCACCGCCAGCTCCCCCGCCGGCATCGGTGCCAGAGGCAGGGCCAGCGCTTCACCCGCCCGCTGCGTCACGATCAGGGCGCCGGCGCCGGGATCGAGCGGCAGGGTGCGGGAGATCAGGGTGACGCGGCCGCCGGGCAGCGTATTGGCGAACAGGCGGATCGGCTCCTCCGCGCTGGTGGGGAAACGGCCGAGCACCAGCACCGGATCCGCCGGCAGCGGCGGCGACGGGTCGGCCGGCTGCAGGCCGGGCGGCCCGATGGTGACGTCGAGCACGCCCTGGCCGCCGGCCCTGGGCGCCAGCCGCACCAGATACCAGCCCGCGGCGAGGTTCCAGGCCGGCGGGTTCTCGCCATCCGCGCGCGGGATGGGTTGGCCGCCCTGCGCCAGCGGCGTGATGTCGGCGCTGAGTGCGACCCCCTGGGTGCGGAGCGCGACCGGGCCGGGCGCCGTCACCTCCACATGGAAGCTGCTCGGCCCGCGCAGGTTGAACCGTGCGCGCCAGGCGGCACCCGGGCCGATCCGCGGCCCCACCGACGCCAGGGTGGTCATCGGTCCGTTGCGCGGCTGGCGGGCCAGCAGCAGTGTCGGCGGCACCTCGTCGCCGCCGAAGCCGATCGCTTCCGCCAGCCGCCAATCACCCTCCGGCTGGTTCAGGCCACCGAAGGCGCGAAGCTGGAAGCTCTGGCCCTCGCGGCCGCTCACCACCACCCGCCGCGGCTGGTCCTGGCGGGCGCCGACACGCAGCAGCAGCGTCGGCTCCCGGTTCCCGGGCGCCAGCGCCGCGGTCTGCGACCCGGCATCGCCGGTGGCGATGGCCAGGCTCGCCGTGGCCGGCGCCGGCAGGGTCAGGCGAAAAGCCTCCGCCTGGGAGGTGACGTCGAAGACCGCGCTGCCCGACGCGCCGATGGTGCCGCTGACCCAGCCTTCGTCCAGCGCCCTGCTACCATCCAGCCGCAGCTCGAACGGCAGCGCCGCATTGCCGTCCGCCCAGGTCAGGGGCGGCCCGCCATAGGCGGTGACGCGATAGGTGCCGGGCTCCAGCACCGGCGTCAGCAGCCGGCGCGCCACCGTATGGCCCGGCGTCGGCTCGATCTGCCCGGCCCTGGCATCGGTTGCCACCAGGTCGCGGCCTTCGCGCCAGAGGCGCAGGTCGCCGAGGGCGCGGCCGGTCGCCTCGATGCGGACGCGGCGCTGGGTGTCGACGGTGAACCAGTGGCTGCGCTGCTGCAGGTCCGCCAGCGCACCGCCAACCTCCTGCCCCGGGCGCAGCGGCGCGGGGGCGGCGGCTTCCAGGAACGGCTCGACGGTCACGCGGACCGGGGCGGCGCCGGTTTCGGCGCCGAGCAGGCGCAGCTTGTAGGTGCCGGTATCCAGCAGCAGGTCCAGCCGGCCATCCTGGATGCCCGGCACGCCGGCGAGGTCACCCGGGCCGGTCGCCATGTCCACCAGCTGCAGCCCGGTGCCGGTCGCGCTCTGCGCCCGGATCGCGAAGCGGCCCGGGCGTTCGACATGCAGCAGGGTCTCGGTCCAGGCGGCGCCGGGGAAGGTCTCGCCGTCCAGCCGCGCCGCGGCCGGCTGCTCCGCGGGGGGCGCGGCCGGCCGTGGCGGCTGCGCCGGCGGGGAGGGGCGCGGGGCCGGCTGGGCCATGGCGCCGGCGGCGGTCGCGGCGAGCAGCAGGCAGGGGCCGAGCAGCCTCGTGGACAAGCGCATGCCTGATCAACTCCACCCATGGCGCGGTACCGGGACGATGCTTACCCGAACCGATATGGTCCGCACCATCCCGCTCATCATGGCCGCCGACAATAGGTGCCGCGATGACGGGCGCGTGTGTGCCGCGCGTCAGGCCAGTGCCGCCGCCGCCTCCCGCGCGCGGCCGGCGGCCTCGCGCGCCATCGTCGCGCAGAGCCCGGTGTAGCGCGTCGGGTCCAGCAGCCCGTCGATCGCGGCGCGGTCCATATGCGCCGTCACCCGCGCATCCGCGCCCAGCAGGCTGGCGAAGGACCTGCCTTCCACGAAGGCCGCCTGGGCCGCGTCATAGACCACGTCATGGGCGTGCTGCCGGCCGATCGCGCCGCCGAGTTGCAGCATCACCGCTTCGGCCATGATCAGCCCGCCGCCCAGGTCCAGGTTCTGCCGCATGCGCTCCGGCTTCAGCGTCATGCCCTGCATGATCATGCCCAGGCGCAGCAGCATGTCGCCGGTCAGGATGCAGGCGCGCGACGTCGCTTCGCGGATCATCAGCGCGGTCGTGCGGTCCGCCTCGTGCTCGGTCTGCATCGCCTCCAGCGCCAACGGCACGATGGAGCGGATCTCCGCCGCGCAGGCGACGACGTCCTGGCAGTAATGCGGGTTGCGCTTCTGCGGCATGGTAGAACTGCCGACCGAGCCTTCCGGCACCGGCTCCTCCACCTCGCCGAACTCGGTCTTCATCAGGGTATAGACCTCGCGGCCGATCTTGCCGCAGGTGGCGCCGAGCATGCCGAGCAGCATGACGTATTCGGTCAGATGGTCGCCGATGGCGCGGCCGGGGACGCGCATCGGCGTCATGCCGAGATGGCGGCCGACGCCTTCCTGCACGGCGGGACCGAGATCCCCGAGCGAGGCGAAAGTACCGGCGGCGCCGCCCAGCATGGCGACGAAGACGCGCGGCTCCGCCTGGCGCAGGCGCTCCACATGCCGCAGCAGCTCATCGATCCAGACCGCGACCTTGAAGCCGAAGGTGGCCGGCACCGCGTGCTGGCCATGGGTGCGGCCGGCGATCGGCATCTCCGCGCCGCGTTCGGCGAGGCCGGCCATGGCGGCAAGCGTGGTGCCGAGCTGGCCCAGGAAGATCCGGTGCGCCTGGCGCAGCACCAGCAGGTCGCCGGTCTGGGTGATGTTCTGCGTCGTGGCGCCCCAATGCACCCAGCCGCCGGCCGGCTCCCTCGCCACCCGCGCCAGCTCCCAGACCAGCGGCACCAGGGTATGCGCGGTGCGCGCCGCGGCCTCGTCGATGCGGGCCCGGTCGAGCAGGTCGAGTTTCGCGGCCCGCGCGATCGGCTCCACCGCCTCGCGCGGGATCATGCCGAGATCGGCCTGGGCGCGGGCGAGCGCGACTTCCACGTCGAGCCAGGCCTGCCAGCGATTCTCAAGCTTATAGAGGGCGCGGATGCCGGGATCGCGCATGCGCGCGGCGGTGGACCGGTCGTCGCTCATCAGCCTGTTTCCTTCTCCCCCGCGTATGCGAGCGGGCCGGCTTGCTGACCGGCCCGAGGCTGCGGATGCTGCCCGCCCGGCGTCCGAGGGCCTTGCTATTCGTCCCCGATGCCGAGATAGGCGCGCTGCACCTCGGGGCTGCTGGCGAGGTCGGCGGCCGCACCTTCCAGCACCGAACGGCCGGTCTGGATGACATAGCCGCGGTCGGCGATCTCAAGCGCCAGCTCGACCGATTGCTCGGCGATCAGCAGGGTCAACCCTTCCTCGCGCAGCGCCTGCAGCTTCTCGTACATCATCTCGACGATCGCGGGCGCGAGGCCGAGCGAGGGCTCGTCCAGCAGCAGCAGCCGCGGCGCGCTCATCAGCGCGCGCCCGACCGCGAGCATCTGGCGCTCGCCGCCGGACAGCGTGCCGGCGGCCTGGCGGCGGCGTTCTTTCAGCCGCGGCAGGAAGGCGAAGACGCGCTCCAGCAGCTCCGCCTCCCGCTTGCGGTCGCGGAGCGGCGTGGCGCCGAGGCGGAGATTCTGCTCGACCGTCTGGTTCACGAACAGGCGCCAGCCTTCCGGCGCCAGCGCCAGGCCGCGCCCGACCACGGCATAGGCCGGCAGGCCGCCGATCGCCGCACCATCCCAGGTCACGGTGCCGGCCGCGGGGCGCACCAGGCCCATGATGGCGTTCAGCACCGTGGTCTTGCCGGCGCCGTTGGAGCCGAGCAGCGCGATCACCTCGCCCTGCCGCACCTCTAGCGAGACATCGGCGACACCGACCAGGTCGCCGTAGCGGACTTCCAGGTTGCGGACGCTGAGCAGCGGCGCGGTCATGGCCGGGCCACCTTGCGGCTGAGGCTGCGGCCGAGATAGGCCTCGATCACGCCGGGATCCTGCACCACGTCGCGCGGCTTGCCCTGGGCGATGACCTTGCCCTGGTTGAAGACGACGGCACGGTTGGCCAGCGACAGGATCACTTCCATCACATGCTCCACGATCACCAGCGTGATGCCCTGGGCGTGGATCTGGCGCACCAGTTCGATCGCGGCGCGCACCTCGGTCGGCGTCAGCCCGGCCAGCGCTTCGTCCAGCAGCAGGATCTCGGGCTCGGTCGCCAGCGCGCGGGCGATTTCCAGGCGCTTGCGCGCCGGCGTGCCGAGGCTGCCCGAACGGGACTGCGCGATCGGCGCCAGGCCGGTGAACTGGATCACCCGGTCCGCCGCCGCCGCCGCGTCGGCGGTGCGGGTGTGGCGCAGGAAGGCGCCGACCATGACGTTGTCGCGCACCGTCATGTCGTCGAAGACCGCCGGCACCTGCCAGCTGCGCGCCAGGCCCAGCCGGGCGTGATCCTCGGGCGGCATCCGGGTGACGTCATGGCCGCGCAGCGTGATGGTGCCTGCGGTCGGCTGCCGGTCGCCGGCCAGGCAGTTGAAGAAGGTGCTCTTGCCGGCGCCGTTCGGGCCGATCAGGCCGATGATCTCGCCCTTGCCGATGCTAAGCGAGGCACCGTCGACGGCGCGGAAGCTGCCGAACGCGACGACGATGTCGCGGGCTTCGAGAAGCGGCGGTTCAGCGCGCATGGCGGGCACCCCAGGCCTTCAGGCGGGTCAGGATTTCCGCCAGGCCGCCCGGGGCGAAGCGGCTGATCAGCATGATGATGGCGCCATAGACGACATAGGTGATGCCGGTGCCGTCGCCGCCGAAGGCGGCATTGGTGAATTCCTCCAGCGGTATCAGCAGCGCGGCGCCGACCAGCGGGCCGAACAGCGTGCCGGCGCCGCCGAGCGCGCTGACGATGACCATCTTGACCGAAAGCAGGATGCCGAGGCCGCTATCCGGGTCCACGAAGCCCACCATGACCGCGTAGAGCGAGCCGGTGAGCGAGGTGAAGCCGGCCGAGACCAGCAGCGCGTAGAGCTTGTAGCGCTGCGCCGGCACGCCGAGGCTGCGCGCCGCGCGTTCCTGCCCGCGGATGGCGCGCAGGTAGAAGCCCATCCGGGCGCGTCCCATCCACCAGGTGAACAGCAGCAGCACCGCCAGCACCGCCCCGAAGATATAGTAATAGGGCAGCGGGCTGACGAAGGAGAGGTCGGCCATGCTGCGCGGGATGGCGGGGCCGGAGATGCCGACGCCGCCGCCGAGCGAAGGCGAATTGACCACGATGATGCGCGCGAGTTCGGCCAGCGCGATGGTCGCCATCGAGAAGTAATGCCCCTTCAGCCGCAGCGTCGGCATGCCGACCAGCACCGCGAGGCCCAGCGACAGCGCGACGCCGAAGGGCGCACCCAGGATCGGCGGCCATTCGAACCAGGTGAAGCCGAGCAGGGAGGCATAGGCGCCGCAGCCGAAGAACAGCACATGCCCGATGGAGATCTGCCCGGCATAGCCGCCGACCAGGTTCCACGCCGATGCCGAGAGCGCGGCCAGCATCACCAGCGCGCCGATGCGCTGGTAGAAGACGTCCTCCACCAGCAGCGGCCAGGCCAGCAGCGCGAGCAGCACCAGGGCCGCGATCAGCCAGCGCCCGGCCGGGGACCGCGCCAGCGCGGTGACGGATGCCGAACTGCTCATGCCTTGCCCAACAGGCCCTGCGGCCGGAACCAGAGCACCGCCAGGAACAGGGCGAAGACCACCACATCCTTGTTGGCGGGCCCGATCCAGAAAGCGGAGAGGGATTCGATGACGCCGATCAACAGGCCCGCGACCAGCGCGCCCGGCACGCTGCCGAAACCGCCGAGGCAGACCACCACGAAGGCGATCAGCGCGAGGGATTCGCCGACCGTCGGCGAGATGTAGAAGAACAGCGCGATCAGTGCGCCGGCGACACCGGTGCAGGCGGCGCCGATGCCCCAGGCCAGCGCCTGCATCGGATCCGGCCGGATGCCGACCAGCATGGCGGCGTTGCGGTCTTCCGCCACCGCCAGCAGCCGGCTGCCGAGCGCGGTGCGCGTCAGCAGCAGATGCAGGCCGATGGTCAGCGCGAGCGCGGCGATGCCGGCGACGACCCGCGACGGTTCCAGCCTGAGCCCGGCCACGGTGACGACCTGGCCCAGCAGGTCATCCGGCAGGGACACGAAATTGGCCGAGAAGACCCAGAGCGTCGCGTAGCGCAGTACCAGCGCCAGCCCGAAGGTGCCGAGGATCTGCGCCAGCATCGGCCCGCGCATCACATGCCGCACCAGGCTGAAATAGATCAGCACGCCGAGCAGGAAGAGCAGCAGCGCGGCCAGCGGCACGAAGACCGCGGGGCCGAGATGCAGCGCCGTGAACACGACGAAGGCGACATACATCGCGATCATGACGAAGTCGCCATGCGCGAAGTTGACCACGTTCATCATGCCCCAGATCAGCGTGAGCCCGGAGGAGAACAACGCATAGACGGCCCCGATGAGGAGGCCGTTCAGCACAACCTGACTGAGGATCATACCGGCAGGCCTTTCGGCCGACCGGCATGAGCCGCGGCGGCGACGGGCCCCGGCGTCATTCCCAGCCCTTGTACGGAAGCTGGAGCTGCGCGGTGGCGGTATCCGCCGGATAGACCGAGACGTATTCGCGCCCGCGGAGCTGCACGAGCAGCACGGCAGCGAGGATGTTCTGGCCCTTGTCGTCGAATTTCACGCCGTGATAGCCGATCATCAGCTGCTCCGGCTTCAGGTCGGTGGCGCGCAGCGCCGTCTGGATGGCGGCGGGCTGGGTCGAGCCGGCGCGGTTGATGGCGTCGCAGGTGACCAGGAAGCTCTGCATGATGCGCGCGGTGGTGTCGTCCATCTCGCGCCCGGTGCGGGCCTTGTAGAGCGCGTTGACCTTGAAGGAATTGCTGCCGGGGCGGCTGGGGTCGAAGGCACTGCGGTTGATGACACCCTGGGCGATATCCCCTGCCGACTGGATGAAGCTGTCATCGGAGAAGCCGCTGTCGTCGCCGATCAGGATCGGCGGCCGGTAGCCCTGCGCGCGCATGGTGCGCGCGTAGAGAATGGCGTCGGAGGTGTAGCTGATGAAGATGGCGACGTCGGGCTGCGCTTCCTTGAGCTGCAGCACCTGGGCGGAGACGTCGGCGCTGTTGGAGGCATAGGGGATCTGCAGCGCGATGCGGGTGCCGCGCTGTTCCGCCGCGCGCCGGATCGTGTCGGCGATGGAGGTGCCGTACTCGGTGTTCTCGTTGACGATCGCGATCTTGCTGACCGGCCGGCCTTCGACCCGCACCTCCGCCAGGAAGTCCATGTAGATCTTGGCGATGTCCGGCCCGATCGGCGTGGTGCGGAAGAACCAGCGGAAGCCGCGCTCTGTCAGGTTGGTCGCGACCGATTCGCCGTTCACATAGGGGATGCCATGCCGCTCCGCGATCGCGCTGGCGGTCAGCGTCAGGCCGGACTGGTAGCCGCCGGTCAGCGCCACCACCCGTTCCTGGGTGATCAGGCGCAGCGCCTGGTTCTGCGCGACGGAAGGATTGCCCTGCTGGTCAGCGATGACGAGCTGCAGCGGGCGATTGCCGATGCCGGTGAAGCCGGCCGTGGCCATCATCGGCATCGACGCGAGGTCGGGCTGCGGCGTGTTGATCAGCTCGACCGCGAGTTCGAGCGCGGCCTTGGCCGAATTGCCGGCCGACGCCGCGACGCCGGTCAGGGGCAGCAGCGAGCCGACCTTGATCGGCGTGCCTTGGGCGGCCCCCTGCGCGAATGCGCGGCCGGCCAGCAGAAGGGCGGGTGCCGCCAGCAATGGGCGTCGGGCGATGGTCATCAGCTTCCCCTGTTCGTTCGTCGCGGCTGGCACCGCGGGTCGTGTTTGGGCGGCACCTTAACCAGAGTTCCCGCGCGCGAGAAGCTGAACAAGCAGTTCAACGCCCGCGCGCCTGCGCCCAGGCCAGCAGCAGGCCGGAAGCCACGATGATCGCCGCCCCGGCCCAGGTATGGGCATCCGGCAGATGGTCGAAGATCAGCCAGCCGACGCAGGTGGCGCCCAGCAGCTGCACATACTGGAAGGGCGAGATGATATTGGCCGGCGCGAAGGTGAGCGCGCGTGCGACGAAATAATGTCCGACGGCGCCGAGCGTGCCGCAGGCGAGGAACAGGCCGAGATCGCCCCAATCCGCCGGCGTGCGCCAGACGAAAGGCTGCACCAGCAGCAGCCCGGTGGCACCGATCAGCGGCGCCCAGAGTGCGGAGGTCATCGGCGGATCATAAGGCGCCACCCGCCGCGTCAGGATCTGGTAGACGCCATAGGCGGTGGCGGAGGCCAGGACGAAGAGCGAGGCCCAATGGAACAACTCGCCGCCCGGTTGCACGATGACCACCACGCCCAGGAAGCCGGCCAGCACGGCCGCGACCCGCATCGGCGTGGTGCGTTCTTGCAGCATCGGCCAGGCCAGGATCGCGACGATCAGCGGCGCGGTCAGCGATATCGCCGAAGCCTTGGCGAGCGGGATGAAGGTGATCGCATAGAAGAAGCAGAGGTTGGATGTGGTCAGCATGGCCGCCCGGGCGAGTTGCAGCCGGGGCCGTCGGCTGCGCAGCACGGCAAGCCCGGCGCCGGGCAGGAACAGCGCCGCCAGGAAGACCAGATGGATGAAAGCGCGCGCCCAGGAGACCTGGAGCGAGGAATAGCTGGCGCCCAGCAGCTTCGCAGTGCCGCCCATGAGCGAGAACAGGGCGCCCGCGAAGCACATGCAGAGGATGCCGAGCAGGATGCGGCGATCGGGCGCGGCGGCGGCGATCATGGGCGGGCACGCAACCGGCCGCGCCGCATCCGGGATGCGGCGCGGCGCGTGCGTTCAGGCAGGCGGATCAGGCGCGCGGGGCGACGGACAGGCCGCGCACCTTGTGCTGCTCGATGAACTTCGCGATCAGGCCGGAGGTCTTCGCGTCTTCCACGAACTGGCGCAGGAAGGCGGCGCCGGCGGTGTTGCGCTTCTGCGTGCCGATCGCCTGCTGCACGGCGGTGAACTGGCCGTCCAGGATGCGGGAGCCGGGCAGGGCTTCCTGGTCGGTCAGCAGCCCCGGGCGCAGGCCGGCGAGCACTTCCAGCTTCTCGTCGCGGAACTTCTCCAGAGTGGCCGGGCCGCCTTCGACCTGCACCAGCGTCGCGTGCCTGATGTTGCGCACCAGCCAGAGGTCATAGGCGGAGCGGGCGCTGACCGCGATGCGGATGCCGGGCTTGTCGACCTGGTCGATGGCGGTGATCGCCGACCCGGCGGGCACCAGATAGGTCGCCTCGATCTCGGAATAGGCGGCGGTGAAGGTGATCTTCTCCGCGCGCGCCGGCTCGGCGCCGATCAGGCCGATATCCCAGAGATTGTCGTCGACCGCATCGGCCAGCAGGCCCGGCTTCGGGAAGGGCACGTACTTGACCGGCACGCCGAGCTTGTCCGCCAGGGCCTTCGCCATGCTGGGGGACACGCCTTCGGGATCGCCGGAGGCGCTGCGGCCGGTGACCAGCAGGAAGTTGCTGAGGTTGATGCCCGCGCGCAGGACGCCGGTGGGCGCGAGTTCGGCGAGGATTTCAGATGACGGCATGACGTTCGCTCCGCTGGACCATGATCGGGCCCGGCCCCCTTGGTTGACCATGCGATTCAGGCTTCCGGCTGCAGCCGCCGCAAGCCATCGCATTCATTGCCCGAAGTATGCGCGCTCCAGCCGATGGTGCAAATCCGTCTCCTTGGCGGAGGCGGCGAGCACCACCTGGCCCTGCGCCAGCGCATAGACCCGGTCGGAGACCGCCAGCGCCTTGTCGATCAGCTGCTCGACCAGGAGCACGGCGGTGCCCTGGGCGCGCAGGCGGCTCACGACATCCAGCACCCGGTCGACCAGCACCGGCGACAGCCCCGCCGAAGGCTCGTCCAGCATCAGCAGCCGCGGCCGCCGCACCAGCCCCTGCGCCACCGCCAGCATCTGCTGCTGGCCGCCGCTGAGCGCGCCGCCGCGGTCGAGCCGCTTGGCCGCGATTTCCGGGAAGAAGGCCAGCGCCTCCTCCACCCTGGCCGCGCGTTCGCCGCGCGGCAGGTCGTAGCCGGCGAGCAGCAGGTTGTCGTGGACCGAGATCTGGGTGAAGACGCGGTGGCCTTCGATGACATGCACCAGGCCGGCGCGCGCCGCCTCGCGCGGGCTGACATGGCGCAGGTCGCGACCGTCGAAACGCGCGCCGCCGCCGGTCCATGGCAGCAGGCCGGACAATGCGCGCAGCAGTGTGGTCTTGCCGGCGCCATTGGGGCCGAGCAGCGCCACCACCTCGCCCGCCGCGATCCGCAGCGTGACCCCGTGCAGCACCTGGATCTTGCCGTAGCCCGCCTCGAGCTCCGTCACGTCCAGCAGATCCTTGCGAGCGGATGCGTCCGGTGCAGACCTCCCGGCCTCCGGCCCTTCCGCCATCGGACGCTCAGGCGCCGAGATAGGCACTGACCACCTCCTTGTGCACGCGGATCTCGCCCGGCGTCCCCGCGGCCAGGATGCGGCCGAGGTTGAGCACCGTGACGTGGTCGCAGATGTCGAAGATCAGGTCGGCATGGTGTTCGACCAGCAGCACGCCGGTGCCGCCGGCGCTGACCGCGCGGATCAGGGAGGCCAGGCGCCGGATCTCGTCATGCGACAGGCCGGCCGCCGGTTCGTCCAGCAGCAGGAAGGCCGGGCGCAGCATCAGGGCGCGGGCGATCTCCATGAAGCGCAGCTCGCTGTGCTGCAGCCGGTCGGCCCGGGCTTCCGCCACGCCGTCCAGTCCCACGGCATGCAGCGCCAGCCTGGCGCGCTGCTCCAACTGCCGTTCCTCGCGCCGGTGGCGCGGCAGGCAGAGTAGGGCTTCGAGGAAGGTCGCCTTGCCCTCGATGGTGCCGCCGATCATCACATTCTCCAGCACCGAGGCCTCGCCGATCAGGCGAGGGGTCTGGAAGGTGCGGGCGATGCCGTGCAGGGCGCGGATGGTGGAGCGCCCGGCCGCCAGGTCCTGGCCGCCCAGCGTCATGGCGCCGGATTCCGGACGGTAATAGCCGGAGATGACGTTCAGCGTCGTCGTCTTGCCGCTGCCGTTCGGCCCGATCAGCCCATGGACCTGGCCGGGCTGGACGTCGAGGTCGAGCCCGTCGATCGCCTTCACGCCGCCGAAGGCCAGCACGATGCCGCGGAGCGAGAGGATGTCCGGCAGGCTGCGATGCGCAATCAGCTCCCTGACCGCATCGGGGCGGGAGGCGATGACGCGTCCCGACGGCAAGGGCTTGCGGTTGCGGAAGTCGAGCAGCGCCGCGATGCCGCCCGGCATCGCCAGCACGATCACCAGCAGCAGTGCCGCATAGAGGAAGGTGGACCAGGCGGCGAGCGGTGCCGCGATTTCGGGCAGCACGGTCAGGATGATGGTGCCGAGCAGCGGGCCCAGGATCGATCCGCGGCCGCCGATCAGCACCGCGATGAAGAACAGCAGCGACAGCTCGAAGGTAAAGGCGTCGGGCGTGATGTAGGTCTGCAGGCTGGCGAAGAGGCCGCCGGCCATCGCCGCCAGCGCGCCGGCCAGGATGAAGACCATGACGAGCAGATGCGGCTTGGAGATGCCGGTCGCCTCCGCTGCCACATCGGCGTCGCGCACCGCGACCAGGGCGCGGCCGAATCGGCTTCGCGCGATGTTCGCGGTGATCCAGGTGGAGAAGGCGGCGAAGCCGAGGCTGAAATAGAGCAGCCCCGCGGGGGTGTCGAAAGGCTCCGGCAGGGTCGGTCCCGGCAGGCCGATGCCGCCGCCGGTCACGTCCTGCCAGGCGAGCGCGATCTGGGTCACGATGGTCGCGA
This sequence comes from Roseomonas sp., assembly GCA_036499545.1. GTDB lineage: Bacteria > Pseudomonadota > Alphaproteobacteria > Acetobacterales > Acetobacteraceae > Plastoroseomonas. The sequence continues at coordinate 9,019 of DASYDR010000103.1, read as the reverse complement.
AGCCGAGCGTGCTGATCGCGAAGTAGAAGGTGCGCAGCCGCAGCGCCGGCAGCCCGACCACCACGCCGAACACGGCGCCGGCCAGGCCCGCGATGGCGAGCGCCGCGAGTGCCGGCACCTCCGGCGTCGCATTGCCGGCGGCCAGCACGCTCGCGGTATAGGCGCCGAGCGTGAACAGCGCGACATAGCCGATGGCGAGCTGCCCGGCATAGCCGACGACGAGGTTGAGGCCGGAGATCAGCACCCAGTAGATCGCGATGCGGGTGACGATCAGGCCCCAATAGTCATTGCCCAGATACGGCATGGCGAGGCCGATCGCCAGCAGCGCCAGGAAGGGCAGCAGGGAGGCGAAGCGGCGGCGGCTGCCGCCGGCCGTCTCAGGACCGGTCGCGCTCATCAGACCCTCCGCGAGGCCGTGGCGCCGAACAGGCCCTGGGGCGCGGCGAGCAGGACGATGATGAAGAGGATGAAGACCGCGACGGAGGAGAAGATGCCGCCGACCCAGAAATTCGCCGCCTGCTGGAACAGGCCGAGCGCCAGCCCGCCGATCACCGCGCCACGGTTGTTGCCGAGGCCACCGAGCGCCACCGGGATGAAGCCGTAGAAATTCAGCAGCGGCCCGTTGGCGAAGAAGGCCAGCAGCAGCTGTCCGCCGGCGAAGCCAGCCAGCCCGCCGACGGCGCCGGCCAGCGCATAGCTGGCGATGCGCAGGTTGCGTTCCGGCAGGCCGAGCGCACGGGCGGCGAAATTATCCTCCGCGATGGCGACGAAGGCGCGGCCGACCAGGGTGCGCCGGTAGAGATATTCCAGGCCGATGATGGTCGCCGCGCAGACCGCGACCGGCAGCCAGTATTTCTCGTCGCCGATGCCGCCGCCGCCCGAGGTCAGCAGGCGCGGGAAGGGCTGCGGCTCGGTGCCCCATTGGATGGCGGTGAACTGCTGGATCAGCAGCGCGACCGCCAGCGTGGTCAGCACATAGAGATGCTGCTCCAGGCTCTTCAGCACCGGCCGCACCGCGACGATCTCGGTGACCACGCCGATCAGCGCGCAGGCGGCGAGTGTGGCCGCCAGGCCGAGGATCGCGGGCAGGCCGAGCTTCAGGATGAACAGGGAACCGAAGACGCCGCCAAGCATGCCGAGCTGCCCGGCGGTGAAGCTCATGACGCGGGAGGTGGCGTACATCGTGTTGTAGGTGATGCCTATCAGCGCATAGATGGCGCCGACCGCCAGGCCGGAAGCGAGGATCGAGGCGAGCATTCGGTGTCCTCCCGCGTCCGCCCGGCTCAGTTGTAGCCCGGGGCCAGCTTGAAGGCGCCGTCGCGCGCCGAATTGGCTTCCGACATCACCACATCCTCGGTCGGATAGCCGTTATGCTCGGTGGCGCTGAAGGTGTAGTCGCCGAAATAGCCGGGATACTTGGTCAGCGTGTTCCAGTGGCGGATGATCGCCGCCTTGTCGGTGGAACCCGTGGCCTCCACCGCCTTGGCGATCAGCTCCACCGCGTCGACGCCGGAGGCGACCCACCAGAGCAGGGTGTCGCTGAGCTCGACCTTGCCGCGCAGCCGCCCGACCAGGTCGGCGCTGCGCGGCGGCAGGTTGCCCGCCGCGTCGAAGCTGCAGCTGCGGTAGCCGATAGCGTAGACTTTTTCCCAGTTCTGCGGCCGCTCGACCAGCGTGCCGACCTCGCCCGAGGACATCGCGGGATGGCCGACGAAGGGCACGTCCCAGCCCATATGCGCGCGGGTGTTGAGCAGCCGCGCGATCAGGCCGGTGGAGACGCTCCAGAACACGATCGCCTCGGCGCCGGCGGTGCGGGCGCGCAGCATGTCGGGCGTCATGTCGGGCTGGGTCGCGTCGATATTGGCCTTGTAGACCACCTCGGCGCCGTCGCGCTGGAAGGCGGCGACGGAGGCATTGGCGGCGCTGACGCCATAGCCGGTGGTGTCGCCGATCACCGCGACCTTCTTCGCATGGACGCGCTGCAGGCAGTAGTTGCGCACCGCGTCGTCCCATTGCGTGTTGGACGGCGCCACGCGGAAGGCGTTCGGGTAGCGGCGCACATCGATCAGGGTATCGACCACGCAGGGATGGATGTTCGGCATGCCGGCGCGGGCCATGATCGCGGTCACCGCCAGGGATTCGCCGGAATTGGTCGGGCCCCAGATGGCATGGACGCGCAGCTGGCTGATCATCTCCTGCGTCGCGTTCACCGCCTTGGTCGGATCGCCCTGGGTGTCGCGGGTGATGATCTCGACGCGGCGGCCGCGCACGCCGCCGGCGGCGTTGATCGCATCGGCCGCGAAGACCACGCCGCGGTTGAAGCCGATCGCGGGGGCCGAGCTCGGCCCGGTCATGGCGGCGAGCCAGCCGATGCGGATCGGCTCGGACTGCGCCAGGGCGGGCTTGGCCAGGCTGAAGGCGGTGGCGGCGCCGGCAGTGCCGAGTGCCAGGCCGCGACGGGTGATGGTCATGCGTTTCTCCCCTTCATTCTTATCGTTGTCACGCACCCCGCTTCGCGGCGGCGCGGCAGCCAGGCGGTTCCGGTCAGCGCTTCCATTCGGTGCGGGTGGGCGGCCCCTTGGCGTAGCGCGCCAGGATCGCCGGATCGGGATCGCAGCCTAGCCCGGGCGCCGTCGGCACCGCGAGCCGGCCATTCTGCGGCCGCACCCAGGGATCGAAGGGATTGGCTTCCATCTGCGCCCAGAGCACCTCGACCAGCGGCTTCTCCACCAGGGCCGCGGCGATGTGCAGGGTGGCGATGAAGCCCGGCCCGAAATAGGGGCTGTGCGGCACCACGCGGATGCCGCGCTCCTCGCAGAGGCGGATGACGCGGATCATCTCCCCGATGCCGCCGACCTTGGTCACGCTCGGCTGCGCGATATCGATGGCGCCCGCTTCGATCAGGGCCTTGAAGCCGAACAGGCCGGCGGTGTTCTCCCCCGCCGAGAGCGGGATGCCATGCGGCCGCAGGCTGGCGAGGCCGGCGGCGTCCTCGGGCGGCCAGACCGGCTCTTCCAGCCAGTAGAGACCTTCATCGGCCAGGCTCGCTGCCATGGCGCGCGCTTCCGGCGGCGTCCAGACGCAGTTCACGTCCAGCATGATCGCGGCATCGGCCGCACCGGGCGCGTTGCGGGCGGCCCGCACCGCTTCCACCGTCACCTCATGCAGCTTGATGTGCCGATAGCCGGCGGCACAGGCATCGGCGGTGTTCTTCGCGACCAGTTCCAGGTCGTTGCCATAGCGCAGCAGGCTGGCATAGGCCGGCAGCGGCGCCGGCGCGCCGCCGCCGAGCAGCCGCCAGATCGGCATGCCGGCGCGCTTGCCGATGATGTCCCAGAGCGCGATCTCGACGCCGGAGAAGCCGTAGACGAAGGATCCGTTGCGCCCCAGCAGGTGCGTACCATGCAGCACCTGCCGGGTGAGCGCGGTCAGGTCGCCGGCATCGCGGCCCATCATCAGGGGGGCGACGATGCTGTCGATCGCGGTCTTCGTGGTGGGGATGGCGGCATGGCCGAAGGCTTCGCCCCAGCCGACATAGCCGTCAGTGGTCTCGACCTTGACCAGCAGGATTTCCATGCGGTCCCAGGTCTGGCCTGCGAAGAGCGGGTGCGGACCGCCCATGCTGTAGGGAAGGGCGACGACCGAAGTCTCGATGGCAGCGATCTGCATCGCAGCTCAGCCTTTGTCGTTGGAGCGGCCGATTCAGACCTTCAGGCTCTTCGGCCTTCCGGTCATCGGACGCTCGGTTGAACGTTTCCAACGCCAGAGTGCGGTGCCCCAGGGATAAGCTCAATTGCCCTGTTCTTAATTCTCCATAAGATGAACTTATGCCACTCAGCTTCCGCCAGCTTGAGGTCGTGCGCGCCGTCTGCCGTCACGGATCGGTCACCGCCGCGGCCGCGGCGCTCGACATCTCGCAGCCGGCGGTCAGCATGATGCTGCGCGAATGCACGGCGGCGACCGGCTTTCCGCTGTTCCTGCGCCGCCAGGGCCGGCTGCAGCCGACAGCGGAGCTGCGGCTGATCCTGCGCGACCTGGACCAGGTCTTCGACGGCATGGAACGCATCGGCCGGCTGATGGAGGATATGCGGGATGCCAGCATCGGCACCCTGCAGCTCGCCGCCACGCCGACGCTCGCCGACAATCTGCTGCCGCGGGCGCTCGGGCTATTCCGGCGCTCACGGCCGCGGGTGCAGATTTCGATCCAGGCGATGGACAATACCGGCGTGGTCGGCCAGGTACTGCAGGAGAGGGTGGATCTCGGCTTGGTGCTCTCGCCGGTGGGGGAGCCCGATGTGCGGCTGATGGAGCTCTGCACCCGGCCGCTGGTTTGCATCGTGCCGGCCGGGAATCCGCTCGGGCGGCGGGGCGCGGTGGCCCTGGCGGATCTGGCGCCCTATCCCCTCATCTCTTTCAGCCGCAGCCTGCCGCTCGGCAACCTGGTGGAGCGCGGCTTCCGAGATGCCGGCATCCCGCGCCGCATCGCGATCGAGGTGAACCAGTCCTCCGTCGCCTGCGCGATGGTGCGGGCCGGGCTCGGCATCGCGATCATCGATCCGTTCTTCCTGATGGATGGGCATGACCACGGCGTGGCGCGGCTGCGGCTGACGCCGGCGGCGGATGTCAGCGCCCAGGCACTGCTGCCGGGCAATGCGGCGCCGTCGCGGCTGACCATGATGTTCCTGGCCAGCTTGCGCCGCGCCGTCGCGACCGCGCCCTGGCAGGCGGCTGGCTGATATCGATGGACCGGTTGGCTGGCCGGTCGACGATCAACGCCGGTGCCAGGATCAGAAGGTTTCGAGCCAGGGCCTGACCTCGATCTCCCAGGACCAGGCGCTGCGGTGCTGGCGGAGCAGGTCGACATAGGATCGGGCGACGGCATCGGGATCGAGCGTGCTGTCCGGCCGTTCCGGCGGGTCGGCACGCTGACCGGAACGGACGCCGCCATCGACCACGACATGCGCGACATGGATGCCTTTCGGCGCCAACTCGCGCGCCGCGCTCTGCGCCAGGCCCCGCAAGGCGAACTTGCCCATGGCGAAGGCGGCGGAGAGGGCGAAGCCCTTGACGCCGGCGGTGGCGCCGGTCAGCAGGATGGCGCCCTTGCCGGCCGGCACCATGCGCCGTGCCGCCTGCCGCACCGCATAGAAGGCGCCGAGTGCCGAGACCGCGACGGCCTGCTCCACCGCCGCGGGATCGAGTTCGGCGATCGGGCCGCGGACCCGGCCGCTGGCATTGTAGACCACGATCTCGGGCGCGCCGATCCGCGCCTCCGTCTCGGTGAACAGCCGTTCGACCTGGTCGGCCTCCGCGGCATCGACCGGCAGCGCGATGGCGCCCGTCTCCTCAACCAGCGGCGCCAGCCTGTCGACATGCCGCGCGGCGAGTACCACCGGCAGGCCGGCCGCGCGCAGCAGCCGGGTCAGGGACCCGCTGATGCCAGGCCCGGCACCGATGATGAGCGCGCTGCGATAGGGGATGTCGGTCATGGCGTCACCATCGGCTGGGTGTTGGGGGTGATGGCGTCCTCGGGGTCCGCCTGGTCCGGCAGCGGCGTGGCGTCGATGCCCAGGATCTCGCCGAGCCACAGCGCATGGGTCAGGTGGTCAGCCTTCGGGTGGCCGGTATCGGGATGGATCAGCACGGCCAGGCCGCGCCGGTTGAGCATGAGCCAGGGCACCAGGCGGGCGAATTCGGCGGGCAGGAACGCCACCTGGTACATCGGCCGCGCATGCGGCCCGACCAGCCGGTCGTGCCAGCGGCCGATCAGGACGGAAAAGCGCCCGGCGATCGCGTCACGCAGGGCTTCGGCGGCGCGACGCTGCTCCGGGCCGTCGAAATAGATATGGGCGTGATAGCTGCGGATCGTATCGATCGGCTGCACGGTCATGATCGGCTGGACCTCCCGGGCGGTGGAGACCTCGACATGGGGATGAAGCTAGCCGGCGCGATAGGCCGCCAGGATCGCGGCGCCCTCCGCGCCGGCCCGTGCCTCCCACGCCGCCACCACCGGCGCCGCGGCCTGGGCCAGCGCTGCGCGCAGGGCCGGGACTTGGGCGATGGTGACGCCATTGGCGCGCATGCGCGCTTCATTCTCCGTCAGGCGGGTGCCGATGGCTGCGAATTGCCGCGCCTCGGTCTCGCGCCCGGCCTGTATCACCGCGTCCCTCGCCGCTGCCGGCAACGCGTCCAGCTTCGCGGTGGCGCAGAAGGCGAGGCTGAGGGGCGAGGCATAGTCCAGCACCGTGAAGTGCGGCAGGATCTCCCAGAGCCGCGCGCCGGCACCGCCATCGCCGGATGACAGCACCGCATCCAGTTCCCCGCTGCGCAGGCGGGGCGCGGCATCGGCGAAGGAAAGCTGCGCCGGCGCGGCGCCGGCGGCGCGCATCACCGCGGTGCTCGCGGCGTCATAGCTCCGTACCTTCAGGCCCTGCAACGCCGCCGCGTCCGGCAGCGGATGGCGCGACCAGATGCCGGTCGCTGGCCAGGGTGTGGCGTAGAGCAGGGTCAGCCCGCGTGCCGCCAGCGCCGCCTGATAGGCCGGCCGCGCGGCGCGCAGCAGGCGTTCGGTATCGGCGGCGGAGGCGGTCAGGAAGGGCAGGGCGGAGAGTTGGAAGATCGCCGCCTCGCTCCCGAGCGCGCCGGTGAAGGCATCCGCCGCTGCGATGCGGCCATCCGCGACCGCGCCCGGCATGGCGGCGGAGCGCAGCCCTTGGGGCGCGTCGAAGCCGGGCGTCACCGTCAGCGCCCCGGCGGCAAGCCGGGTCGCGGCTTCGGCGAAATGCTGCACGCCTTCGCCCGGCATGGCGGTGCGCGGATACTCCGTCGCCAGGGTCCAGGCGGCCTCGGCGCGGGCCGTGCGCACCACGGCGACCGCCAGGAGGGAGGCGAGCAGCGGGCGGCGCATCAGCATGGGGCCAATCTCCGGGTCAGGGGCAACCACCACTATCGAGCGGCTTCTGGCCCCGCCGCAACCATCGGCGACGCCGCCTCAGCCGGCGGCGAGGCGCAGCACCACCGCATAGTGGCAGCTGGCGGCGGCGAGCACGCAGGCGTGCCAGATCGCATTGTGGTAGCGCAGCCGGATCGCGAGATGCACGGCGACGCCGCCGCTGTAGAGCAGCCCGCCGGCGAGGATCAGGCCGAGATCCAGCGCCGGTAGCGCCGCCACGAGCGGGCCGAGCGCCACCAGCCCTGCCCAGCCGAGCAGCAGATAGGCCAGGATCGACAGCCCTTCGAAGCGCGCCGGCGCCAGCAGCTTGAGCGCGACCCCGGCGGCCGCGCCGGTCCAGACGCAGGCGAGCAGCGCCGTGCTCCAGGTGCCGCCGATCGCGATCCCAGCCACCGCGCTGTAGGTACCGCCGATCATCAGAAAGATCGCTGCATGGTCGAAGCGGCGCAGCAGCGCCTTGCGAGGTCCCTCGCGGGCCAGGTTGTAGAGGGCGGAGCAGCCGAGCATGGCGACCAGCCCGATCGTATAGAGGCCGAGCGGCAGCGCCAGGCCGGTATCCGCCGGCTGCGCCGCCAGCATCGCGCAGGCCACCGGCACGGCAGCCAGGCCGAGGGCATGGATGGCCGCGTCCGCGGCCCGTTCGCCCCGGCTGTAGCGGGATGGCATGGTCGCGGTGGCGCCCGGCGTCATCGGACAGGTCCCTCCCTGCCGAGCTTGCCTGAAGATCCGGCCGTCGGTCCAAGAAATGGCGCTCGCGCCGTTATGCCTGTTGTCCCGCACGTCACCGGTCCATAGGACGGGGTTTCACGACAGGGTGGGACGCCGGATGGACAAGGATGCGCTGACGGGCTGGGCGCTGGCCAATGGGTGGCAGATGATCGCCGGCTGCCCGAGCCTGACGAAGCCGTCTTCACCGAAGGAGGCCATCGTCCGGCTGGTGTTCAAGGCGACGGTCGTCAATCTCGAGGTGAAGAAGCCGGCCGGGAAGTGGGAGAAGGTCGGGGGCGACGGCTACGCGAAGATCCTGCCCGATCCGGATGGCGGCCTGCCGGGCGGCCTCGGCTTCGAGACCATCCCGGGCATCACCATGCTCATGGAGAAGAACAAGGACGCGATGGTCTTCGCCCGGATGACGGGGAAGCCGGGCTAGCCCGGCCGCCCGCTACGCGGCCGCGGTCTCCGTCGCGGCCTTCTGCGTCCTGGTGCCGGCGCCGAGTGCCAGGAACGCGGCCAGCAGACAGGCGCCGCCGGCGATGTAGAAGGCCGGCAGGTAGCTTGCCAGCGCGTCGCGGCTGAGACCCGCGCCGAGCGCCGCGGTCGCGGCGCCGAGCTGGTGCCCGGTGAAGACCCAGCCGAAGACCAGCGGCGCGCGGTCCCGGCCGAAGGCGCGGCCGGCGAGCTTGACGGTCGGCGGCACCGTCGCGATCCAGTCGAGCCCGTAGAACGCCGCGAAGATCGACAGCCCGTAGAGCGTGAAGGTGCTGGACGGCAGCGCCAGCAGCGACAGGCCGCGCAAGCCGTAATACCAGAACAGCAGCTTGCGGTTGTCGAGGCGGTCCGACAGCCAGCCGGACGCGATGGTGCCGATGAAGTCGAAGGCGCCCATCATCGCGAGCACCGAGGCCGCTTCCACCTGCGCCATGCCGAAATCGCTGCAGAGCGGGATGAAATGCGTCTGAATCAGCCCGTTGGTGGACAGGCCGCAGATCATGAAGGTCACGAACAGGATCCAGAACACACGCGAACCCGAAGCCTCCGCCAAGGTCGCGAAAGCGGTGCGCACCGCATTGCCGCCGGCCGGCCGCGGCGGCACGGGGCCAGGCGGCGCGGTGTCGCCATAGGGGGCCAGGCCGAGCTCGGCCGGATGGTCGCGCCCGAACAGCACCATCAGCAGCCCGGCCAGGCCGCAGGCGATCAGGCCGGGGATCATCGCGATGCGCCAGCCCTCATGCTGGGCCAGCCAGGCGGCCATCGGCAGCAGGGCGAGCTGGCCGGTGGCATTGGCGGCGGTCAGCAGGCCGAGCACCAGGCCGCGCCGCTGCGCGAACCAGCGGCCCGCGACGGTCG